>JANOFR010000001.1:0-27757 GCA_031413755.1 Chitinophagaceae bacterium
TGTACCTCACCGGCGCGGACAGTAGTTGTAACGGTTAATCAACCAACAGTACTTAATACAAATCTGCCGGCAAACCAAACGATCTGTACAGATAAGGTAGCTACTTTTACGGCTGCAGTAACCGTAGGAACAGGTCCTCACAGTTACCAATGGCAGGTTAGTACCAATAATGGTAATACCTACAGCAATATTGCAAATGGCGGTATTTACAGTGGAGTTACAACGGCTACTTTATCAGTAACACAACCTTCGGTAACATTGAGTGGTTATTTCTACCGCTGTATTGTAACAGGAGCTGCACCATGTGCTGCAGTTACATCCAGACAGGCTGTATTAACGGTTAATCCATTGCCAACAGTTGTGATAACAGCTTCACCATATCTTAAGCTGTTCCCCGGACTGGTAACAACCTTATCATCAACAGTTACGCCTTTTGCAGCTGCACCGGGTGGATATACCTGGCTCAGAAACGGAGCTCCAGTAGCCGGTGCCAACACCGGAGTACTCAGTGTGGATGTTGACCGTTTGGGAGATTACCGGTTAACTGTTACAGATGTTAATGGTTGTACCAATACATCCAATACGGTATCGATCACTGATTCCATTACGGGCAGATGTTATATCTATCCTAATCCAAACAGCGGACAGTTCCAGGTAAGGTATTATAGTGCGGCAAACAATGTGTTGCCAAGAACCTTAACGGTATATGATGCCAAAGGCGACCGGGTGTTAACGCAACTTTACACTATTGGAAGGCCTTATGACCGGATGGATGTTGATATGCGTAAATATGGTAAAGGCCTGTACTGGGTTGAAATTGGTGACGTAAACGGTAACCGTTTAACCATGTGCAGGATCGTGATACAATAATTAACTTTTGCTTGTTATATAAATCCCCCGATTTTTTCGGGGGATTTTTTTGTTAATGAGGTTGAATAAAAAAAGGAATGCAAAGCTGATCAGAAATTTATTTCCTGTAAAAAAGAGGTTGCTAAAATTCAGGTAAAGCCTAACCGGGAAGTAATTTATTTAAATACTACTAAAGCCGGAGAGGCCTGACCATGAAAAATAATGGGGGTTATTTATATTCTCCGAAAATTTTCCGTAACTCATCAGAAATTTCACCCAGGGTACAATAATTTTCAACCGCTTCCAGTACAGCAGGCATAATGTTTTCGGTACTAACTGCTTTTTCATGTAAGGTTTTCAAAGAGGCTTTTACTTTAGTATAATCTCTTTTTAATTTTAAAGCTTTCAGTTTTTCAACCTGCAGTGTTTGTACATGTTCATCAACCCTGAAAACGGGAATTGATTTTTTTTCATTTGTATGAAATTTATTTACACCTACAATAATTTTTTCACCTTGCTCGATCTGGCGCTGGTATTCGTAAGCACTTTTTGCAATTTCATCCTGAATAAAACCCTGCTCAATGGCAGCCACACTTCCACCCATGGCATCAATTTTTTCAATCAATTTCCAGGCAGCGGCTTCTACTTCGTTCGTAAGCGATTCAATAAAATAACTTCCTGCCAGGGGATCAACCGTATCAGGAGCACCACTTTCAAAAGCAATAATTTGCTGGGTACGTAATGCAATGCCTGCAGCTTCTTCAGTTGGCAAACTTAATGCCTCGTCGTATCCATTGGTATGTAATGATTGAGTTCCCCCCAAAACGGCCGCTAAGGTTTGAATGGTTACCCGGCTGATATTATTAAAAGGTTGTTGTGCCGTTAAAGTACTGCCCCCGGTTTGGGTATGAAAACGCAGCATCATTGCTTTGTCATCTGTAGCACCCAGCTCTTTCATAATGTTTGCCCACATGCGCCTGGCTGCCCTGAATTTTGCTACTTCTTCAAATAAATTATTATGCGCATTAAAAAAGAAGGACAGGCGTTTGCCAAAAATATTTATATCTAAACCCTTTTGTAATGCTGCCTGAACATAGGCTTTGCCATTACTCAATGTAAAAGCTATTTCCTGAACGGCCGTACTGCCTGCTTCACGGATATGATAACCTGAAATGGAGATCGTATTCCATTTGGGAACTTCTTTGGCACACCATTCAAAAATATCGGTGATGATTCGCATTGATGCCTGGGGGGGATAAATATAAGTTCCTCTTGCCGCATATTCTTTTAAAATATCATTTTGTATGGTACCGGATATCATTTTCAGATCAGCGCCCTGTTTTTTTGCCATGGCAATATAAAATGCCAGTAAGATAAACCCACTTGCATTGATCGTCATGGAGCTGGTTACTTCATCAAGCCTGATCCCTTTGAATAAGATCTCCATATCCTCAAGGCTGTCAATGGCAACCCCTACTTTACCAACTTCCCCATCTGCAAGCGGATGATCGCTGTCGTAACCGATCTGTGTAGGCAGATCAAATGCCACACTTAATCCATTTACACCCTGGCTTAATAAATAATGATACCGTTGATTGCTTTCTTCGGCTGTAGAAAAACCGGCGTATTGCCGCATGGTCCATAATTTACCCCTGTACATATTTGACTGTACACCGCGGGTGAAAGGAAAAATTCCAGCCCCTTCACTTTCCGGAGCGGCGATTTGTGAAAGATCATTTTGGGTATAGATGTTTTTTATTTCAATACCTGAATCTGTAAATATTTTCTTATCCGGAGCCATAATTTTTATAATAACCGTTTTGCTTCAAATTGAAGCGCACTTAATACAACCGTATTCAGTTCTGCATGGGTACTTGCCACATATTCCAATATTTGTTTACTTAATTCAAAGGCATTGCCATCGGAAGGAAGTGTCGCCGCAATTTGATTAATGATGAAAATATTCTGTTCTTTAAGATTTCCGATTGCTTTCCACATTTCGGGACTGATATAAATTTGCTGGCTTACATTATATTCGTATTCTGACCGTAAAGTATCTAACAAGGCAAGTTGCAGATCAATAACGGACATACCTGAAGAAGAAGTACGTGAAATTAAACTCTTTAAAGAAGCCCTTTCGGCAAATAAAGTAAACCTTTCGAGTGCCTGAAGCCGTAATTTTAAAACTTCATTATTTATACCTAACCGTTCCTGTATTTCATCCTTCATCCCTTTAAACTCAGCCAAAAGCCAGGCTATCGCAATAAAAAACATAAAAATGGCACCCAAAATAATATTTTGAACCAGGCCGGCAGAAAAATCCATAGATCATTAATTTACAGCAAATTTAAGGTTTTATCGGTTGACCTCACCCAAACCCTCTCCCCCGAAAGTACCGGGGTCTGCGACAAAGGAGAGGGCTTTAGACTCTGCAGACAATAGTTGTTTTTATTAAGCTATGAAACCGGTAAACAAAAATCTTATTTCGTAAAAGCTGGTTATCAATTTTATTTAATTTTGTACAAAGATTTTTATATGGAAACGACAACAGCAATACCGGTCACATTAACAGTTTCGGCCAAAGATGAAATTAAGAGATTAATGAATGAAGCGGGATTTGATACCAGCAAGTCATTAAGGATTGGTGTAAAGGGCGGGGGATGCAGCGGTATGACCTATATTTTGGGATTTGATTCGAAATCAGAAAAAGATGAAAGTTTTGAAATTGATGGTATAGATATCATCATGGAAAAGGCGCATGGCATTTATCTGATGGGAATGGAAGTTGACTGGCAGGGGGGATTAAACAGCCGTGGGTTTACTTTTAATAATCCAAATGCCAGTAAGACCTGTGGATGCGGTACGAGCTTTGCCGTGTAATAAAAAGATATTATTCTAAAAAAGAGAGCCCCGCTTACCGGGGCTCTCTTTGTATAACTCAATTTCTAAATTATTTCTTTTTCACATCAACAGTATCTGCTGCTCCCAGTGGTTTGCTTTTTGCAAAGTCAACCAATATGGGTGCTCCCACAAAGATAGAAGAGTAGGTACCGGTTACAACACCTATCAACATGGCAAATGCAAAACCACGGGTTACCTCTCCACCAAAAATGAAAAGGATTAAAATAGTTAAAAATACGGTCAGCGAGGTCATAATGGTGCGGCTTAAAGTATCATTAACCGCACGATTGATGATATTTGTTTTGGTTGCACCTTTCATATCCCGGCTGTATTCCCGGATCCGGTCAAATACAATTACGGTATCGTTCATCGAAAAACCGATAACGGTTAATATAGCAGCAATAAAGTGCTGATCGATCTCCAGCGGGAATGGTACAATGTTTTTAAAGAAAGAGAAAACAGCCAGTGTAACCAACACATCATGTAATAATGTTACAATGGTACCTACTGAATATCTCCAGTCGCGGAAACGGATGAAGATATACAGGAAGATGGCCAATATGGCAAAAATGGTTGCTTTTACGGCACCACGTTTTAAATCATCAGATATACTTGGCTGTACGGTTGAGTAAGCCTGGATATTATTTTTAGTAAACTGTGTATAGGTAAGATCTGCAGGTAATACTTTCTTAAGCCCCTGATACAGCCGGGTCTTAACGGCACTGTCAGCATTATCAACACCTTTTAAATAAGCAGTTGTAATGTTTAAGTGGCGGCTGTCACCAACTGTTTTAATGGTTACATTATCTCCTTCAAGCGCAACTTTAAGATCGTTACGTATATCGTCGTTTTTAACGGCTTTGTCAAATTGAACTGTGTAACTGCGGCCACCTTTAAATTCTACACCAAGATGGAAACCGTTAAAGAATGCTGCAATACCTGCCAGGAATACAAAAGCAGAAATCACATAAGCATATTTTCTTAACTCAATAAATCTATAGCTTGCATGTTTAAATATTCTTTTAGAAATGCCGGTAAAATAATTTAAATGCCGGTTTTTATTTGTCCATATTTCAGTAATTAATCTTGATACTAAAATTCCGCAGAATAAGGAAAGCAGGATACCGATGATTTGTGTTGTAGCGAATCCAAGTACTGGTCCCAAACCAAAATAGAACAATATAAAAGCGGTAAGCAAAGAGGTTACGTGCGCATCAATAACAGGAGCAAGCGAACGCTTGTAACCGTCGTTAATTGCCAACGGGTAAGATTTACCTTTTGTTAATTCTTCTTTTATACGTTCGAATATGATAACATTGGTATCAACAGCTAATCCAATGGTCAGCACCAGGCCTGCAATACCGGCTGCTGTAAGGGTAAAACCCATAGCAGTTAAAACCCCAATGGTGAAAAGCAGGTTAAATATCAAAGCAATATTTGCTACCCAGCCACCACTGTTGTAATACACCAGCATTAAAATAAATATTACCAGGAAGGCAATACCAAAAGACATAGCACCGCCCTGTACAGATTCCTTACCCAGGGTAGGCCCAACTACCTGCTGGGCAACAATATTAGCAGGGGCATCAAGTTTACCCGACTTCAAAATATTAGCAAGATCCTGTGCTTCCAAAACGGTAAAATTACCTGAGATCTCAGAGCTTCCCCCTTCAATGGGGCCGTTTACATTTGGTGCCGAATAAACGATTTCATCTAATGCAATAGCAATGGGGCGGTTAACATTTTTAGCAGTCATCCTTGCCCAGGTTTTTGATCCGGTACTGGTCATTTCCATTTTAATGGCTGCTCTTCCTTTTTCATCAAAGTCTTGCCTGGCTTCTTTCACACCCTCGCCTTCAAGTGGCGCTTTATCAGTACCCAGTTGGGTTTTAACAGCATATAACGGGTAAAATTTCTGTGTTCCCTTTTCTACTTTTTCCTCAACCCCAAATAAAAATTTGCAATCAGCAGGTAAAGCATTTTTTACAACTTCATTATTAATATATTCATTAAATACAGCAGTATCCTGAATAGCAATCCTGCCAATACTTGATGAAAAGAATTGCTTACCAGTGGCCGGATCAGTCTGTGGGTTTTGTGGATTAATTACTTTGAAAAAAGGATTTACATTTTCAAGTAATTTAGCTGAATCAATTTTTCCACTGCTGTCAACACCATTCAGGTAGTTTTGCAGATTCTCATCAGCAACCTTTAAAGAAGCAGCTAATTCATCGATCCGGTAAACTTCCCAAAACTGAAGGTGGGCAGAGGCCTGTAATAATTTACGCACCCTGTCTATGTCTGTAACTCCCGCAAGTTCAACGTTTATAATACCTTTGTTTTCGTCAAAATTTATATTAGGTTGTGCAACACCGAATTTATCGATACGCCTTACTAAGATTTTATAAGTTTCTTTAATGGCACCGGCAGCAGTGGTTTTTAATTTTTTTATTACAGCCGCATCATTATCATTGATCTTAACTTCTTTTTCTGCTCCTGCAAAAATGGAAGCTAATTTTCCCGGGCCATTTTGTTTTATATAGGAATCAGTGAACAGGGTTATAAAATCAGCATCACTTGTATTTTTTTGGATGGTAGCTGTACTCAGTGCATTGAGTAAAAGCGGGTCTTTTGCATTATTGCTTAATGATTTTAAAAGATCGATTAGGCTTACATCTAATGTTACACTAATTCCACCCTGCAAATCCAAACCCAGGTTTAATTCATTTGCTTTACACTGTTTGTAGGTTGTTCCAAAAACCGGGTAAATTTTTTGATCACCGGTGCTGTCGAGAATACGTTTTTTTCTGTATTCTATGGCTTCGGTCTTAGCATCTCCCTTTAGATCAGGAAAAGTAATCCTTACTATTTTCTCTGCTTTTGCAGTTACAGAATTCTCATAATTTCGCACTACCCAGGTGTAGGATAATTCCCAAATTGAAATAACAGTAAGTGCAATCGTAAAAAACCAAACTAAACCTTTTAGTTTCATAATAATAAACGTTTTTTTAGTAGCTCCTAAGTTGATTTTTAGAAGTGTGCAAAGATAGGGGAAAAACCTGTTTAGTTTTAATGATGATTATTTTTAGAATTTTGTTCATTTTGCACTGAAAACCAATCATATGTTTTGTAAAAACAATACTTTGTTGAGACTAACCGCCGGATTTGCCATTTTTTTTTCCTGCAGTACTATAAAACAGCAACGGAACATGGATAATACCGAAACTATTGCCCCGGTTATTGTGGCTGATACGAATAGAACGGATGGGTTTTTAGAAACCTTACTCAAAAAGTATCCGCAATACTTTGATCGTATTCTGAATCACCGGATGGATCTAAATGTTCAAATCATTTATACACAGATCAACAGGGGGGCAAATGGAATTCCTGATCTTCAGCATCATTATTTTAATGTAAATGAAGCAAGGTATTTTTATCCTGCTTCTACCGTTAAACTGCCGGCTGTTTTACTTGCCCTGCAAAAGCTGAATGGGTTAAAAGAAAATGGGATTGACAGAAATACAGCCATGATAACAGAAACTGCTTACAGCGGACAAACAGCTGTTTACAATGATCCTTTAACAGCAGATGGAAAACCTTCAATAGCACAATACATTAAAAAGATACTGCTGGTGAGCGATAATGATGCCTTCAACCGTTTATATGAATTTTTAGGTCAATCCTATTTTAACAGTGAAATGCATAAAAAAGGATATACCAATGCACGGATTTTACACAGGCTGGATATTTTTTTAAATGAGGAAGAGAACAGGCGTACCAATCCAGTAACTTTTTTCGACAGTAATAATGAAGTACTGTACCAGCAAAATGAGCAAAGAAATAATGAAACCTATTTTTTAAGAAATGATAGTTTAGGAAAAGCCTATTACAAAGGAAAAGCGTTGATGGAGACTGCAATGGATTTTTCAAAAAAGAACCGCTTGAGCCTGGAAGATCTGCATAACATTTTGATCAGCCTTGTATTTCCGGAAAAGGTAAAGCCAGATCAGCGGTTTACTATTACAGCTGATGACCGGAATTTTGTTTTAAAATACATGAGTCAGTATCCAACGGAAAGTGTTTATCCCCCCTATGCTGCTGATACGCTGCATTACTGGCCAACCTACTGTAAATTTTTAGTTTTCGGTGCCGGAAAGGAAAACCCACCGGAAAATATCCGGATTTTTAATAAAGTGGGAGATGCATACGGTCATATGATTGATGTAGCTTATGTTGTTGACTATAAAAATAAGGTTGAGTTTTTTGTTTCTGCCGTTATTTACTGCAATAGTGATGGCGTTTTAAATGATGATAAATATGATTATGATACAGTGGGGTTTCCTTTTATGAAAAATTTGGGGAAGGTTATTTATGAGTATGAATTGAACAGGAACTATAAAATAAAACCCAATTTATCAACAGTAACATTTTCGTATGATAAATAGTTATTTTTGCCATCATCTAAAAAAAAGTAAATGCAATTATCATCACTGCTGCAAAGATTTAATGAACCCGAAACTTTAAAAATGGCAAAACTGGGCAGGGAATTAAGGGCCCGGGGATTTGATATAACTGATTTGAGTTTAGGCGAACCGGATTTTGATACCCCTGATCATATTAAAGCTGCAGCCAAAAAAGCAATAGATGATAATTACAGTCATTATACACCCGTTTCGGGTTATGCTGAATTAAGAGAAGCAGTTTGTAAAAAATTGAAAAGGGATAATGATCTTGACTATACCGCTGATCAGATTGTAGTAAGTACCGGAGCCAAACAGAGCATTGCCAACACGGTAATGAGTATTGTTGATACCGGAGATGAGGTAATTATTCCTTCACCATACTGGGTAACTTATTCTGAAATTGTACGGATGGCCGGAGGCGTAGTTAAAATGGTGCATACCTCCATTAAAAACGGGTATAAAATTACAGCGGCTGAATTGGAAGAAGCGATTACCGAAAAAACAAAACTGTTTATGTTCTCATCACCCTGTAATCCCAGCGGGGCGGTTTATTCAAAAGAAGAGCTTGGTAAATTAGCGGAGGTTTTTAAAAAGTATCCCAATGTTTTTATCATGAGTGATGAGATTTATGAGTATATCATTTATACTGGGCGTAATGAAAGTATTGCTCAATTCGATTTTATAAAAGACAGGGTTATTATCGTAAACGGATTGAGTAAAGGGTATGCCATGACCGGATGGAGACTGGGTTATATTGCAGCTCATGCAGCTGTGGCAAAAGCCTGTGAAAAGATTCAGGGGCAGGTTACGAGTGGTACAAATGCGGTAACGCAGCGGGCTGCGATAACAGCCTTAACAGGAGATATGCGGCCTACGGAAATGATGGTTACCGAATTTACAAAACGCAGGAAAAGGGTAATGGAATTATTAAAGGAATTGCCTGGCATAGTTTGCAGTGAACCACAGGGGGCATTTTATGTTTTTCCGGAGGTTAATTACTATTTTGGTAAATCAGCTGCCGGCGAAAAGATTGAAAATGCAGATGATCTTTGTATGTATTTATTAAATACTGCTCATGTTTCAACAGTTACCGGCAGTGCATTTGGAGAGCCCAATTGCATCAGGCTTTCATTTGCTAACAGTATGGAAAATATTGAAAAGGGCTTTTTAAAAATTAAAACAGCGTTGGCAAATCTTATATAAATTTAATTACAGGGCATATTCTTCAATTAAATAGCAGATCTTTTTTAAAAGCAGGTCTGTATAGCTGCCCGCTGCAATTTTTTTAGTTTTGGAAATACTGTACAGGCTTTTCCCGGTAATATCCCTGAGTTTTGTCTGTTGATGTTCATAATCAATCCTGCCGGAAATATCAAAATCAACCTTTCGCTGGTTAGGGAAAAATATGTCTATATCTTTTAAAATGCCTGTGGTATAGGTAATATTATTTTTTTCAATACCCATAGTGTAATCATAAATAGCCTTATTGGTATATGTTTGACTTTCGGTTATCATTCCTATTTTTTTGCCATCCTGCATGATTACCCGGTCGTTTAAAATTTTAACCGGTTTGGTCCTGTCACGCTTAACCTGTTCCCGGTAATACCTTGTTCTGTCAAGATAATCTTCATAAACCTTTAATTTGGCCAGCAGGGCAGGCCCCCCATAATATGTGGCCTTAAAATATCGAACCGTTTTTCTGTTCAGTTTATTTTTACTGATCAGATTATAGTCCCTGATGATATTACCCAATACCAGCGGGAAAGCTTCTTCTTCAATATAAATGGCAAAAGTATCACCCGTTGGCGGAAAGGTTAATTCATAATAATAAAAGGGCTTTAATTCATAAACCGGTGCTTCAAATTTAATTACTTCAGCTTTTATTAAAACATCTTCATTAAAATTATACACTTCAACATTATACCGCAACGGTGAGTTGTTGATCTCTTTGGCATAAAAAGCAACAGGTACATTGTTAATAAAAATTACAGAATCGGTTAATCTTACTTCCTGTGCAAATAAAACAATTGGTGCGAAAACAAAAAGCAGAATGGCTGTATTTTTTTTCACTGTTTACAATTTGGCTTTTTAATATAGTTAGCGGATACTATTCCTGTTGGATCAACTTATATAAATAAGCAGCTTTATAGCACAAAAAATGTTATTAACCGGTTTTAAACTGCAGATCAATTGTACTGAATTTTAATTGTTCTGAATAACCAACCGGGTTTATTCAAACAATTCCAATTTATTTTTTGGCCTGCGGTTATCAAGCCAGATAAACCCTTTCAATTTTTTTTTGTCTGCTGGAATTTGACGGATAGGGTATAACACCCCGTCAACGTCATTGATAAACTTTACTTTGTTCAATTCTTTTTTTACAAAATAAATATCAATAACATCACTGCTGCTCCGGTTCATACCAATATAGGCGCTGTCTTCATCCTGGGTGTAATACACACTTTCGGCAGGCGAGCCCTTTACCCTAACATAATCAATGCTGCCATCAGTAAAATATCCGTTCAAAGTCCGTCCGGCTATTTGGTTAAACATGGAATCGTTTGATTTGTTGATGATCATACCATTATTAAATACATAGAGCCGTTTTGGTTTTTGGTTGAGTGTGTACATATATAAGGTATCTCCTGTAACCTGCGATTTTCCATTCCAAACAACCGGCTCGCCAAATAATTTAAAGGTTGAATCTGAAGTAGAGTAGTGCAGGCTGTCGCTTACAGCCTGTAAGGAGTCATTAAAAATACGAACATGGTGAAAGGCTAAAAAATATCTTATTGAGGTATCTGTTGAATTAACATTTACAGATATTGTTTTTTTCAGGGTATCATCCTGTGTTACAATTTTCCTTTCCAGGCTGTCATATTTCCGCAATCCTGAGAAAAGCGTATCTGCAGCAATATAAGTGCTGTCGCCGTCCCTGTATAATATCATAACCGGTTTACGGGTAGCTAAAAAAGAATTCAATTTGCCATTTGCATATATCTGGTTCGCTAATACGGTTACTTTGTTAACACTGTCTACCAATTTTGCATTTCCTTCCATCTGCATAATCGCGGTCTTTTTATCATAGGCAATTTTGTCTGCTACCCCGCTACGGGTACTGTCGCTAAAATTAGTGCGGTCATAAAAAATAGCTTCCCCTGTTTCCAGGTTGTAGGTACCCGATTTGGTATCTATCACACTGCCATCTTTGCCCACTATATGTGTATTAGCTATAAATGTGGCAATATTTGTTTTAAGGTTATAGAGTAAACTATCTGACCATATATCCCTGTCAGGATCTTTTAGGTGTACATCCTTTTTAAAATAAACATCTTTTGTATCAGCATAATAAACACCTTCCTTACTGGTAAGAATGGTTTTTTCGTTTGTAATTCTGCCACCGTTTTTGTAAGTAGCAATTCCGGTTCTTAAATTGTATTCAAGATCGTCTGTAAATAATGTCCCTTTTTTATCAGTAAGTTTTACATTTTTTTTCAAATGGGCAATACGGTCTGCACCGATATAGCGGAGATTTTGAGCATAGGTATGAATACTGTCGTTATCATTAATATGAATATTGCCAAAAGCTTCTAAAGTATTTGTTCTTCGGTTGATGGTAGCACTGTCGCAATAATAAAGTGTAAGTCCTTCTTTAATAATAACATCACCGGCAATGGTTTCTATTATTGTTGCCGAATCAATGGTTTTCATCCGCAAGCTGTTACCCCGTATGATTTGAATGGAGCGGATAGAATCGCCGGTAGCGGCAGGACCAATGATCTGCTGGGCAGCCAATTTAAAACTGCAGGGGAGTAAAAGAAAAATTAAAAATCTGCTGAAGGTAAATTTCAATCGCAAGGGTTCTGTTTTTTTTCAGCCTGTAAATTGGGGTTTTATTTTATAAAAGAATGGTAAAATTACTTTTGTTTAAAGTAAGGTGCATTTACCGTGTCGGGCAACGGTACCAATAAACCGGTGCTTTTATTCTTTTTACCGAATACCGAAACGGAAATATACCTTTTAGGATTTGTCTTCAGATCATCTATCAGTAAGTTAAGTTTATTGGCTGTTGCCGTAAGATTATTATAGAGTTTTGTATCATTTAACAGTAAACCGGCTGTACCGGATTTACTGTTTAATTTACCAATGGTTGATTTTAAATCGCCAATGGTTGTGTTTAAAACGGTTAACGTTTTTTCAAGATCTAATTTAGACAGGCTGGTTGCTGTTTTATCAAGATTGTCAACCAGGCTGGTAATCTTATCGTTATTGGCTGCCAGGTTACCGGTAAAAGAATTCATGTTATTTAAAGTACCCGCTAATGCACCGGTTTGTGTGTTGAGTAAAATTTGTAGAGAAGCAGATGCATTAATGAGGTTGGCCGTCGTTTTATTAAGATTTTCCAAAGTGGCACTGATATTATTTTTCGCATTTGGATCCAGCACACGGTTAACACTCAGTAACACTGAATCTATGGATCTAACTGCTTTGGTTACCTGGTAAAGTACCGGGTTAACTTTACTGAGTACATCATTAAATATACCGGTAGTTTCTTCAGTAGCTATGGTGCCATTTTTAGGAATATAGTCCCTGGCATCACCCAGTTCAATATCAATACTGATTACTCCCAATAAAGAAGGTTTAATTAACGCAATGGAATTTGTTGGAATGTTAACATCCTTGGTCAGATTCATATTGACAAGGATCTGTTTCATGTTTTTATCTGTTGTAATACTGTATACTGTGCCCACTTTAAGGCCGTTTATCATAACAGAATTTGAGGGGGCCAGCCCCTGAACATTTGTATATTTGGCATAGAGGGTATGGGTTTTTCCAAAAAAAGATTTTCCTTTTAAAAAATTAAAACCCATTATCATTATTGTAATGGCGATCGCAGTCAGAGCCCCTATTTTTGTTTCGTTTGAAATTTTCATCTTGTATAGCTGACTCTTTTATTGATTTTAAACTAAAAGTCAACAGTAATTTAATTATTATTTTTTTAATTCAAATCTTACTGAAGCATTATTTTTTAAATCAGCAGATAATCTTACTTCATAACGGTTTATACCATCTGTTATTATCATTAATGCGGTATTAGGCGGTATATCCCCTACATTATCTGCAAATAAAACCAGTTCATTTGTTTTTCCTTCTTCCAGGTTCAGGGTAATGGTATGTGCATTAACTGTTAAAGATTTTTTTTCAAGAACCATAGCGTTATTGAAATATACACTTACAATATCATTATCAATGGTGCCATCATCATAAAAGTCGATTTTAATGGTATTGCTGTTTACCTGCAATAGTTTAGAATCTTTAACAGGTCTTTTTTCCAATTCAACGGTTTTATTTTCAACAGCACTTTTTTCAGTAACCGGAGCAGTTTGAATATTGTTATTGCTCTCCACCTGCTCTTTATAACGTTTTACTGCTTTTGCAATGGTTACAGAAAGTTCCTGTTGACCCTCCTCACTGTTTAAATATCTTTCATCTTCCGGGTTATTGATAAAGCCCGTTTCAACCAAAATGGCAGGCATATTGGTAGCCTGTAACACCCATATTCCTTCACGGCGCTGGTTTACACCTAATGCTTCCCTGTCCGTTTTTTCCACTTCTTCATTTACCAAAGTCGCTAAAAGATCGCTCCTGAACTGGTACCTGGTTGCGTATATGTTTGCAATTATTTTTCCCTCTGTACTGTTGAAATCAAAACTGGTTTCTAAAGAATCAATTCCTTCAGTTTCAATTTCAAAATTTTCGTCTCCATCCATTATTGCTTTTAATTTGTCACTGGTTTTGTGAGCCGCAAATATCCATACACTGGTTCCGCTTCGGTTTAGCGGATATTTAAAATATTCATAAACAGGTTCTGTAACCTGGTAAGGGGTTCTTTTTCTTTTTTTCTTTTTTCCTTTTCCGGAATAAGTTGTTTTGTAACGGGTAACAGTTTGGGTACCAATTTGACGCCTGCCTTTTTTTAAAGGGCCACTATCTGCATGTATGCATAAAAACAAATCGCCTTTAGATTCATTTGCCAGTCTTGCTTTCTCCCTTGGGTTTTGGTATATATCAGTTGTACGGGTGGGAACAATATTTACATCAGGCAATTGTTTTTTTAATTCATCCACTAATTTTAAGGATATGGCAAGGGTTATATCTTTTTCTTTTGAACGCAGCGAGTTTTCATACTGCCCTGTAGCTCCCGGTTCTTTGCCGCCATGTCCTGCATCCACAATGATCGTTTTTATTTTTTTTGGGGCCTGTGCATATGAGGTATTCAATATTAACAATTGCGAAGCAGCAAATAGAAATAAAACACGCACTTTGTACATCAGCATATTCATCCGGTTTTTATTGGGTTAGTAATTATCCTTTTATTCACAATTTCACCCGGTTACTATCGGGACTTTATGGCTATTTTTGTTTTTCTTAACTATGAACTATCTGAACAAAGGTAAGGCAAAAAATATTTCGGCATTGGCATCGGTACTTCTGTTATTCACTGTAACGGTGTATTGCAGTGGTAATCGTTTTTATGCTGCAGGTTTTCACAGTTATTTAACTACTGATACTATTCCTGTAAAGGTTGACAGCAATAAAAATTATTTAAAGACTGATGCTGGAAAATCAACCGGGCAGGTAAAACAAAATCAAATTAACCCTGATACGATAATAAAACCAAACAGAACAACGGATACCATTATTGAAACTAATGTGGATACCTTTCTTTTTAAAGCTTCAAAAGAGGCATTAGATGAACCGGTTGTTTATCATGCTGATGATTCAATGATCATGGATGTTCCTGCAAAGAAAATAACATTATATGGCAAAAAAACCAGGGTCGACTATCTGGATAATGAACTCATTGCTCCGTTGATAGAATATGATCAGCAAACAAACATGATGAGTGCTTACCTGACCAAAGACAGTACCGGAAATGTAATAGCTTATCCGCAATTTAACCAGGGCGAGCTTAAAACAAAAAGCGATACAGTAAGGTATAATCCAAAATCAGGCAAGGGGCTTACTAAAGGAACCTATACCCAGCAGGATGAGATATTTGTTTATGGGGACCGGATTAAGAAAACAGATCCGGATATATTTTATGCATTACGGGGCAGGTTTACAACCTGTAACCTGGATACGCCCCATTTTGCATTTGTTAGTAAAAAAATAAAATTCATAAATAATAAAATGGCGATTACAGGACCCGTTCATCCCGAATTTGAATCGGTTCCAATACCGCTTTATTTGCCTTTTGGAATTTACCCGTTAAAAACCGGAAGGCATTCCGGTATCCTGCCACCTACTTTTACAGCCAATGAAACACTTGGCTTATCACTGGATGGATTAGGTTATTATAAAGTTTTGAATGACAAATGGGATATTGTTGTTAAAGGAACCATTTATTCATATGGCGGATGGACGGCAAATGTAAGTCCTACATATTATAAACGGTATCATTACAGGGGCGGGGTTGTATTAAATGTGCTGCATTTAAAAGATTTGGATAACTCTGGGCAAAGAGGGTTTAATGTACAATGGAGGCATGGTTCAGATTCTAAAGCAAGGCCCGGTGTTAGTTTTAATGCCAGTGTAAATGCAGGCAGCAGCGGATATAATTCAGCCGTTCCAAATAATCCACAACGTAATTTTCAAAATATTTTGCAATCTTCCATAACCTATTCAAAAATATGGAAGGATAAACCTTTTTCATTAAATGTAAGCGGTAATCATAATCAGAATACAAACACAAAACTGATAAATATTAACCTGCCCGATATCGGTTTTAATGTTAATACATTATATCCTTTTCGACGTAAAGAAGTGATAGGCCAGTATAAATGGTATGAAAATGTAGGGGTTGCCCTGAATACCAATATTAGAAGCCTGTCTTCTTTTTATGATACCTTAGGGAACTTCTTTAACGAATTTGTTGATAAACTGCAATGGGGTGCCAGTCATAATGTTCCCATTACTTTGTCATTACCACAGATCGGCAATTTTCAATTTGCACCAA
Organism: Chitinophagaceae bacterium; assembly: GCA_031413755.1. Taxonomy (GTDB): domain Bacteria; phylum Bacteroidota; class Bacteroidia; order Chitinophagales; family Chitinophagaceae; genus Ferruginibacter. The sequence goes on from JANOFR010000001.1 coordinate 16,234, forward strand.
GTGTTTCTTACCAGGAGCGCTGGTACCAGGAAAAATTTATCAGAAGCTGGGACAGTACCCAAAAAAAAATAGACACTTCAATCCAGAATGGATTTTTTACAGCACGGGAAATGAGTTTTGGAATGGGGGTATCTACACGTATTTTCGGATTGTTTACGTTTAAAAAGAAAAGCAGTGTACAGGCTATACGGCATGAGATCAGGCCAACCATTTCTGCCAGTTACAAACCTGATATGAACCGGCAATATTGGTACAGCACACAAATAGATACCTTCGGCCGTTTTGGAAGGTACTCCGTACATGAGCGGGGTATTTTTGGCGCTTTTGGTGAAGGAAGATTTGGTGGGTTGAATTTTGGTATTGATAATAATATACAAATGAAAGTACGTAACCGCAAAGACACCGGTGAAGCAGCTATAAAAAAAGTTACGTTGATTGATGGTTTCAGTATCACCAGCAGTTATAATTTCTTAGAAGATTCTTTCCAGTTAAAGCCTTTTAATATTTCATTGCGAACCAACCTTTTTGATAAAATAAGTATTTCAGCTGGGGCTGTTATGGTACCCTACGTAACAAACAGTGTTGGAGAATTTACAAAAGAACTTATCTGGAATAAAAAAGTGCTTACATTGGGTAAATTAACCAGTGCCAATATTGCTTTGCAAACACAGTTTAAAGGGGGTGATAAAAATGAAAAACTGCCAAATGATAATCTGCAACAGCAGCAACAGATCAATCCTGTATCCGGATTTCCTTTAGATGAATACCAGCAGGAGGCTGCTTATATCAGTAATAATCCCGGTGAGTTTGCCAATTTTAATATTCCCTGGAGTATCAGTTTGTCTTATTCTTTTAATTATAACCGTATCCCAAATGGATTTGGTACGGGTTATATAAGTTCAATATCACAAAATGTTACCTGGAACGGTACTTTAAACATTACGCCGAAATGGCAAATGGGATTAAATGGATCCTATAATATTTCGCAAAAAGAAATTGGCTTAATAAGTATTAACCTGTCAAGGGAAATGCATTGCTGGCAAATGACCATTAATTTATCTCCTGTGGGAAAATATCGCTCATTTAGTATCAACATTAGCCCTAAATCGGGCATTCTGAGAGACCTGAAGATAAACAGGACAAGATATTTTTATGAATTATAGCGGGTTGGAATTTTAGGAGATCAGAAATTCAGGCAGCATTTAAAAATTTTAATAACCACCTGCATATAAAAACCAAAGTTCATGTTGCCTAAGCCTGCTTTACATATTCATTCAGCATTTCATTAAACACCTTCTCTTTCAGGTCTTTTACACTTGTACCTGCAGATGATACCGGAGCTAAAAAATGCATTTTTAACCGGGTAGGTAACAGAAAAAATATTTTATCGATCGGCATTGCTTTTTTTGTGCCAATGATGACGCACGGAATAATATCTTTATTGGCATCAACCGCAAGTTTAAAAGCCCCGTCATAAAAAGTTTTAAGAGGTTCATGACTTCTGTTACGGGTCCCTTCCGGGTAAATACACATGTGCATTCCTCCGGCTAAGACTTTTTTCATATCATCAAAACTTTTTCTACGGCTTTTTTCACTATTCCTGTTCACTAAAACAGAGCCTCTTTTATAAAATGAACCAAATAAAGGAATCTTTACAAATGTATCTTTTGCAATGGTTTTATTTGCCCCGGGAACATATGGTGCAGATAACGGGACATCTAAAAATGCATTGTGATTGAACACAACAACATAAGCAGTACCGGGTTTAAAATTATTAAGGCCACTAACCTTTACCGGGCACCCCACTAAAAAAAGCCACACATTCATCCATATTTTTGAAACCGCTATAAAATATTTTTGTCCCTTTGTTTCTTTCATTAAATAAGAAGCCATCGAAGGCAAAAAGATTATAAAAAAAGTTCCTAAAAAAGTTATCAATCCCCAAAATGCCCAGATCCTTCCAAAAATATTCTTTATAAATTTCATTACAGCGGTTATTGGCGGTTATGGTGTTAATAGTTTCCAGTCAATGGGCAATATTCCCTGTTTTGTTAAAAGCTCATTGGTTTTTGAAAAATGTTTGCAGCCATAAAATCCTTTATCGGCTGAAAAAGGGGATGGGTGTGCAGCTTTTAAAACAAAATGTTTTGTTTCATCAATTAAAGATTGTTTGTCCTGCGCAAATTTCCCCCAAAGCAAAAATACAATTCCGGTTTTTGCATCTGATATTTTTTGAATTACTGAATCGGTAAACTCAGCCCAGCCAAATGCTGCATGGCTGAACGGTTCATTAGCTCTAACGGTTAGCGCAGCATTTAATAAAAGTACACCCTGCTCGGCCCACCGCGTAAGGTTACCATATTGTACTGGCATAGCAACACCAATATCACTTTGAATTTCTTTAAAAATATTAACCAGTGATGGGGGAGGCTTGATACCATTTTGTACCGAAAAGCTTAAACCATGTGCCTGGCCGGGCCCATGATAAGGATCCTGCCCGAGTATCACTACTTTTAATTTTGAAAATGGGGTTTGATTAAAAGCATTAAAAATAAGTGGTCCGGGGGGATATATCATTTTGCCAGCAGCCTTTTCCGTTTTTAAAAAAGTAACTATTTGTTGAAAGTAAGGTTTAGTGAATTCATGTTTTAAAACTTCTTTCCAACTTGCTTCCATTTTAACTTCCATACCGCAAAGTTTTAATAAAATTAAAAAAGAGTGGTCAAATAGGGGGCCTTTCATTTTTTATTGTACCATTCTTCCTGCTTTTCAGGTATTATTTTTTCTGTACCATTAAATAATACCAGGTATAACGTAGCACCATATCAGGAATTGACACAATGCAATATTTATAAAGTAGCTGACTACAGGAAAAAAGATACGAAAGACTATATGCAAAATAAAAAAGCCTTTTTAAAAGGCTTTTTTATTTGTGACTCGGATTGGATTCGAACCAATGACCCTCAGCTTAGAAGGCTGATGCTCTATCCAGCTGAGCTACCGAGCCAATATTTTAGTATTCTCTTAATTTGAACTAATGCGCTTCCCCATAAAAGCAGAATAATCTATAAAGCTTAATCTCCTGACCAAAATCGGCTGCAAATATAGTCTTTTCAAAAAAATAGTAGTAAATAAAAACAAGGATAGTTGGTTGAAAATAAATATTTCTACATTTGTATTCTACAATTTATTTGCTATGAAGTAATTAATAAATAAGGTAAGCTTTCATTTACCTTATACAATTTTAAAAAAACAGGGCCCTCAGCCCTGCATATTATCTATTACTTAAATCAAGGGTTTAATATCATGGCAAATTCCGACATTTTTATTAAAAAAGTTTCAACCTTTACATTACTTAAACAGGCCCTGCGCGGTGATATAACCGATTTTACAACCGGCAGTATTGACCGGGCCATTTTTTTATTGGCAATACCAATGATTGTAGAAATGCTTTTGGAATCATTTTTTGCAATAGTTGATATTTATTTTGTTAACAAAATAGGCATTGATGCTTCATCAACAGTGATCCTGACCGAGGCATCCCTTACTATTTTATACTCGGTTGCCTGGGGGTTGGCAATAGCTGTTACGGCAATGGTAGCAAGACGGGCAGGAGAAAAAGACTTTACGGCGGCTGGAAAAATTGCTTCTCAGGCCATACTGCTGGGTATTTTTTTATCATTAATAATAAGCGTGGTTGGTTTTATATATCCAAAAGAGATTCTGAGTTTGATGGGAGCAACTAAAGTTGTTGTTGAGGAAAATTATTTGTTTACCAGGATCATGCTTACCGGTAACATCGTTATTATGTTACTGTTTATTAATAATGCAGTTTTTAGAGGAATCGGGAATGCCTCCATAGCCATGAAAGCATTATTACTGGCTAATGCAATAAATATTGTATTGGATCCATTGCTGATATTTGGTATCGGGCCTTTTCCAAAAATGGGTGTGTTAGGTGCAGCAGCAGCAACCACTATCGGCAGGTCCTGCGGCGTTCTTTATCAGTTTTATTATTTGTTCAATGGTAAGGCACTTATTAAGCTTACCAGAAAGCATTTTATAATTAATATAAAACTAATACACCGTATTCTTAAAACTTCTTTAGGTGGAATGTTTCAGTTTATCATTGGAAGCTGCAGCTGGATTTTTTTAACAATGATCATAGCAGAGTCAGGTGCAGCTGCAGTATCAGGATATGGAACAGCAATCCGAATTTGCATTTTCACCATTTTGCCCGCCTGGGGGTTGGCAAATGCAGCTGCAACATTAGTAGGCCAAAACCTTGGCGCAAACCAACCTGACCGGGCAGAAAAATCAGTATGGAGAACCGCTTTTCTGGCATTTTGTTTTTTTGCAGTAGTTGCCCTTATTTTTTTCTTTTTTGGAGAAAATCTGATGACTTTTTTTGCGCAGGATAAAGCAGCCATAAAAGCCGGAACGCTTTGTTTAAAGGTACTGGCTGTTGGATATGTTTTTTTTGCATATGGAATGATAATAAGCCAGGCCTTTAATGGAGCCGGCGATACAAAAACACCTACTTATATCAATCTTTTTGTTTTCTGGGCTTTACAAATACCGCTTGCTTTCCTGTTGGCAAAGTATTTAAAAATGGGGCCTTTGGGTGTATATATTGCTATTGGAATATCAGAATCAATACTGGCTTTAGTCTGTATTGTGATATTCAGACGGGGAAAATGGAAACTCGTAAAACTATGATTTTAACTATTTTACCTAAATTAATAAATTTATTTACAAATTTTGCCTTTCCATTAATTTAACATTATATTTGCACATAACTCAGATAAAAAATTTTAATAAAATTAAAGTTTATGAAACAAAAACTAACACTGATTCTGGCAATAACTCTTTTAACCACAAGTGCTTTTGCACAAAAATCCAAAACGGGTGGTGGAAATAAAAAAGGTCCATTAATTGGTCTTCATTTTAATTTGGCTGATTTTAACGCACCTACCGGTATTAAAGATCCGCTGACCGGAAAAGTTTACAGCAAATTTAAAGATATGAATAAGGGTCTCTCTATTTCATATTGGACAGGGCTTTCTAAAAGGATCGATTTTTCTGCAAAGATTAACGCAATGTTTCGCGACTACAGTGTTATCTATTATGGTAAAACCGTACCTACTGAAATCGGACTTGAACTTGAACCAACTTTAAATTTCCGTCCTTTTAAAGATGAAGCCTTATTTAATCCATTTTTAACTGTTGGTGTTGGCGGAGGTTGGTATTCCGGCGAGTGGGGTGCTTATTTACCTGCTGGTCTTGGCCTTCAGGCAAACTTAAATAGTTCTATGTATTTCTTTTTACAGGGACAATATAAATGGACATTGACTAAAAAGACATTAGGGGATAACCTTTTTTATACAGTTGGTTTAGCTCAGAATATAGGAAAAGAAAAAGTAAAAGTAGTTCCGCCTCCACCACCACCACCGGTTGTTGAAGCACCTAAGGACAGGGATGGAGATGGTGTTTTAGATATTGATGATAAATGTCCTGATGTAAAAGGCCTTGCTTCTTTACAGGGATGTCCTGATAGAGATGGTGATGGCATAACTGATGCTGATGATAAGTGTCCTGATGTTGCTGGTTTAGCCCGTTACCAGGGTTGCCCAATTCCTGATACTGATAAAGATGGTATCAATGATGAAGCTGATAAATGTATAAATGTGCCAGGATTAGCCCGTTATCAGGGTTGTCCGATTCCGGATACTGATGGGGATGGTGTAAATGATGAAGAAGATAAGTGTATCAATGAAAAAGGACCAGCTTCTAATTTTGGTTGCCCGGTGATCAGCGAAGTAATCGTTGAGAAAATGAACGTTCTTGCTAAACGTATTTATTTTGAAACAGGCAAGTTTAAATTATTGGCTAAATCAAATACATCATTAAATGAGGTAACCAAGATTCTAAATGAAAATCCTTCTTTTAATGTAGATATTGATGGTCATACTGATGATGTAGGTAAAGATGAAATGAATCAAACTTTATCTGAAAACAGGGCTGCTTCTGTAAAAGCTTATTTTGTAAGCAAAGGAATTGCTGAAAGCCGTTTGACTTCAACTGGTTATGGCGAGACCAAACCATTAGCGGATAACAAAACAGCCGCAGGACGTGCACAGAACAGGAGAGTAGCACTTCGCCTGAAAAATTATTAATAGTATTCCACTATAAATAAAAAACCTCCGATTTAATCGGAGGTTTTTTTTATGGGTTGATAATTAAATAAACCTGGCTTTACCAAACAAGATTACTGAATCTTTTCTTCCAGTTCCACAACTTTCTCAAATACTTCTTCATAATCAGCATTTATTTGTTGTAAATCAGCATTAATGTTTTTATAGGCTGCTTCTGTTTCCAGGAATCTATTCTTATTACCATAAATCTCCGGGGATATCAATGCTAACTCCAGTTCAGCTTTCTTTTTATTTAACTGTGCAATTTTTTCTTCCAATTGCTTAAAACGGTTCTTTTCTTTTTGAAGTTCTTTTTTTAATTCTTTATCAATAGAAGTGCGTTGCTCTGTTTTGATTTCTTCCTTTTTATTTTTCTTTGCAGATGTTATATTTTCTTCCGGTTTTATGGGATTTAATTTCTGTTCTTTATTATTTTCAGCTTCTCTTCGGGCTTTCCAGTCTTCCCATTCTTTATACGTACCTTTAAATTCACGAATCTTATAATCTTCAATTTCCCAGATCTTATTGGCAATACGGCTAATAAAATAACGATCATGGCTCACCAGTACAATACTGCCCTCATATTTATTCAATGATTCAATCAACAGGTCAACAGAGTGTATATCGAGGTGATTGGTGGGTTCATCCAATAAAAGAAAATTGGCTTTGCTAACAATGGTTTTAGCCAGCGCAACCCTTGCCTTTTCTCCTCCGCTTAAGACTTTAATTTTTTTATCTACATCATCACCGCTAAATAAAAAACAACCCAGTAAGCTTCTTAATTCCAAATCGGTTTTACCGCTGCGGCTTGTTTTCATTTCATCCAATACTGTATTATTTATATCCAATGCTTCAAGCTGGTGCTGGGCATAAAAGGAGTCCTCAACATTATGGCCCCAAACCCGGTCACCGGTATAATGTTCAACTCCCGCTATTATTCTTAATAAGGTTGATTTACCTTTTCCATTGGCACCTATTAATGCGATCTTATCATCACGGTCAATCTCTGCACCGCTATTTTCTATAATTTTTACCTCACCAAAACTTTTTGAAACATGTTTTAAAGTACACAAAATCCTTCCCGGCTGTTTATCAACCGAAAAATTGATACGCATATTTGGCCGCTCAATTTCAACATCTTCTATTCTTTCCAGTTTATCCAAACGCTTTACTATACTTTGTGCAGCAGCGGCCTTACTGGCCTTTGCTTTAAAACGTTCTACAAATTTTTCCTGTTGCCGTATATAATCCTTTTGGTTCTCATAAGCCTTTTTCTGAATATCAACCCTTAGCGCTTTCTCTGTTTCATAAAACGAATAATTGCCGGTATAAAAATGTAGCTGCTGTTGGTATAGTTCTACTACCTTGGTTACCATTCTGTCTAAAAAATAGCGGTCATGACTAACAATTACAACTGCACCCGGGTAATGAATCAGGTATTTCTCCAGCCATTCAATACTGGGAAGATCAAGGTGGTTAGTGGGCTCATCCAATAATAAAACATCCGGATGCATTAAAATCATCTTTGCCAGCAATACCCGCATTCTCCAGCCACCACTAAATTGCTTATAGGGCTTATCTAAATCGGCATTGGCAAATCCCAATCCCTGCAATATTTCTTCTGATTTGTGGTGTATTTCATAACCTCCCAGTATTTCCAGTTCATGCAAACGGTCGGCATAATCATGTGCCAAAGCCTCATCTCCGGTTAACTCCAGTTTTTTTCCAATAGCTTCGATCTCTTTTTCCAGTTCTTTCACCCTTTCAAAAGCCCCCATGGCTACTTCAAGTATTGAATCTTCGGTATCAAAACTCAGCAGGTCCTGGTGTAAAAAGCCAATAGTGGTTTCTCTGCCTTTTTCCACTGTTCCTTTGTTAGGCAGGTATTGACCCGTTAAAACCTTCAGTAATGTAGATTTACCGGTTCCGTTATAGCCTATAAGCCCAATACGTTCATTGGGTTGAATGTGCCAGGTAGCATCCTCTACAATTGTTCTGGCGCCAAATTCAAATGTTATATTTTGTAGTCCTAAAAGCATATTAAATATTCTAATTCGATTTTTGTCAGGCGCAAAAATAACGATTATCGAAGCTTAAACCGGAATTAGTGTTATAATATCAAAAATTTTTCGATTATTGCAGCTGATTTATTTATTGAGTAGTTAGATTTGTAATAAATTATAGCATTATGAAGAAAATAATTTTCGGTTTAGTGATCCTGATACTTGCCATAGCCGGCTATTACTGGTATAAGTTTAGCTCATCAGGTGGAGGAAATAAAGGTCCAAAACAGCAACCCATTGCATTAAAAAAACATACAGGAGCATTTAATCAATCTATTACAGGTGCCATGAACGCTTATTTTGATTTGGCTGCTGCATTTGTAGAAGCTGATACAGTAAAAATTAAAGAGCACGGACGTAAATTTATTCAATTACTGGATAGTATCCCTATGGAAGAATTAAAAAAAGATACTGCTGATATTTATGAAATTGCATTAGGTAGTTTCTCCGGAATAAAAAGTAATGCCGAGTCCATATTGGCAATGACTGATATTCAGGAAATGCGGAAAGATTTCAGTATGGTTTCCGAAAATCTCTATCCTTTTTTTAAAATTATCAATTATGAAGGGGAAAAAATGTACTGGCAGAACTGCCCCATGGCATTCGGCGATGATAAAGGAGCTAACTGGATCAGTAACAGCAAACAAGTTATTAATCCTTATCTGGGAAAAAATCATCCGGAGTTTAAAGGGACAATGCTTCATTGCGGTTCAATAAAAGATACTATTAAAGCGCAATAATATATCAACTTTACCTGCTGTATTTCAATGAAGGATTGAATGACCAGTTACCAAGTTTTAGTAGCAATGAAAATATATTTTTTTATTTTTTCTTTATTGATAGTCTCTACATTAGCAGAAGCTCAAAACAAATATACGATCAGTGGTTTTATAAAAGATTCGCTTAACGGTGAAACGTTGATTGGTGCCACAATTGCTGTTAAAGGGCTAACAAAAGGTATCAGCAGTAATCAATATGGCTTTTTTTCTATTACCTTAACTGAAGGTGATTATATAATCCTCTGTTCCTTTATCGGGTACCTGGATAAAGAAGTTAAAATTAAACTTAATAGTGACCGGAACTTTAATTTTGAAGTCTTACCTAAAATATATTCCTTTCAGGAAGTTATTGTTACTTCCAAAAAAAGAGATGCTAATGTAAAAAGTGCACAAATGGGGAAATTTACTTTACCTATAGAGCAGATAAAATCTATACCTGCTTTTTTGGGCGAGGTAGATATTTTAAAAACAATTCAATTTCTGCCGGGTGTGCGTAATGCCGGAGAGGGTAGTGCAGGTATATATGTCAGGGGGGGAGGACCGGATCAGAATTTAATTTTACTGGATGATGCACCGGTTTATAATACAGGTCATCTGTTTGGATTTTTCTCTATTTTTAATGCTGATGCCATAAAAAATGTTACGCTTATAAAAGGGGGTATGCCCGCACAATATGGAGGCCGCCTGTCCAGTGTACTGGATATCTCCATGAAAGAAGGTAACAATCAAAAGTTTCAGGTAGATGGCGGATTAGGAGTAATCGCTTCACGCCTGTCTGTACAGGGGCCACTTAAAAAAAATAAATCATCATTTATCATCTCCGGCCGCCGAACGTATATTGATGCTTTGACTAAACCATTTATCAGCAAAACAAACCAGTTTAATGGCAGTGGTTACTATTTTTATGATCTAAATGCGAAGGTTAATTATAAATTTTCTGAAAAAGACAGGTTATACCTGAGTGGTTATTTTGGCCGTGATGTTTTTGATTTTTCAAACGGGAAACAAAGTTTAAAAGTAAATATTCCCTGGGGAAATGCTACGGGTACACTGCGATGGAATCATGTATTCAATAACAAGTTATTTGGAAATACCACAGCTGTTTTCAATGATTATAATTTCAACTTCAATGCCACCCAAAATTCATTTGAAATAAAACTGGCTTCCGGCATCCGCGACCTGAGTTTAAAACAGGATTTTGATCTGTATCCGTATACCGGCCATAAATTAAAATTCGGGGGTATTTACACCTATCATAAATTCATACCTTCCGTTGTTAGCGGTCGGCAGGATTCAATTATTTTTAAACCCAATAATGCACAGGTTAAATATGGTCATGAGGCAGCTGTTTACCTGCAGGATGAATGGGAGTTCAATGATAAAATAAAAATCAGTGCCGGGTTAAGATACAGTTGGTTTCAACAAACAGGGCCTTATAAGATTTATCAAACCGATGATAACGGGAACAGAACAGACAGTACAGTTTTTAATAAAGGAAAAGCAGTTAAAACTTATGGCGGATTTGAGCCCCGTTTTACAATTCGTTATGCACTCAATGATGAAACCTCCTTTAAAACTTCTGTAACCCGCAATTTGCAGTACATACATTTGGTAAGTAATGCCGGAACAACCCTGCCTACTGATATTTGGGTGCCCAGTACCTATAAAGTAAAGCCACAGCTGAGTTGGTTATATGCGGCCGGGGTGTTTAAAAATTTTAAAGATAATATGTATGAAACTTCAGTTGAATTATATTATAAACAAATGCAAAACCAGATTGAATATAAAGAAGGCTATACACCAACCGGGTTAGATGATACAGAAAATTCTTTCACATTTGGAAAAGGCTGGAGTTACGGGGCCGAATTTTTTATTAATAAAACTAAGGGACGGCTAACCGGCTGGTTGGGTTATACTTTAAGCTGGACCTGGCGAAAATTCCCGGCTTTAAATTTTGGAGATAAGTATCCGGCTAAATATGACCGGAGAAATGATATGAGCATTGTAGCCATATATGAACTGAGTAAAAAATGGAGGATCTCCGGAGCATTTGTCTTTGGAACCGGAAATGCAGTAACATTACCTCAGCGTTTTTATATTGTTGGAGGTATTCTTACCCAGGAATACAGCCGGATAAATGAGTATCGGTTACCATCTTACCACAGGGTAGACCTGTCCGCAATTCTTACTCCTAAGAAAAATGAAAGACGTAAATGGAAAAGTGAATGGGTATTCAGCATATACAATACCTATAACCGAAAAAATCCTTATTTTATTTATTTTGATCAAAGCGGAAGCCCGCTGAATGGTACATTGGAAATACAGGCTAAACAGGTTTCCCTATTTCCGGTAATTCCTGCCATTACATGGAACTTTAAGTTTTGAGAATAAAAAAGCACCTTAGTAAGAGGTGCCTTAGGTATATCAGGAAATGGGTTAGCGAACAAAAGTTTGGTATCTTTCTACATCCCGCGAGCCGGCGTTCGAG
>JANOFR010000002.1:0-55150 GCA_031413755.1 Chitinophagaceae bacterium
TGAGGCTATGAGTAGAGAAAAGCAAATTAAAAGCTGGAAAAGTAGAAAACTTATCGAAAAGCTAATTGGTTTAGAACATCCCGATTTATAATCGGGAGGGTCGGCGGTTCGACCCCGTCAACTCCCACTGAAACCTCACAGGATGTGAACCTTTTTCTATTTCAAGCGTTTATTTTCTTCTTTTTAGTTAAAATTCGCCCTATTTTTGTAAAACAACAATGGCAAAATTTACAAATACAAAATTTCAGGAAGATACAGATACAATAACTGTAACTGATTCCTACTGTAGCCTCATCGTATGGAATGATGAGGTAAATACATTTGATTGGGTGATTGAAACTTTGGTCGAAGTTTGTGGCCACTCAACCCAACAGGCCGAACAATGTGCCATCATTATAGATTCAAAAGGTAAATATGCCGTTAAGCAGGGCAGCTACGATATTTTAAAAAACCAGTGTGATGCTATTACTGAAAGAGGCATCAATGCAACTGTTGAAGTGATGGCAAATTAACTCCTCATGTTTCTCCTTAACAAAGAATTATTTTTTCCGCCATTAGAACTGGCTGATGAAGATGGCTTACTGGCCATTGGCGGAGATTTGAGTACGGAACGTTTATTACTTGGCTACCATAGTGGCATATTTCCCTGGTACAATGAAGATGAACCTATTTGCTGGTGGAGCCCGGATCCGCGTTTTGTTTTATACCCCGGTGAATTAAAACTGAGCAACAGTATGAAAACAGTTTTACACAATGGTAAATTTAGATTTACTGTAAACCGGGCATTTACACAAGTGATACAAAACTGTAAAACGATCACCCGAAAAGGACAGGAAGGAACCTGGATATCGCCGGCGATGCAAAACGCCTATACCGTTTTACATGAACATGGATTTGCCCACAGTGTCGAAACCTGGATGGATGGTAAATTAGTTGGTGGTTTATATGGTATCAGGCTGGGTAAAATCTTTTTTGGAGAAAGCATGTTCAGCCTGGAAAGTAATGCCAGCAAGTTTGCCTTTATCAATTATGTTCATCAGCTTCAAAAAGAAAATATACAACTGATAGACTGCCAGTTGCATACAAGTCACCTGGAGAGTTTGGGTGCAAAAATGATCCCCAGGAAATTATTCAATCAAATTCTTGCTGCAAATACAGGGCAATAAATCCCTTATTTTTGCCTATATTTTAAAAACCGAACCATGCTATTTGAATTTACAGAAGAGCAGCTGATGATAAAACAGGCTGCAAAAGATTTTGCGGTAAATGAATGCCTACCCGGTGTTATAGAACGTGATGAACTGCAGAAATTTCCCAAAGAACAGATTGAAAAATTAGCCGACCTGGGTTTTATGGGCATGATGGTTAAACCGGAATATGGTGGAAGTGGTATGGATACGGTCAGTTATGTTTTGGCAATGGAAGAGATCAGTAAAATAGATGCCAGTGTGAGTGTTTGTGTAAGTGTAAACAACAGCCTTGTTTGTTATGGTTTGCAGGAATATGCCACTGAGGAACAAAAACAAAAATATTTGACAGCACTTGCCCAGGGAAAAAAAGATGGTGCATTATATATTGGTGCTTTTTTATTAAGTGAGCCTGAAGCTGGCAGTGATGCTACATCACAGCGTACCACAGCCGAAGATAAAGGTGATCATTATTTATTGAACGGAACCAAGAACTGGATCACCAATGGTAACAGTGCCAGTGTGTATTTGGTAATTGCACAAACAGATGTTAGCAAAGGAAGCCGCGGCATCAATGCATTCATTGTTGAAAAAAGCTGGGCCGGCGTTGAAGTTGGCGCCAAAGAAAATAAGTTGGGTATAAGAGGCAGTGATACGCACAGTATTTTATTTACCGATGTAAAAGTGCCCAAAGAAAACAGGATCGGTAAAGATGGATTTGGCTTTGCGTTTGCCATGAAAACTTTAGCCGGTGGCAGAATTGGTATTGCAGCCCAGGCCTTAGGTATTGCAAGCGGTGCTTTTGAACTTGCACTTGCTTATAGTAAACAACGTAAAGCATTTGGTACCGAGATCATGAACCACCAGATCATTCAGTTTAAACTGGCCGATATGGCCACAAGAATTGAAGCAGCCAGGTTATTATGTTTGAAAGCAGCCTGGGAGAAAGATAATAAAATAGATTATACCTTAAGCAGCAGTATGGCAAAAGTTTTTGCCAGCGAAACAGCCATGTGGACCGCAACCGAAGCAGTACAGATACATGGTGGTTATGGTTTTGTAAAAGAATATCATGTGGAGCGTATGATGAGGGATGCAAAAATTACGCAGATCTATGAAGGAACCAGTGAGGTTCAAAGAATTGTGATCAGCAGGGCGATACTTAAGTAGTCAATGGTCGATAGTTTAATAGTCCATAGAAGAGTATGCTGCTATGGACTATTTTTATTTATTACACAGTTAATTCTAATTTTAAGTTATGCCATTTAAGTTTGAATCGCTGAATATCTGGAACAAGGCTCTTGACCTTTCTGTTGAAATAGACAATATTGCCAAATTTTTTCCAAAATGGGAAATGTTTAATCTCTGTAGCCAGATAAGAAGAGCATCTGATTCAGTTGTGCTGAATATTGCAGAAGGCTGTACTGGCCAAACAAATCCTGAATTTAAACGATTTTTAAACTATTCCATACGATCTGGAATTGAAGTAGTCAGTTGTTTGTTTATTGCGAAAAGAAAAGATAATATACAGCAAGAAATGTTTACAAAATATTACAGTGAATATGAAGTGCTGATTAAAATGATCACCAGTTTTAGAGATAAACTATCTTAAATTTCAATAACCCTTTAAAACAGAACGCACCAAACTATCGACAATATAACCATCGACTATGGACTAAACTATGAGTATCAATAAAGAAAAATACCAGGAAATTTTAGTTAATCTGAACAGTAAGGCAACATTGGTTGCTGTTTCCAAAACAAAGCCTGTTGTGGATATACAGGCACTATATGATTTGGGCCACCGGGATTTTGGAGAAAATTACGTGCAGGAATTAAAAGAAAAATACGAACTGTTACCAAAAGATATCCGTTGGCATTATATTGGGCATCTGCAAAGCAACAAAGTTAAATATATCGCTTCTTTTGTTCATTTAATTCACGGGATAGATAGTTTGAGCTTATTGAAAGAAATAAATAAACAGGCTTTAAAAAACAACCGACTCATTGAATGTCTTTTACAGGTACATATTGCCAAAGAAGAAACCAAATTTGGATTGGACAGTGATGAACTGGAAATTATTTTAAGCAGCCATGTAGCCGAATTAAAAAATATACGCATCTGCGGACTAATGGGCATGGCTTCCTTTTCAACCAACATGGATCTTGTTAGGGCCGAATTCAAATATTTGAAAAGCCTCTTTGATAAATATGCTTTATCGCACATTGCCATTTGCCAATTGTCAACCCTCTCCATGGGCATGAGTGCCGATTATAAAATTGCACTGGAAGAAGGCAGCAACATGGTAAGGATAGGCAGTTTACTTTTTGGTGAAAGAACCTGATCTTTTAATCTACAGTTCCTAAAATAGTTGCCTATTTATTTTGTGATCACATCAATGGTCAAACCGCTATCCGGCTTCTTATAACCATCTTCATTAACACAGTATTTCAGATGAATGATGGTAAGTGCATGGGTACAACACATCTTTGTTCCTTTGCAATAAAAAAATGCATCCATACAACCGGTCTTTGTATCATAAAATCCAATAGCTGATACCAGGCAATAGCCACACAATCTTTCCTTAAACTCCACAACCTGCAGTTCATTTTTAGCCACAGCATTTGCAATTGCATCGGCTATATCCCCAACCTTTTCCAGTTTATCATATTTGTCTTTTATCCATGCCAAAGCCCCGCCGGTGCCGCTAACAAGCAAATCAACATAATGTTCCATCAGTATTTTCCCGATCTCTCCCACCAATGCAACTTTACCTTCATCCAGCATACTCTGGATACAGGTAAGGCAACTGCCGCAACCGTCAAGTTCAGGATATTTATTTGCCTGGTTACCGGTTACTTCAATCACCGCTTTTTTAAAAGCATCCGACATTCCATTCTTTAATCCATCTACTTTTAGCGGATGTAATGCTATACCTCCCTTATCATCAGCATATACCGGTGGTTTTTCTACTCCCGTATTCACACTGGTTAAAACCGGTGAGGGCTCAGGTAAGTCGAGGTTTACATGTATCGTAAAGGATCCCGTCTTTTTACTTTGAATATCAAAATTCCTGTGGTAAGACCCGGTACCTATACTATCAGGTGCCAGTAAAACCAAAAGATCATCGGATGGGTGCATATTTACAATATCCTTAGTCATGTTTACAAGCGTAAGTCTGGCTGTATCCGGTAAATTTTGCAGGCCCGTAATTTCTATATTGATATATGTCTTTTCACCCTTTAGTAAATTAAGTTTTCCGGCTGAAACGTTCATTTCAACACCAGATATCTGTTGTGAACATACCGGTTTATTATGTTCCTGAACATGTAAAGTTTGAATACCTGTTCCATCCTCAGGATAAGTAACAAAACATTGTCCTGGCGATTCGGCAAGGATCTCTACCGGTTTATTGTTTAATGCACATTTTGTGTTGGATGCATCACCATCAAACGGTCCTGTTATTCTTAAGGGTGTTGCAGTTAAAGCATGTGCAGGAATGGTACAGCCTGCAGGTAAAGATTTTGTTTGACCGCTTTGGGGATATGGTATGTTCACCTGTCCGGCACTGGTTCCGAAATTATTGATCAGGCCCAATGGGCGCTGCAATTGTATGCTGTTATTAATGCTGCATTGAAAACTTTTCCCGGTTTCAGATACAGGATATTTTTGTCCGTTAAAATCAACTGCATACTTTTTCAATTCAGCCAGGTTCTTTTCAATTTGCTTTGCATTTTTTCCGCCGGGTTCGGCAACAAATGATCCCGATATAATATCTCCCGGCCGTATATCATCCGGTAAATAGACTTTTATTAAACCGGCAGGTACATTAAAAACAGCGGTCGTTAATCCTTTTTGCGAAGAAATTGTTTGCGTAAAACCAGGGAATAAACCTGCAGCAAACAAAAATAGTAATGCCAGGTAATACTTTTTCATGATAGTCAATTTTATTAAAACTTAAAATGTATGATTTACATGCGTGAAGCCCGGTAAATAATAAAGCAAAGCCATTGCGGAAAATAAAGCCATTAGAAAAATACGGCTAATACTAACCATTGTCAAGCTATATTTTTAAAATTGCTGGATATCTTACCTTTTTAATTTGTTAAAACCTTAACAATCATTTTAAAATACGGCATGATATTGTACTGTTACCTTATAATTAATTAACTTTGGTTTATTACATTACAATTATGTTAACCACATTTGAAATAGAAAAGAACAGGAAGGCTTTTACTTATACGGCCATAATATGTGCAGTAATATTATTGCTGTTGCTGTTGATATCATGGAAACTGCCTGAACATCAGCCGCAGGCTCAACAGGAATTTATTGAAATCAATCTTGGAAATAATGATGAAGGGTATGGAGAAGTACAGCCACTTATCAAAGGCACTAAATCCCCGGCTTCTGAATCTGCTGAACAGCAGCAATCTGCATCAGTAAAAAATCAGGATACGGAGGAATATAAGACGGATGATAATACGGATAATGAATCTGCGCCGGTAACCAAACCCATTAAAACAACTACCAGGGTCAATACAAATGCTACTGTTGTAACCCCAACTCCAAAGCCCCAAAAACCAAAAATAGCCGGTTATAGCGGTCCTAAGGATGGTAAAGGAAATGGTGCTGAAGAAGATAATGGTTATAAGTACCAAGGTAATAAGCCGGGAGGAAAAGGTGATGCAGGTGATCCAAATGGCAAACCCGACAGTTATGGAAATACACCGGGTGGAAAAACGGCTGGTGGTGCATTAAGGGTATCAAAAGGTGACCGTACTATTGTAAACAATTATATTTTTATGGGTGAACTGCCGCGTGCCACTATTAATGCAGTAATCAAAGTATCAGCATCAGGCAGGGGAACATTTGTAACTTTCGATAAAGGCTCAACCAGTGTTGATGCAAAATATGCTACTGCCATAAGGGGCTACCTGCCCAACATAGAATTTAATAAATCTGACCATGAGTCAATTGTAACGGTGCCTTTTAACTTCAGGGTACAATAATTTTCCCCGGCTGTTATTAACAGCTGATCATCATTTGCACCGGTATTTTGCTTTACCTACATTTGCTTTTTCTACATCTAAAATCATACATTACATTGTAGATGAATTACCGGCAAACACTTGATTATCTCTATAAGCAACTACCCATGTTCAGCCGCATTGGGGCTGCGGCATATAAAGCGGATCTGCATAATACAACAGCCCTTTGTAAAGCCCTTGATGATCCGCACACTAAATTCAAAAGCATTCATATAGCCGGAACAAATGGCAAGGGAAGTACCAGTCATATGCTGGCTGCCATATTACAACAGGCAGGATATAAAACAGGGTTATATACTTCGCCGCATTTAAAAGACTTCAGGGAGCGTATAAAGATCAACGGTGAAATGATCAGTGAAAACTTTGTCGTTGATTTTGTTGAAAGGATCAAATCAGTTTCAGAAATAATAAGCCCTTCCTTTTTTGAAATGACGGTTGCTATGGCATTTGATTATTTTGAAAAGCAAAAAATAGATATAGCCATAATTGAAACAGGACTGGGTGGCAGATTAGACAGTACCAATGTGATCACACCTGTTTGCTCTGTAATTACCAATATTGGTTACGATCATATGGATATATTAGGCAAAACATTGGAAGAAATTGCCTGGGAAAAGGCAGGGATCATAAAACCTAAGGTGCCGGTTGTAATTGGAGAATATTTACCGGAAACGAAAAATATATTCATCAAAAAAGCAAAGGAAGTAAATGCAGCCATTCATTTTTCGCAGGATGAATATACTGTTTCGAATATTGCCTGTACCCATCAATCGCTTTGCTGTGATGTTACAAATACCGGGCAACACATAACTCAATCTTTCCGGCTAGACCTTAATGGTTTATACCAAACAAAAAATCTTTGTACTGTATTAGGTGCCGTAGATATCTTAAAGCTGCAGGGTTTTACTATAAAAAATGAAACTGAAAAGTATGCACTGGGTAATGTAAAGAAACTAACCGGGCTTTATGGCAGGTGGGATGTGATCAGTGAACAACCAACAATCATTCTGGATGTGGCTCACAATGAAGACGGGATAAAGCAATTGCTGCAACAGTTATCATTGATATCTGCTAAATGGTCATCGGTACATTTTGTTATGGGCATGGTTAAAGATAAAGATGTGCAAAAAGTATTATCCCTTTTACCAAAAAATGCCAGGTACTATTTCAGCAATGCCCATAATGCAAGAGCATTGCCCCACGAAGAATTAAAAAAGAAAGCTGCAGGTTTTGAACTTAAGGGTGAAAGTTTTGAAGATGTAAATATGGCCATCAGGGCCGCCAAAAGAAATGCTGCCGATGATGATATTATTATTGTTTGCGGTAGTGTATTTCTGGTAGCAGAAGCTGATACTTCTTTATTTCTCTGAATCTAATTTAATAAAAGCATGAAACAGGCAGGCTACATGCATGGCCTGTTTAAATTCATTGTTCAATAACATCCGGCGCACTTCATCAACCGGTACAAGTTTTAATTTAATTTCTTCATGAACATCTAATTGCTGTGCAGCAACTTTCTTACCCCCGGTTGCCAGAAAAAGATCCGTATAATTATTGAGTACGCCCGGGTTAGCAGCAACCCTTGCTAAAAAAATATAATCAGAAAACTCATAGCCTGTTTCTTCCAGTAATTCCCTGGCGATTGCTGTTTCAGATAATTCAGCTTCATCAATAAAGCCCCCCGGAATTTCAATAATTGATTCTGCTAAGGGATGCCGGTACTGTTCTGCCAGGATCACTTCATTGTTTTCGGTAATGGCCATGGCACAAACAGAAGTAGGCATTTCTACTACGAAGTACGGATCTACAATATAACCATCAGGCATTTCACAAACATCTTTCCTGGCCGTAAAATAAATGTGATCGCTGATGTATTCAGAAGAAAGTTTTTTCCAGTTCATATGTTGTTATTTACACAGCCCGTTGAATTTTAATCAGGCGGTTTTTTGGTTTACCTGTTAATACTCATCAACTGTTTTACCAGTTCATTCTTTTTCTTAAGGAAGTTATATGAGCAACATGGTGCCTGCTGTGCCAGGCATACATGCCCAATAAATACCAAATGGTCATTTCTTTTTTATGCTCCGGATGAAAAGCAGTTTTATCCAGATCGGCCAGGCTCATATTTTTCAATATTTCGTACCACCTGATATGCAAAGCATGCAGCAGTGTTATTGAAATATTTACAGGTATGTTTTTTGTGTCAATCATTTCAGCCCAGGCCCCTTCATCATATGGTTTAATAATAAGACTGTCTTCTGTAAGCCGCAGTTTAAAACGAATATATGCATTCATATGGCTGTCGGCAACATGATGAACAACCTGCTTAACTGTCCAGCCATCTTCCCGGTAAGCAGTATTTAATTGTGCTTCATCTAAATTAAGAATCGCATTTTCCAAATGCTGTGGTAAAAATTTTATATCATTCAGCCACTCCCTCAAAAGATTTTCGGAGAATGGCTGAGCCATATATTTACCTAACGGGTATCTTAAATCTTCATTCATTTTTGAACTGGTTTTATTTTGCCACAAAAGGTTTGATATCTTCCAGCGACATTTCAAACATCAAAGTAGAATGGGGAGGAATGGCAGCACCATTACCGGCGGAACCATAAGCCAGTTCACTGGGAACATAAACTTTCCAATGATCACCTTTTCGCATTAACTGCAGGATCTCGATCCATCCTTTTATTACACCTGTCACCGGGAAAACCGCAGGTTGCCCGCTTTTAAAAGAATTTTCAATATCATTACCATCAATCAGGGCTACTTTATAATTTACAACAACCGTATCCACCGTTTTTGGTGTTGGGGTATTGGCATCTCCGTTCTTAATGACCTCATATTGTATGCCGCTGGGAAGTGTGATCACTTCTTTACGTTTTTTATTTGTCTCTAAAAAGGTAACCCCTTTTGCAATTTCTGCCTTATCTTTTTCAGCTGCAAAAATTTCTAATTGTCTTTGCATACAACTGTTAACCAATTCTGTATTCATTGCAGGCTGGGTACCCTTAAAAACGGCATCAATTCCTTTTGCCATCAATGAAGAATTTAATTTGTTGATGCCCTGTGCTTTCATGTTGGTGGCAACATTAATACCTGCTGCATAACTGAAACTATCCACCAGGTTTTTAAATACCGGAGTTGTAACTTTTGTATTTGCTGTTGAGGCTTTTTTTACTGTGGCCTTCTTTGTGCCCTGGGCAGTAACTGTTACTGAAACAGTTATTAATACGATCGAACTTAATAATACTTTCTGCATTAAATATTTATTTTGTGAAAAATTGTCCCGATAGCTATCGGGATGCAAATAAACGATATTTTTACTCATCCCGCATTTCCTTGCCTGTTAAATGTATAAAAACATCTTCCAGGCTTGCAGCTTTTACCTGCTTTGGCCGTTCAAATCCCGTGCTTACAAGATCATCGATCATTTTATCCGGGCTATCAAGTGATATGATCTTTCCTTCATCCATGATGGCAATTCTGTCGCATAATTGTTCAGCTTCATCCATATAATGGGTGGTCATGATAACTGTTGTACCCTGCGAACGGATATTCTTTATCAGCTCCCATAAATTTCTCCTGGCCTGTGGGTCGAGCCCGGTAGTTGGTTCATCTAAAAAAATGATCTTAGGTTTATTGATCAAAGTGGTAGCAATGGAAAAACGTTGTTTTTGACCGCCACTCAATTCCTTATACTTACTTTTTGCTTTATCGGCAAGGTTTACAAGTTTCAGCAACGCTAAAGGATCAACGGGTTGATTATATAAACCGCCAAACAACTGAATTAATTCTTTTAATGTAAGGCCTGGATAATAACCCGAAGTTTGCAGTTGTACCCCTATTACTTTTTTTATACTGTCCGGATCTTTATCTAAGCTTATTCCGTTAATAATTACTTCCCCAGCAGTTTTTTCACGCAGGGTTTCCATAATTTCCAGCGTGGTTGATTTCCCGGCGCCATTGGGACCAAGCAATCCAAAAATCTCTCCTTCATAAACATCAAAAGAAATTCCTTTTACAGCTTTAAATGTGCCGTAATTCTTAACAAGGTTTTTAACCGATATTATTGTATTTGCCATAAGATCTTAATCAGGTATTAAAGATAATTCCATTTTTACATCTGCTGTTAATAAAGGAGTACCGCTTACTTCCACATGTATGAACCCATATTTTTCGTATAGTTTTAAAGCGGTCAGTAACCGGCTGTTTGAAAAAAGAATAATTTTTACGGCTTTTACTTTTTTGGCAGTTTCAATGCAATGTGCCAATAACATTTTTCCAAGCCCCTTACCTCTTGCTGCAGGATCAACGGTCATTTTAACGAGTTCATATTCTGAATGACCATTTTTAGAAAGCCCTGCTGTGCCCACAACTTTATCATCGTCCAACGCTATAAAAATAAAGCCGCCTTTGTCAATAACAGCTCCCTGCGGATCATTTAAAATCTCCAGGTCATACGGTTCTGTTAAATGGTATTTTTCCAGCCATTCCAGATTTAATCTTTTAAAATCCTGCCCGTATTTATCCTGGTATAAAACAACATGTATCATTTGTTACTTATAACATAGGTATTCAGTTCTTCCATCATTTCTTTACTGCCAATAAAAAACGGGGTTCTTTCATGTAAGGCTGTTGGCTGAATATCCAGTATCCTTATTTTACCGTTAGTAGCCTTACCACCGGCAATTTCCAATATAAATGCAAAGGGATTACATTCATAAAGCAGGCGTAATTTACCACTGGGTTTATCAGTTGTTCCTGGATACATAAAAATGCCGCCTTTTATTAAATTACGGTGTACATCAGAAACCATACTTCCAATATAACGTTGTGTATAAGGCCCCCCGGTTGTTTTATCTTTTTTCTGACAGGCAGTAATATATTTTTTAACCCCTTCCCCGTACTGAAAAAAATTGCCATGATTTACGGAATACATTTTGCCGGCATCCGGACATTTTATATTTGGATGACTTAAACAAAACTCACCAATTGATGGATCTAAAGTAAATCCATTTACCCCCCGCCTGGTTCCATATACAAACATGGTTGATGAGCCATAAATAACATATCCTGCTGCAACCTGTTTAATCCCCGCCTGTAAAAAATCTTCCCGGGTCGCTGGTTTACCCAATTCACTTACCCGGCGAAAAACACTGAAAATAGTACCAATGGAAACATTTACATCAATATTACTGCTTCCATCCAGCGGATCAAACAGGCATACATATTTACTGTTATTGCTCACCGGATCATCAAATACAACAATATCATCCATCTCTTCACTGCCAATACCTGCACAACTTATCCCATGTTTCAATACGCCGATAAGCTGGCTATTGGCATAAACATCCAGTTTTTTAACTTCTTCACCCTGCACATTAATACTGCCGTCATCGCCTAAAATATCAACCAACCCCGCTTTATTCACCTCTACATTGATCCGCTTTGAGGCCAGCCCTATATCTCTTAACAGCCCGGACAGTTCACCGGTGGCATGCGGAAAATCCCTCATTTGCTGAATGGTAAATTCATCCAGCGTCTGTATCCTGCGATTGATATTCATGTTAAATTATTTGATTCAGGCAATAATTAGTTTATTGGGCAAGATTAACGATTTTTGCAAACAATTAATCAACGCTAAAATAACCCAATTTACTCAATCAACCCAATTAACGAATGAAGGTTTTTAAGTTTGGAGGAGCCAGTATCAATTCAATAGAAAGAATACAAAATACGGGGCGGATTATAGAAACATATAAAGGAGAAAAATTACTGATCATTATTTCTGCAATGGGCAAAACAACCAATGCACTTGAAAAAGTGGTAGATGCTTTTTTTGATAACCGGAAAGAAGATGCCTTACAATTATTTGAGCAGGTAAAAGATGCGCATTTAAATACACTTAAATACCTCATCACTGTAAACTGGCAACAGGCCCAAAATCAGCTAAAAGATTTTTTTACAGAAGTGGAATGGCTGTTACATGACAAACCCGTGAAGGAATACGATTATTATTACGACCAGATTGTGTGTTGTGGCGAATTATTAAGTACGTCCCTGGTGAGTAATTATTTAAACGAAGCTGGTATAAAAAATAAATGGATTGATGTAAGGGATATTGTTAGAACTGATGATAACTTCAGAGATGCATACGTTGACTGGAATTATACACGGGATAAAGTAAAAGCGGATATAGAACCCTTATTTACTGAAACGGATATTATCATTACGCAGGGATTTATTGGCGCAACGGATGAAAATGAAAGTACTACACTGGGCAGAGAGGGCAGTGATTTCAGCGCGGCTATTTTTGCAAATATTTTAGATGCCGAAAATCAAACCATCTGGAAAGATGTGGATGGGGTGATGAATGCGGACCCCAAGGAATTTCCGGATGTTGAAATACTAAAAGAATTAAGTTACCGCGAAGTGGTTGAGATGGCTTATTACGGAGCCCAGGTGATACATCCCAAAACCATAAAACCTTTGGAAAATAAAAACATTCCTTTACATGTACGTTGTTTTTTAAACCCTGAATCAACAGGTACCATCATCAGTAATAAACCTGTTCATAAACTGCCTCCTGTTATCGTTTTAAAAAAGAACCAGGTATTAATGGAGTTAAGTTCAAAAGACTTTTCATTTGTTGAAGAAAAACCGCTTGGGCTTTTACATGAAATGTTTGCTACAGTTAAGATACGTCCGAACCTATCCCAGAACGGTGCTATCAGTTTATTATGCTGCGTGGATGATAAATCAGAAAAGATCGAAAAACTGGCTTTGGCTGCTTCAGAAATTTTTGACGTACAGATCGAAAAAAATCTTACCCTGCTCACCATTCGACATTATACAGAAGCCAAAATAAAAGAATTGACCAAAGGGAAAAAGATAGTGCTGGAACAAAAAACTACAGAAACCATTCAGGTTTTGATGCGTTAGTTGATTACGTATTCACCGGATTTATTAACAAGGATAACAGGTAATTGTTTTTTTTCTTCAAAAAAATCAAAAGCTTCTTTAATATTTATGGCAAATTTTTGAACAGTTTGATTACCCATCGTAGATTCAGCCAGGTAATCGCTTGATTTTTTTACATTATACTTAACCGGAAAAACATGTACTGGTATAAAGTCCTGTCCATTAGCTTTAACATGAGATGCTATGATATACAATTCCTCAATAGGTGCATCACTTATTGCAATACATCCCGTAGATACACAATTACCGTGAATATATATTGCACTGCCGGGTCGTAAAGAATCACTCAGGATTTTATCAGAGGCATTGGGATAATTTAGGCCAAGTGATAAATGATATTTACTGTTCGGATTAAACTCGTTGATATAATAAAATCCTTCAGGCACCTGGTAATCTCCTTCCATACGCTTGGGTCCGGTGGTTCCGCTTTGCATGCAAACCTTATATGTTTTAAAAAGCCTGAACTGATCTTTATTGTCGCTTTTAACCCATATCTCCAGCTGGCGATCATATTTAAAAGAACGTATATAAAGGGATTCGGGTGGCCAGTTTAGTTTTTTTTCTTCAAATTGTTTCTTAATCGAATCTTCCAAACGGTCAAACACACTTGCAGATTTAACATAGGATTTCTGATTTTCCACAAACGAGGTTTGAGCAAATAAAACGGAAGCAGCAAATATTGCCAACATTGCGGTTAAACCAAACTTAGTAAGTAAGCACTTCATTAATTATACAGGGGGGTTACATTAATGTTAGGGTAAATTTAAAGGTTTTATTCATTAAATCCATTAATAAAATACAAAAATTTACAGCTGCCTCTGGTTAACTAATTACAAATCAACACAGGACAACACACAGATTATATAAAATAATTATAAATTCCCCCTGGCATCCTGCTCCCTTTCCAAAGCTTCAAATAAGGCTTTAAAGTTTCCTTTACCAAAACTTTTGGCTCCTTTTCGTTGAATAATTTCAAAAAACAAGGTAGGCCGGTCCTCCAAAGGCTTACTGAAAATTTGTAAAAGATACCCTTCTTCATCCCTGTCAATTAAAACACCCAAATCCTGCAAAGGCTTTAGATCTTCATCAATTTTTCCCACACGGTCTAAAACTGTTTCGTAATAACTGGCCGGAATATTCAAAAACTCTATTCCCCTTTTTTGTAATTCAGTTACTGTTTTTACAATATCATTTGTGGCAATAGCAACATGTTGTACGCCTTCGCCTTTATAAAAATCAAGATATTCTTCAACCTGGCTTTTTTTCTTTCCTTCGGCAGGTTCGTTAATCGGAAACTTAACAAACCCGTTTCCATTACTCATCACTTTACTCATAAGGGCCGAATACTCGGTTGAAATATCTTTATCGTCAAAAGTTAAAATATTTTTAAATCCCATCGCCTCTTCATAAAATTTAACCCATGGATTCATCTGGTTCCAGCCTACATTACCTACACAATGATCAACATACAACAAACCGGTTTCGGTTGGATTATAGGCAGATTTCCAGGCTCTGTAGCCGGGCATAAAGGGCCCGTTGTAATTTTTACGCTCTACAAAAAGATGTACCGTTTCACCATAGGTATGAATACCACTTAAAACAACTTCGCCATCAGCATCTTTTAAAACAGTTGGTTGCAGGTAAGCTTTAGCCCCACGTTTGGTTGTTTCTTCAAAGGCACCCGTGGCATCATCAACTTTTAATGCCAGTACTTTTACACCATCCCCATGTTTGTAAATATGATCGGCAATTGGATTATCTGTACGTAAAGGGGTGGTTAAAACAAAGGTTAATTTATTTTGACTGATCACATAGCTCACCTTATCCTTCATTCCCGTTTCGGGGCCTGCATAAGCCAGCGACTGAAAACCAAAAGCTGTTTTATAAAAATGAGCAGCCTGCTTGGCATTGCCTACATAAAACTCTACATAATCGGTGCCGAGTAAAGGAAGAAAATCAGTTGTATTATTGGTTGTTATTGAAGATCTTGTTGTTGTTTCCATTGTAATTAAATTGAATTGAAAAAATTTGCCCGGTGATTTCGCAAAATCCGCAGATCATTTTATCTGCATCCTCAGTGTAACCTGTAAGTCTGCCGACAGGCCTGCGGGAGTATATCAAATTAATTTACCGAATCCATTGCAAGCGTCAACATCAGCAAAGAATAGCTGTTGCGCTTATCTGTAAATAGTTTATGTGGATAATCAGGAACCATACCCGCAAATTTAAGCAATCCCGTTTATAGTATTCCATCTATTTTTTTATATGTACCTGCATTGCATAATCATAGGTATCTAATGGAATAAAGCTTATTTTATCAGGTAACACAAAACCCAGGTAACTTATTATTTTTTCCTTTGTAAATCGCTGCGACCAAAACCTCTCTTTTGTAGCCGTAAATGAATCAGCAGGTTCAGTTATTATTGTCATACCCATTTTTATATAAGATGCTTCCTGTTTTTTACGGGTTTCATCATTGTCAAAATAACAGGCACCAATCACCACTTTGCCCCCATCATGCAACAGCTTATAAGCATTAGAAAAAATAGCAGTAAAATTTTTATTGGTACTCAGGTCCAGGCGTTGTCCCGAATTTTTATAGGTTTCAAAAGGAAAATCATCCGGATAAAAATTACCTGCCGTAAACCAGGTCGTTATTACCAGGTCGTATTTTTTTGACCAGGAGCCCAGTTTTTTTGCATCAATATGAAAAGCAGTTACTTTCTCCTGCAGGTTGAGCTTAGCCATATTTTTATTGGAAATATCAACACAAGCTGCTGCATTATCGGTACCGTCATAAACGGCAATCCTGTCCCAGATTTCTTTAATGCCTGCCAGGTGCATGGCTACCCTCCCATTCCCGATCCCAATATCCAAAATAGAGATGGGTGCTTTTTTATGATCAGCAAGTTCTGTTATCACTTTCTTTAATTCAATAAACTCTGCCCATTGTGCCTGAATTAAATATTCAGAGATATAGTTAAGATCGAAAGATCTTTCTACCGTATTTGCATTATCGTACATTTCCATTTTGCAGGTATATTTATTGATCGTGTAAATTTATTTTTTCTGCAACAATTACAATGGTATCAAAAGCATAAGATGGCCTTCCCATTATTTCTTTTACCCGGAAACCGCTATTCTGCAAAAAGTTGATCAGCTCAGCTTTGTAAAATGCCCGTAACGTTGAATTGTCTTCCCCTATTTTTACCAATTGCCCTGAATCCTTCTTTTCATAATAAACAGATGCCCAGTCAAAAGTTCCGTTTTGTAATTTAGTAACTGACCAATAGCTGTCACGCTGATATTTTTTATGCTTAACATTTGCATGGTGTGTAATTTTTTTTGCAGGATCAATAAGTGGAATAAATTTATCCGCATCTATAAAATCAAAACATAGTATTCCGGATCCTGTTAAACTTTTGTGGATTGAATGAAAGGTATCCAGGATATCTTTATCTGTTATAAGGTAACTTATTGTTCTGCCGGTAATCATACAGGCTTCAGATTTTAATTGCAATTCAAAATGCCGCATATCATGATTGTTAAAGACTGAAAGGGGATTATTTTTTCTTGCTATACGTAACATATCATCGCTCAGATCGAGCCCGGTATAATTAAAAAAACCATTTGCAAAGCGGCTTGCCAGGTTACCGGTGCCACATCCAATTTCAAGTATTGACCTGCATTGATATCTTAAAAGGATTTTGCTGTAAAAATCATATTCTTCATCATAATTAATAAAGCATTGATACATCGCCTGGTAAACTGCTGCTAACTGAGAATAAAGTTTTGACATAACCCTTAACTGAAGTTTACTGGAAAAAAAATAAGGTAATAAATTTAAAATAAAAAAGGGCTGATTAAAAAATCAGCCCTTGAAATAATGGATTAGCGGGACATTCTTCTATTTAAAATTTAAATACCAATGAACCCTGAAATAAAGTACCCAGCTGACTGAACTGAGAACCATTGTAACCAAGAATACGATAACGGCCACTGAAAGATAAAAAACCTTCCAACAGATCCTTATCAGCCTGGTTGGCTAATGTTGCTTTCGCAGCAGCATAATCCGGATCAGTAGTGTTTCCGGTTAATTCCAATTTCCATTTTGGTAATACATTGAATATATTATTTATTGCAATAGAAAAAGAAATCTTATCGGTAAAGTTATACCCTATATTCAAATCAGTTACAACAGCCGTTTTAAAAACCTGCTTGATATTATTCATTTGACTACCCCCATTATCCAGATCCTGGAATTTAGTTGGCCCAAAAATGGTATTATTCAAACTGACTCCAAACTTCTTAATACTGTAATCAAATCCAATCACTGCCTTAAACAATGGACGTCCTTCGGTTAATAATGATTTAATTTGAGTATTCAAAATAGAAGCACCGGCAGATTTAATGGCAGAAGGGTCATTAGGCGTTCCTACAATTTTATTAGTGAATGTGTAATTCCCGGCTACGTTTACACCCAGCTGACCTTTACCTAAACCAATATTTTTATAACTCGCAACAAAATCAATACCCTGTGTTTGTGTTTTCAATCCATTAATAAAAAACTGAACGCTTTCTAAATCGTAATTACCCACTCCAACACTGGCACCCTTAAGTATACGGCCTAACTCAGTTGTTGGGTTTGCAAGCAATTTATCCTGTGTATTAATTGATGAACTGTACAGAACCCTGTTTTTAATGGTAATACTGTAAAAATCTATAGTAATGCTCAGGTTTTTAATTGGGTTTAAGCCAACGCCAAAACCAATATTAGTTGACTTTTCAGCTTCCAACCTTGGGATACCCAATGCAAATGCCTGTTTGCTTCTGTTATTAAATAAACCGGAAAGTACAATGGTTCCTCCGGCAAAAGAGGCCTGGGTTGATTGTGCATAGATCTGGTGCAGTGTTGGAGCTCTAAAACCTGTTGAAGCAGATGCTCTGATAACTGCCAGGTTATTTGCTATTTTATAACGTGATGAAAGTTTCCAAACAAATGCTTCGCCAAAATCACTGTATTTTTCACCACGGACAGCTGCATTTATTAAGAAGTCTTTGGTAATATCAACCGTACCATCTATATAGGCACCTAAGTTGAATCGACTGTTGGTAGTTGCATTTTCTGCTCTGATACCGGGGAATGAATTAGATCCCTGTCCTGAATATGATGCAGTATCGCCTGCAATTATTTTATAGGTTTCTTTTCTTACCTCAGCACCAAATGCCAGTGTAAAATTGTCGCTGATGGGTTTAGAAGCATCATAGTTACCTACGATATGTGAAAAACCAAAACCACCCGGTTTAAATGCTGTAGGACTTGCAGCATCTAAAGAACGGTTTACCGTATTTTCTACCGTATATAATTGTTGGTTACCTCCAAAAGTAATACTAACATCATGTGCCCAGCCATTTTTTACATTCTTATATCCAAAAGTGCCGTTATAATCTAACAGATCGCCTTCAAAAGTAGGAACATAACCTAAATAGCCTTCATACAAAGGATCGGTGCCGCCAGTATAGTTAGGAGCACCAGGAATTCTTTTATGTAACAGCCCCGCATCAGTTCTCCAATATGGAGTTCTGTAATTTGCAAAACTTTTTACTTTCTTAAACACCAGGGCTGCATTACTATAAAATTGTCCATCTTCACCAACAGATAAACCCAAATTATAATTAAACTTGGCTGCCTGAATATCACCCGATCCATTAATATTTTTTCCTGTTGGGTATTTGCTTAAAAAGGCTGTTATGGCTGCATCAGCAGCAGGCGATCCGCCAAATGTGGCTATTTCAGTTGGGAGGTGTATGATACCTGAACGTACGGCACTGTTTTGCTGGCTGATATCAACTGTATAGTTTAAAAATCCTTTTGCACCAATATTTGAACCACTGTTAAAAGCAATACCATAATTTTCTCCATCACCCTTGCCGGTAAGACCACCGTTAATACTTAATGAACTGAATTGATACCTGTCTTTAAGCACTACGTTCATAACACCAGCAATGGCATCGGAACCATATTGTGCCGAGGCACCATCCCGTAATATCTCTACACGTTTTATGGCATCAACAGGTATGGCCGCAAGATCAGCACCTGTTTCACCCCTGCCAGGTGCAAACTGCACATATAAAAGCGAACTCAGGTTTTTTCTTTTACCATTGATGAGTACCAGGGTGCGGCTTGGCCCCAGATTCCTGATCTCATAGGGATCAAGAAGGGTAGTTGCATCATTTACCGGTGTATTAACGGTATTAAACGATGGAACCCTGTATTGCAACTGCTTATCAAAAGAAGTTTGTGCAGTCGTTTTTAATTCAACTGCCGAAACTATATCGATCGGAAGCGGAGAGGTTGTAGATGTTCTGGGTAATGAACGTGCACCAACCACAATTACATCCTCAAGCCCTTTTGTATCTTCAGTTAAATCAACATCAAGTGTTTTTTGTTCTGCATCTGCAAGCTGTACATTCACAGTCTGTGAAACGAGTCCCGCGGAAGAAAATGTAATGGCATACGAGCCGGCTGATAATTTTAAAGAGTATCGCCCATCAGTATCAGCATAGGTTCCTTTTCCGGAAGGCCTGGCAGAAATACTTGCACCCGATAGTGCCGTTCCTTTTCCTTTAACGGTACCGGAAAGTGTAGCCTGCGCAAAAATTAAATTTGGTGTAATTATTACAAATAGTAATAACCATAGATGTAAATGATTTTTTCTCATGTGCTTGTAGTTTTGTTTAGTTCCTTTAAAGTTCCATATAATTTCCCAAATAACAAAAAAAGAAAAATTATATAAGCAGGTGTTCAAATATCATGCAATAAAATTACGCCCTGCAAAAAAAATTAAATAAACAGTAACTATATTCTGTTAAATTATTTTGATAACAATTTTTAAGCTGCCTTATCTTTGTTGCTATGATAAAAATAGGAATCCTGGGTGGCGGTCAGCTCGGAAGAATGTTATTACAGGCTGCTGCCAATTACCCGGTGGAAACATTTGTAATGGAAAATGATTCAAACTGCCCGGCTGCCCATCTCTGTCATCATTTTACCAAAGGCGATATCAGCAATTTTGATGATGTTTATAATTTTGGTAAAGGCCTTGATGCATTAACCATTGAAATTGAAGCGGTGAATGAAGACGCATTGGAAAAATTAGAAAGTGAAGGTGTACGGATCTACCCAAAACCATCAACACTGAAGATCATAAAAAATAAAATGCTGCAAAAGCAGTTTTATAAAGACCATGAGATCCCTACCCCTGAATTTGTGATCACACAAAATAAATCAGGCTTAAACCAACATATTAATTTTTTACCGGCAGCCCATAAAATAGCCCTGGGTGGATATGACGGACGTGGCGTAGAATTATTAAGAACCAAAGATGACCTTAAGAAAGGATTTGATGTACCTGCTGTTTTAGAAAAACTGGTTTCCATTAAAAAAGAAATTGCGGTAATAATTGCTGTTACTGATAAAGGTGAAAATGCATTGTATCCATCTGTTGACATGGTTTTTGATAACAGGCTGAATGTACTCGAATACCAGATAAGCCCTGCCGATCTGCCGGATAAAGTATTGTGGAAGGTTGAAGCCGTTGCTTTGAAAGTAGTTAAAGATCTTAAAAGCCCCGGCATTTTTGCAGTTGAATTATTTGTTGATATTGACGACAATGTTTTTGTAAACGAAACCGCAGCCAGGGTGCATAACAGCGGACATCATACCATTGAAGCAAATTACAGTTCGCAATTTGATATGCTTTGGCGGATAATGCTTGGTTATCCCCTGGGAAGTACCGAACACATTTTACCTGCTGCCATAGTAAATCTTTTAGGCGAAGCAGGCTATAATGGCGAAGCAGTATATGAGGGGTTAAATGAAATATTACAAATTGAAAATGTATTTGTACATATTTATGGTAAAAAAGAGACCAGGCCCGGCAGGAAGATGGGACATATCACCATATTAAGTAAGGAAAAACAGGAATTGATTCACCAGGCAAACCGGATAAAACAAACGGTAAAAGTAAAAACCACCGGTTAACCATTACCAGTTATATAAAAAAGTATTTAAGCTGTTGAATATGGCTTAAATTTATTGCCTAAATAAAACCAAAACGGGTGAAAGCAGTTTTTCATGATCCGGTAACTGTAGGATTTAATTTTTTTTACAGCACTACACTTATTTTTTTACTGTCGGCTTGCGGAGGTGCTGCAAAGGAAAATAATGTCCCGGCTGCTGCCAAACCACCTATCCAAAAAGTAGAAGGCTATATTGTTACAAAAATGCTGGTAAGCGACAAAGCCGAGCTTCCGGGTTCTATCATTGCAAATGAAACAACAGAGATACATCCCGAAATTTCGGGCCGGTTAGTTTACCTCAATCTTAATGAAGGGAAAACAGTTGGCAAAGGAACTTTACTGGCAAAGATCTATGATGGTGACCTGCAGGCCCAGCTAAAAAAACTGAATGTACAGGTAGCAGTGGCTGAGCAAACCGTTAAGCGAATGGAAGAACTATTAAAGATCAGTGGTGTTAGCCAGCAGGAATATGACCTGAGTGCCCTTCAGGTAAATACCATCAGGGCCGATATGGAAATTGTAAGAACAAATATCAGCAGAACAGAAATAAGGGCACCTTTCAGCGGAACCCTGGGCCTGAAAAATATAAGTTCGGGCGCTTATATCACACCCCAATCAACCCTCACAACGATCCGGCAAAACAGCCAGTTAAAATTAGATTTTATTTTACCTGAAAAATTTACCAACAGCTTGAAGGCCGGTCAGTCTGTTTATTTTACTGTTGAGGGAAATCCAAAAAAATATACGGCCAGGATCATTGCTGCGGAATCTGGCCTTGCAGAAAATACGAGGAGCCAGAACATCAGGGCACTGGTTACCAATAATGACGGGCATTTATTACCCGGTGTTTTTGCAAAAGTTGCTACAGATTTTAATACTGATCCAAATGCGCTGATGATTCCTACACAGGCCATACTGCCCCAGGCCCGTGGTAAAAAAGTGATCGTTTACCGAAGTGGTATTGCAACATTTACCGACGTAACTACGGGTATCAGAGATACTTCTTTTATACAAATCACCAGTGGGCTAAAAGCAGGCGATACCATTATCACCACCGGGTTAATGAGCCTTAAGCCCGATGCAAAAGTTGAACTCAATAATATAAATAAATAAAGTTTCGGAGAGTATGAACATCTCAGAATTCAGTTTACGCAGGCCCATATTTGCCATTGTACTCAACATCCTCATTGTGGTGTTTGGTGCCATTGGCTACTATTTCCTGGGTGTACGCGACTTTCCGGCGCTTGATCCTCCCAATATCAGTGTACGTACATCTTATCCCGGAGCCAATGCCGAGATCATAGAAACACAAATTACCGAACCACTTGAAAAAACCATCAATGGTATTGCAGGAATTAAAAATATTTCATCGCAAAGTTCACAGGGCAGCAGCAATATTACGGTAGAGTTTGTATTGGGTTCAAACCTGGAAGAAGCGGCCAATGATGTACGTGACAAGGTTTCGCAGGCGGCCCGTTCACTACCCACCGACCTGGATGCACCCCCTGTTGTATCTAAAGCAGATAACAGTAATGACCCGGTTATCATTATGTTGCTGCAAAGCCAGCTCCGCAACTCGTTACAGATAACTGAGTTTGCCAACAATAACCTGGTTGAACGTTTGCAAACAGTACCCGGCGTTAGTAACGTACTGGTATGGGGCGAAAAAAAATATGCCATGCGTATCTGGTTCTCCCCCGAAAAACTCAGCGCTTATTCCCTCACACCGGGTGATGTACAAACGGCATTGCTGCGGGAAAATGTAGAATTGCCTTCGGGAAAAATATCGGGTGATGCCACCGAACTTTCTATCCGGACATTCGGTAAGCTTAATACGGAGGAAGAATTTAATGACCTTATCGTAAAAAATATCAATGGTTCTGATATCCGTTTAAAAAATGTTGGTGAAGCGGTACTCGGACCCGAAAATGAAGAAAGTGTTTTAAAGGAAAGCGGTATTCCCATGATCGCTATTGCCATCATTCCGCAACCGGGTACTAATTATATTGCCATTTCTGATGAAATAAAAAAACGTTTTGAACAGATAAAAAAGGATCTGCCTGCCGATATACGCCTGGAGATCTCAACCGACCAGACCGATTATATCCGCAAGTCGATCAGTGAAGTTGAAGAAACGTTATTGATCGCATTTTCCCTGATCGTACTCATCATTTATCTCTTCTTCAGGGAATGGTTGATTGCCATTCGCCCTTTGATCGATATACCCGTTTCGCTGATCGGGGCTTTCTTTATCATGTACATTTCGGGCTTTACCATAAATGTACTTACATTGCTTGCAATTGTACTTGCTACCGGGCTGGTTGTTGATGATGGTATAGTGGTAACAGAAAATATCTATAAAAAGATTGAAGGAGGAATGCCCAAGTGGCAGGCAGCCAGAGAAGGCTCTAAAGAAATTTATTTTGCCGTAATAGCCACCTCCATCACACTGGCTGTTGTATTCATCCCCATCTTTTTTTTACAGGGATTTGTAGGCAGGCTTTTCCGTGAGTTTGGCATTGTGGTTGCCGGGGCTGTGTTGATATCTGCATTTGTATCACTGAGTTTAACACCCATACTGAATGTTTTTCTGGCAGGTAAAGCGCACAGGCACTCCTTGTTTTATACTAAAACACAACCTTTTTTCCATCATCTTGAAAATGGGTACCGGCGGTCATTAACCGGTTTTATTAAGTGGAGGTGGCTTGCTTTCCCCATCATCATTGCCTGTTTTTCAATTATTTATTTTTTCGGCAGAAATTTACAAAGTGAACTGGCACCCATGGAAGATAAAAGTGCTTTTCGTTTGTCGGTTACAACACCCGAAGGCACTGCATATGATGCCATGGATAAATTTATGGATAAGCTTTCTACTTTTTTAATGGACTCTATCCCTGAAAAAAGATATATAGTAAGTATGACAGCACCCGGATTTTCGGGTTCAGGTTCATCCAACTCGGGTTTTGTACGGGTAGCATTATGCAGTCCACCGGATCGCAAAAGAAGCCAGCAGGATGTGGTTAACTGGGTAAATAAAAATCTCTCCCGTTTTAGTGAAGGAAGGGCGTTTGCCATACAGGATCAAACGATTTCTGTAAACCGCCGGAGCGGCCAGCCCGTTCAATTTGTTTTACAAAATACAGATGCTGAAAAAATTAAAAAGATATTACCGCAGTTTCTTGAAGAAGCCAATAAGAACCCGGCCCTGATCGGTATAGATGTAGATCTGAAATTTAATAAACCTGAACTGAGGGTTAATATCGACAGGATGAAAGCAAGCGCCCTCGGCGTAAGTATTGATGACATTTCTCAAACTTTACAACTCTCCATGAGTAACCGCCGGATGGGATACTTTACCCGGGAGGGAAAACAATACCAGGTAATGGGACAGGTTGAACGTGCTGACCGTGATGACCCCGCTGACCTTAAAAGTATTTATGTACGCAATTCCCGTGGTGATGCCATTTCATTAGATAACCTGATCACATTAACTGAAGAAGTAACACCACCCCTGATTTATCATTTTAACCGGTATAAATCGGCAACCATTTCTTCGGGGCTGGCACCCGGTAAAACGGTGGGTGATGGGATAAAAGCTATGGAAGAAATTTCAAAAAAATTGCTGGATGAAACATTCACCACATCACTTACTGGTTCATCAAGGGATTTTGCAGAAAGTTCCGGCAATACTTCATTTGCCTTTTTTCTTGCACTGGTACTTATTTTTCTGGTTCTGGCTGCTCAGTTCGAAAGTTTTATAGATCCTTTCACCATCATGGTTACGGTACCACTGGCCATTGCAGGTGCTGTACTCTCCTT
Organism: Chitinophagaceae bacterium; assembly: GCA_031413755.1. Taxonomy (GTDB): domain Bacteria; phylum Bacteroidota; class Bacteroidia; order Chitinophagales; family Chitinophagaceae; genus Ferruginibacter. Next base: position 25,125 of record JANOFR010000002.1, read on the forward strand.
ATGGATATTTAACCAAACACTGAATATTTTTTCGCAGATAGGTATGATCATGCTTATCGGGCTGGTAACCAAGAACGGGATCTTAATTGTGGATTTTGCCAATAAAAAACAACTGGCCGGTAATAAAAAAATTCCGGCAGTTATTGATGCATCGGTAGCCAGGTTCCGCCCGATAATCATGACGAGCCTCGCCATGAGCCTGGGTGCATTGCCGCTGGCCCTGTCGCTTGGTGATGCTTCCACCAGCCGTATACCATTGGGAATAGTTATCGTAGGCGGCGTTTTATTTTCGCTGGTACTAACCCTATTTGTTATCCCGGCTGTGTACTCATATCTTTCAACTAAGAAAAAGAAAAATGCGTTGGATGAAATGGATGAAGCTGCTGCGGCAAAATAAAAAAAATAACAGTGGTTATAATAAAAAGCTGTCAGCCTTAACCAGCCTGACATAAAATTAATTTTTTAAAAAATATTAAATGAACCGTTTTTTAAAAATAGTGAATCTCTTTTTTTTTGTTGCTGTTTACAGTCAACCCTTATTTGCCCAAAACAAATCCGATAATTATCATATAACTGTTGAGCTGGCTGTTACTGCTGCACTTGAAAATAATTTCGAAATAAAATTATTACGCAACGATTCCAGTTCCTACGCACTGGATAATGCTTATGCAAGAGCCGCATTTTTACCGAGGGTAAATGCGTCAACTGGATTGGTTTTCAACAATAATAATCAAAAACAAAAATTTACAGATGGCACCAAAAGAGAAAGTACCGGCATACGCTCCAACAACCTAACAGGCTCTGTACAATTGAACTGGACACTTTTTGACGGTCTTAAAATGTTTGCCACAAAAGATAAGCTGGCTGAGTTTGTAAAATTGGGCGAACTGAATATTAAAGATCAAATGATAACTACTGTTGCAGAAGTTATTAATACCTATTACAATATTGTACGGCAAAAACAACAACTGCTGGCAATTGAAGAGCAAATGAATATTACGGAAGAAAGGGTTAAACTGGCTGAAAAAAGATTAAGTGTGGGCCTTGGCGCCAAGCCCGAACTGTTACAGGGTAAAGTAGATCTGAATGCTCAAAAGGCAGCACGCTTAAAACAGCAAACATTGATTGAACAGTTGAAAGAGTTATTGAACCAATTGATGAATGTTGCCTTGAATACCCGTTACGAAGTTTCAGATACTATTCCTTTTGCCGAAAACATTATTCTTGGAGATGTGCTGGGAGCTGTTGAAACAACCAATCCCCTGTTGCAGGTAACCAAAAAAAATATTGATATTACCAAACTAACTTTAAAAGAACGAAAGGCCGAACGTTACCCGGTTGTAACCTTTAACTCAGCTTACAATTATTCCAAATTGGATAATAAAACCGTGATCAATCCATTTACCCCTTTATACAGCCGCAACAATGGTTTCAATTACGGGGTAGGCGTATCCATCCCGATCCTGAATTACTACAATACAAAACGGCAGATTCAACAAACAAAACTGGATATTGATTACCTGAACATTTCTTACCAGCAACAAAAAGCAAAGATCGCCCTGAGTATTACCATTGCCTTTAAAGGTTACGAATTACAGAAAAAAACATTGGCACTGGAAGAAGAAAACATTCTGCTGGCAAAGGAAAATGTTTTTATTGCTGTAGAACGTTTCAGGTTGGGCATTTCTACTTACCTCGAACTGAGAGAAACACAGAAAAGCCTGGCAGATGCTTACGACCGCCTGATCGCCGCCAGGTACAATACCAAGTTGGCCGAAACAGAATTGTTGAAGTTGAAAGGTGATCTGGTAAAATAAGTTTTCACACAAAGCCGCAAAGTTGCAAAGAAAATGCAAAGAAAAATTTGCGGCTTATTTTCTTAGCGCCTTTGCGTGAAATAATTAACTTGCAGAAAATAAATACGAATGAGTAATCCCCTTGTAGGTATCGTAATGGGCAGCGAAAGCGACCTGGAAATAATGAAAGGCGCTGCTGAAATGCTTCGCCAGTTTGAAGTAGAGCCTGAGCTCACCATTGTATCAGCACACCGTACACCTGAGCGCCTGCGTGAATATGCAACTAAAGCAAAAGAACGTGGCTTAAAAGTTATCATCGCCGGAGCCGGTGCTGCTGCACATTTACCCGGCATGATCGCTGCCCATACCATTTTACCCGTTATAGGTGTACCCGTTAAATCTTCCAACAGTATTGATGGCTGGGATTCGGTACTCTCCATTTTACAAATGCCTTATGGTGTGCCTGTAGCAACGGTAGCACTCAACGGTGCAAAAAATGCCGGTATACTTGCTGCACAAATTCTGGCGCTGCACGATACTTCTATTGCCGGAAAATTAGAAGCCTTTAAAGAATACCAGGATGATATTGTAATGGAAAGTGTGAAGAATGTAAAGAGCCTTGGATTCAGGAATGAGTTTGATTGACAGACCTGAGCTGTATTCCAAGCGCAAGTAAAGAAACAAAAGAATGAAACTTTCAATTGATAATACCGCATTTTTTGTACTTTATGAAACCGGTGAACTTATTCTTCTTCCCATGCAATATGGCATATTACAAAATATTGGAGAAATACCTTTTGTAAATAATGTAACAGATGGCTGAGTTTATTAAAAGCTGTAATTATAATATCCCTATTTTATTATTTGAAACTTATCACAAAAAAGATAAGGAAGGATAGATAAGTCAATTCCCCTGCTTGCTTTTATATTATTCGATTTAAAAAACAGGACATTAAATAAACCAAAATAAAAGAGGTAGTCAAACTCTGCTGCAATATGGGATAAAAATTTTATGCAGAGCAAACCTGGCACATCCTGAAAAAGTTTGAATACCAATGGCCTAAGTCCCGGATATATAATGTTCCATATTCTCTATTATGAATTTCTGTTCCTCAATGATATATCTTACCACATCACCAATGGAAACCAACCCAACTACTTTATTATTTTCAAGTACAGGTAAATGCCTGATGAATTTACCCGACATTAATTGCATACACTCATCAATTGTACTGTCGGGTGATACGGTGATCAGATTGCCCGTCATGATCTCTCCAATCGAAGTTTCTCTTGATAATTTACCTTTCAATTCTATTTTACGTGCATAATCCCTTTCAGTAAAAATGCCAATAAGTTTGTCGTCTTCAATCACCATCAGTGAACTTATATTTTTTTCAACCATAATCTCCAGGGCATTATAAACTAAAATATTTGGAGTTACTGAAAAAATATTAACTTCTTTTGATTGTAAAATATTACGTACTGCTCCCATAAAATTTAAGTTTTAATCATGAATGTAAAAAACCAATCTGGCCTATAAAAAAAATACAGCGGGGATAGAATTATGATATCTGTAATCTCTGTATTTATATTCAGTTGCCTGGGTTATTTATTGAAAAGTATTGTATATTAATCTGCGAATAAAAATAATCTTTTTTTTTGAAAATTAACATTTGAAATGCCAGGCTATATGAAATTATTAGATTAGTCCCAGTTTTCTTTACATGAAATGCTGCATATCAGGAATAACCGAACTAATTGTGTAAAGACGGTATTTCCAGTCAAATAACTGGAAATTATTATCGATCCCAAATGAAATAAAATTTTTCGAATGCCAAAATATATTAAAATTAAACAGGAATCGAATATTTAGCTTGCAGTTGAGGTTGACTAAATTTTGCCAAACTGGCCAACCGCAGACCTTTGTGTTAAAACAACCTGACTTTAACCGCCTAACTCCAATATCACAAAATCCTGTTCCAGTCCTAAAGAGTTTTCATAAACGGAATTAATAAAATCCATGCCCCACTTTGCATAAAAAGGCATCACATTTTCAATGCGCTCCTGTAAATTATGATGAGGAAATATCTGAGATCGCAGATTATGTAACTGCCGCTGCTGTGCTTCAAATTTTTTCTTTTCAGCACGAAGCATTTTCTTTTCAAGTGCATCAATCTTCCTTAATGCCTGTTTTTCCAAAGCTTCGGTATGTGGCTGCAGGGTTTTATCAACCGCTCCGGCTGTATTTTTTAATCCGGTATAAAATTCATGAATGACCTGTCTCTCTTTTTCCAAAGTTAACTGTACAGTACTATCCCTTTTCACCAGTACATTCATCAGATCTTGCTCCGGTTTAAATAAATCAGTAATAGTAAACCCTAATGCCTTTACTTTTTCACAATATTTTTTTTCAACCAACAAAAATGAATTACGCAGGATCAAAACCGGGAACGGCACTTTAACTGCTGCAAAAACCTCTTTCAGTTCCAGCCAATAAGCAACTTCTCCCCCACCACCTATAAAAGCAATATTGGGTAAAAGCATCTCCTGAAATACGGGCCGCAGAATTACATTGGGACTGAAACGTTCGGGATATTCTTTAAGTTCTTTTATAATTTCCTGCCCTGTGAATGTTAGTTTACTATTTACTATTGACCATTGCCCATTTACTTTTCCAATCCTTTCCCGTATATCATCTTTCAAATAAAACATATTCAGCTCTCTGCCGCCAGCCTGCACTTTATAATCTTTTGACAAACCGGCAACTGCTGTTTCTACAATACGGTGAGAAAATTGTTCATTCAATTCTTTTTCAACAACCGGTATAAAAGCTCTTTTATAATCTGCATTATCCGGCAACAAAACGATCAAACCATATTCTCCAAACAATGCATTGATCAGTTTAAAAGTTGCCTGTTCAATTGTTGCCCCCAAAGTATAACAGGTTTTCATCTGATCAATAATTTCCTTCCCGAATGGTTGTACGGTCAGCTCACCTTCAATATCAACCAGTATTTTTATTAATTCCTGATCAACCTTCATCCTCCCAACTGCACCTGTCTGTTTTGTTTTCCATTCGTGTTTAATCCCGTTGATATAAATATGTCCAAGTTCTTCCAGGTCGGCATCTTCACTGCCCATATAAAAAACCGGCACAAAATCGTTCTCCGGCATTTCTGTTTTAAGCTTTTCGCAAAGTTTAATGGCGTGCAGTATCTTATAAATAAAATATAAATGCCCGGTAAAAATATTGGGTTGATGGGCAGTGGTAATGGTGAAGCAATTGCTGTTACTTAATTGCTGCATATGCTGCTGCTGCTGTACTGTTGTATTTTCGGCGGTATAATATTTATGTAAAGTACTTACCAGTAATTTTCGGTCTGTAGTGTATGAACTTCTTTCTTCTATGGCCTCTTTTATTCCTTCAAAAGAAACAGTGTGTTTATAAAAAGATTTAAGCTTTTCATCTCCCTTTATATAATCCAAAATCATTTTTGAAAAACTTCCTGTGGCTTCGTAAGAAATATGTTTCGCTTTAATAATCATTATTCAATAATAAACAATTTTAGATAACCAATAATAATCTTTTTATTAAACTAAACCACTTCTCCTTCTATATCGTAATCATAAGCCCTTGTAATTTTTACGTTCACAAAATCGCCATTAGTCAATTTCTTTTTTGATCGAATGATCACTTCATTGTCCACTTCCACACTGTCAAACTCGGTACGGCCCAAATAACGGCCTGCCTCTTTTTTATCAATTAATACTTTAAACGTTTTACCAACTTTCTCCTGGTTTTTTTCAAAGCTAATCTCCTGCTGCACTTCCATTATTTCCTGTGCCCGTTCTTCTTTTTCTTCTGCAGGGATATTATCAACAAGTTCATGTGCACTGGTACCTTCTTCATGACTGTAAGTAAAAATGCCCACCCGGTCGAAACGCATTTTTTGTAAAAACATTTTCAGTTCTTCCACATCATCCCTGGTTTCGCCGGGGAATCCGGCAATTAAGGTGGTACGCAAACAAATATCCGGCATTCGGTAGCGTATCTCACCGATCAGGTCTTCCATTTCTGCCCTGGTAATATGCCGCTTCATTAAATTCAACATGTTGTTTGCAGCATGCTGCAAAGGCATGTCGAGATAATTGCAAATATTGTCCCTTTCCTTTATCGCATCAATAATCTCAATCGGAAATTTTGAAGGGTAAGCATAATGCAAACGTATCCACTCCAGGCCCTTTACATCGGCAAGGGCGTGCAGTAATTTGGGTAATTCTCTTTTTTTGTAGATATCCAATCCGTAATAAGTAAGTTCCTGTGCGATCAGCATCACTTCTTTTACACCTCGGTCAACGAGACGTTTGGCTTCATCAACCAACGATTCTATCGGTCTGCTTACATGTTGCCCACGCATCAGAGGAATGGCACAAAATGAACAGGTACGATTGCAGCCTTCACTTATTTTCATGTACGCATAATGCTGCGGTGTGTATAAAAGCCTTTCTCCCATCAGATCATTTTTATAATCTGCGTCAAAAGTTTTTAAAATATTAGGTAATTCCATTGTACCGAAATAAGCATCCACTTCAGGTATTTCTTCTTCCAGGTTATTCTTATATCGTTCGCTCAGGCAACCGGTAACATAAACCTTATCCAGCTTACCACGTCGTTTTAATTCTACCTGTTGCAAAATGGTATTTATACTTTCTTCCCTGGCTTTTTCAATAAAACCGCAGGTGTTTATTACAACTATATTATGATCTTTTTTTGTGTTCTCATGCACCACATCAATTTCATTGGCAACCAGCTGTCCGCTTAACACTTCACTATCCACCATATTCTTACTGCACCCCAGCGTAATGATGTTTACCTTATCCTTTTTAATTGATCTTGTCTTCATAATAATAGGTGGCAAAGTTAAGCCTTTACCGATGCCCTTTTTAAAGCTATTTTTAAAAATAATTAACTAAACCTGTGATTTTTTTGCCCCTGCTGCGAATAATGAAGAAATTACTGTTACTTAGGATTGATGATCATACAAAACAACAAAGAAGAGTTTTTAAAGCGTATAGATGAGCATAAACTCATCATTTATAAAATATGTAATTCATACTGTAAAAATGTTAGAGACCGTGATGACCTGACTCAGGAGATAACTTACCAGTTGTGGAAATCATACGGTCACTTTAACAGCAGTGTAAAATTCTCTACCTGGATGTACCGGGTGGCATTAAATGTAGCCATCACTTTTTACCGGAAAACTAAAACGGCTGAAGCCATCATTAAACTGTCAGAGCCTGATACAGAAATAGAAGACGAAAAAGAAAATAAGGATGAGCTGGAAAAAAACATAAATATCCTGCAGCAATTCATTAATGAACTGAAGGAACTGGATAAAGCATTGATGATACTTTACCTGGAGGAAAAAACTTACAGCGAGATAGCCGAAATAATGGGTATTACAGAAACCAATGTAGCCACACGTATCAGCCGTATAAAAGATAAATTAAAACAAAAATTTTCAACACAAAATAATTAAAATCATGGAAGATATTAGCTTAAAAAACCTGTGGAAAGCTCAGGAAGAAAAATTGGACAGAACGATGAAATTAAATCTTTTCATACTGGAGACTATGCAAAAACAAAAAGCACATTCAAAACTTAATGGTTTGGCAAGATTAAAACTGGTGGCAGTTATACTGGGAATAGTATGGTCTTTATTTTTAGGTATACTTATATATGGCAATCAGTTACAAAACATTTATTTTACAGTTTCCGTAGGCATGATTATGCTAATTACTATTGCTGCCATTGCAGCTTACATAAAACATATCGTACTAATCAAGGACCTGGATTATAGCCAAAGTATCACTGATACACAAAAAAAGCTTGCTAAATTACAGGCATCTACCTTTAACAGCCGGTTTATACTGTTGCAAACTCCATTTTACACAACCTGGTTTTGGAGCACTGAAATGATTCAGGCTTCTACCATAAAATTCTGTCTTATTGCAGTGCCCATCACATTGCTTTTTACCATATTAACGCTTTGGCTTTATAAAAACCTCACACCCCTTAAAATACATAAAAAGTGGGTAAGTTACCTGGTAAAGAACGACCCCGAACATATACCTGTAGTACAGGCACAAAAGTTCCTTAATGAAATAAAAGAATTTACAGGACCTTCTACTGGCCATTCATTATAATAAAGTGAACCAGATATCAAAAGCAAATCAGGCAGCAATAGCGCTTGTATTATCGTACTGTTTAAACATTTTGATAATGGTTCTATTTTTAGTGTGGATAATTTTTTATTAAATAAGAATGTATTTTTATTGTTTATCAATAAATATTTATCTATTTTTGCTTTTCAATCTAAAACAATCTATATGAGTACTAAAACAAAAACAGAAACAATCCTGGTCGTGATGAATGTACTGGCCTGGATCACTTTTATCGGCCTGATGATTGAAGCAGGAGCAATACTAGTTACCTATGGGATAGGTTTGGCAAATCCAGAGATGGTACCCAAACTATACAAAGGGATGGATTGGGTTAACCTGAGGCAATATGATGTTTGGTATTATTCAGGAATCATTTCGCTTAAGGCTGCAATATTGATCCTGGAGGCTTACACCGCATACATGGTTATTAAAGTGCTTAGTACTATCAAAATGACGAACCCGTTTACTATGGAAGTGGCTAAAAAGTTGGAAAATATTGCCTATACACTCATGCTGGTGTGGGTAGCAGTATTAATCTATAATGGTCAGTTGAAATGGCTTTCAAAAGATGTGACTGATCTGGAAGGCAAAATGCTTTCTACAGAGTTAATAATTTATGCAGGGCTGGTTTTTGTTATCTCTCAAATTTTTAAAAAGGGAGTGGAAATTCAAACCGAAAACGAATTAACCGTATAACAATGCCTATAATAGTAAACCTGGATGTAATGATGGCTAAAAGAAAGATGTCGTTAAATGAACTTTCGGAAAAAGTAGATTTAACCTTATCTAACCTTTCCATACTAAAAACCGGTAAGGCAAAAGCCGTACGTTTTAGTACGCTTGAAGCTATTTGCAAAGTATTGAACTGCCAACCCGGAGATATTCTGGAATTTGTTGAATGATTTAAAAAGTTAGAATAAATAACCAAAGCATTTTTAAAATATTGATGTTTATAACACATCTATATCAATAACCAAGATTAAATCTTTACCATTCATCATTAAAAAAACACGATTCGTGAATTATGACATTCACATTACAATTTAGCTTGGTTAATTTGCACCAGAATTTTAAAAACAGAAACTAAAGTATAACCATGAAACAAAAACTACTGCTGATATTAACTATCGGCTTATTTACAACAATAAGCGCTTTTGCGCAAAACCCCTCAAAAGTAAGCGGGCAAATCAACGACAACAGTGGAAAACCCCTTGCCAGTGCTACTATTATGTTATATAAGGCCAAAGACTCTTCATTGGTAAAAACAGCTGTTACCAATACTACCGGTAATTACGAAATGACTCCGGTAAAACCGGGCAGTTACTTTGTAAGTGCAACATCGGCAGGTATGAAAAAAACCAGTTCATCTGTTTTTGAAGTGAAGGAGAATGAAAATGCAATAGCTCCAGTGCTTGCCACTCAACCTGTACCCAGGGACATGGCAGGAGTTACCGTTTCCAGCGCAAAACCAATGGTAGAAGTGAAGGCTGATAAAACCATACTGAATATAGAAGGAACGATCAATGCTGTAGGTAATGATGCCCTGGAGCTTTTAAGAAAAGCGCCGGGTGTAATGGTTGATAAAGACGATAACCTGAGCCTTGCCGGTAAGAATGGTGTACAGGTTTATATTGATGGTAAACCTAGCCCGCTTTCAGGTGCCGACCTTGCTAATTATTTAAAATCGCTGCAGTCATCACAGATTGAGGCAATAGAGATCATTACCAACCCCTCTGCCAAATATGAAGCAGCCGGTAATGCGGGTATCATTAACATTAAGCTAAAGAAAAATTTAACCATTGGTACAAACGGGTCGGTAAACGCCGGGTACAATATTGGCATTTATGCACGATACAATGCGGGTATTTCCCTGAACCACCGCAACACCAAAGTAAATGTTTTTGGAAATTATAATTTCAATAAGGGTATGAATGAATTCATTATCAAGTCTCTGCGTTCAGGGGCCGACAGTTCATTTGACCAATCGAATACCATCACCAATTATAATATAGGTTCCCACAACTTTAAAGGGGGTATGGATTATTTCATAAATAAAAAAAGCACCATTGGTGTTGTTGTAAACGGAAATATTTCCGACAATAAAACACTTACTGATGGACCTATGAAAATTTTGTATACGCCTACAAATATTGTTGACCGGATTGTAATTGCTACGGGAGATAATAAAATGAAACGGTCAAATGTAAACTTCAATGCAAATTACAGATATGCTGTAACAGGTGGCAGCGAATTAAATATTGACGCAGATTATGGTATTTTCAACCTGCGCAATAACCAGTTGCAACCTAACGATTATTATAATGGAACCGGAACTATAAAGCAATACAGCACTTCTAACCAAATGATGTCGCCAACAGATATCAGAATCTATTCCTTTAAAATTGACTATGAACAAAATTTCAAAAAAGGAAAACTTGGTTATGGCGGTAAGTTCGGATTTGTAAATACCGAAAACAACTTCAACCGTACAAGTGTTGAGGACACCAAAATTACAAGCGAAAGCAATCTTTTTTCTTTCAACGAAAACATCAATGCAGCCTATGTAAATTATAACAGAGCTTTTAAAGGATTTATGATACAGGCTGGGTTAAGAGTTGAAAATACCAATTCAAAAGGTCGCTCTACAGGCACTATCAATAATGGCGCTGTAAATAATTTTGATTCGTCAATTAGCCGCAACTATGTAGATTTCTTTCCAAGTGCAGCCATTACTTACAATAAGAATCCATTGAATCAATGGGGAATTACTTTCAGCAGGCGTATTGACCGTCCTGCATACCAGGATCTAAACCCATTTGAATTCAGGCTGAATGATTATACTTATATGAAAGGCAACACACTGCTAAGGCCACAGTACACAAACAGTTTCGGTATTACCAATACCTATAAATACAAACTGAATACAAGGCTTAATTACAGCCATGTGAAAGATATTTTTACCCAACTCCCCGATGTATCCGGATCAAAAAGTCTGCTTACAAAAAAGAATCTTGCAACTCAGGATATCATAAGTTTCAACATCAGTTATCCATTTCAATATAAGTGGTATAGTTTCTTCACCAATACAAATGCTTTATGGTCTAAATACAAGGCCGATTTTGGAGGGGGCAACCGTGTAGTTAACATAGAAGTATATACACTCAGCTTTTACATGCAAAACAGTTTTAAACTGGGCAAAGGGTTTACAGCTGAGTTGAGCGGCTTCTTTAATTCGCCATCAATTTGGCAGGGTTCATTCAAAACCAAATCAATATATAGTATAGATGCTGGCCTGCAAAAAACGCTTTTCAAAGGAAAGGGAACTATAAAAGCTGCTGTAGGTGATGTATTCAATTCCTTAAAATTTAAGGCCAATGCAGATTTCGCCGGTCAGAAAAACACATTCATTGGTAAACCGGAAAGCCGTCAATTCAAATTTAGTTTCAGTATGCGTTTTGGCAGCATGCAGATAAAAGCTGCACGTCAGCGCAAATCAGCTATTGAAGAGGAAAATAAAAGAACAGAAGGCAGTGGAGGAATGGGAGGAAATTAAATTTTCCTGTTTTACATAAAAGCCGCCCCACATCGTATGGGCGGCTTTTATTTTGTCACCATGCTGTAAACAGGTGCTGCTTTGCCAAATCGTTTTAACGCTACTTTAACTGGGTTTTGTATTTTCTTAACAGCGTAGTTTATTATTTCATTAGATATTTGTGTTGTAAAAATTAAACAATTAAGATTTTCTCATAAGCAGTTAGTTTTGGTAACCGGCCCCTGTTTCTACAGGGGCCTTTTTTATGAGCAAAAATTAAATAAATAAAATCAGTTTGATACATTAAAAAGACTATTAACAAAATCCTGTTTATCAAATACCAACAGGTCTTCGGCCTTTTCACCAACACCAATAAATTTTACCGGAATTTTAAACTGGTTGGCAATGGCCAATACCACACCACCTTTGGCTGTGCCGTCTAATTTGGTAATGGTTAATGCCGTTACATCAGTTGCTGCGGTAAAATGCTTTGCCTGTTCCAAAGCATTTTGGCCGGTACTGCCATCCAATACCAGCATTACTTCATGAGGTGCATCAGGAATAACTTTTTGAATAACCCTTTTAATTTTAGTCAGCTCATCCATTAAATGAGCTTTATTATGCAGCCGGCCGGCAGTATCAATGATGATCACATCTACATTTTTGGCAACACCACTGTTCACGGTATCAAATGCTACGGCTGCAGGATCGCTGCCCATCTCTTTTTTTACGATGGGTACTCCGGCACGTTCACTCCAGATGGTTAACTGGTCAACAGCTGCCGCCCGGAAAGTATCGGCTGCGCCCAATAAAACTGATTTACCTGCCAGTTTAAAATTATGTGCCAGTTTACCAATGGTTGTTGTTTTTCCAACACCGTTCACCCCAACTACTAAAATGATATGTGGTTTATGGCCGGCCGGCAATTCATAGTTTTCATAACTGCTGTCCTGCGGAGCATTTACTAAAATATTTTGAACTTCTTCTTTAAGAATTTTATTTAATTCAGATGTATTCAGGTATTTGTCTTTGGCCACACGCTGTTCAATCTGTTCAATAATTTTAACCGTAGTTTCAATTCCCACATCGGCACTCACCAATGCATCTTCCAGGTTATCAAGCACATCTTCATCAACCGTACTTTTTCCGGCAATGGCTTTTGTTATTTTGCTGAAAAAGCCTTCCCGGGTTTTTTCCAATCCCTGGTTAAGTGTTTCCTGCTGTTGTTTTTTGCCGAATAATTTATCGAATAAACCCATGATTTAAGTTTAATATTTAATACAGAATACTGGATATTGGATACAAGATACAGGATGCATGAAACAAGAGAGCGGAAATACTATTCCTAATAATTAAACTTCCGGTATCCAGTATCTCTAAAATAAACAAAGCCTCCCGATAAATCGGAAAGCTTTTATAAAATATATCTCAGGACTAAAAACTTAGCTGGCTAAGTGTTCTTTGATTTTGTCTTTGTGTACGATCGCTTCCTTAAAAGTATATGCACCTGTTTTAGGGCTTCGCAATGTACGTATAACTTTTGTCCAGTTTTTAGCATCTGCTGCTGCTTTCTGGTCTTTGGTTTTTATCGCGGTTTTAGCTGCTTTTGCCATGTTCTAAAAGTTTATAAGTTGATAAGTTGATAAGTTGACAGTGGGATTAAACTTTGTTAACTTATTAACTTAGTCAACCCGACTACTGATTATTTAATTTCTTTATGAACAGTTACCTTCTTTAAAATAGGATTCAATTTCTTTAACTCTAAACGTTCGGGTGTGTTCTTTTTGTTTTTAGTGGTAATATAACGGCTTGTTCCGGCCATACCGCTTGTTTTGTGTTCGGTACACTCCAGTATAACCTGTACCCTGTTACCTTTCTTTGCCATTTGTATTTATTTATTTATTACTTTAATCTTCAAATTTATCGAATACATTTCATCCGCCGCGGCTGAGTTAGGGATATTAGATTTTTTCGCCTGCAGCACGTAACTTCTTCACAACAGACAGTAATCCATTCTTATTGATCGTTCTTATTGCTTCAGTTGATACCTTAAGCGTAACCCATTTATCTTCTTCTGCAAGGAAATAACGTTTGATCTGCAAATTTGGTAAAAACCTGCGTTTTGTTTTAATATTTGAGTGAGAAACCTTATTTCCCGTGATCGGCTTCTTTCCGGTAACCTGACATACTCTGGCCATAGTGCTTATTTTTGGACGGCAAAGGTAAGGTTTAATATTAATAATTGCAGTTTGAAACGGAAGTATTTTTGACATTTTATTTAAATCTGCACACATTTAAAGCCAAATTGTTAATAAACTTACCTTTAATGCTATGAAATTAATATACAAGATCAGCCTTCTTCTCCTGTTGTTACAGCCAGTTCAGATTACAAGGGCATTAAACAACAATCCTGTGGAGCTGAAAAAGGGGATGGTCATAACCGGTTCGATACAGGTAAAAAAAGGAATTTACCAGTTTATGGGTTATGATTCCCTTAACCGGCCGGTAATTTTAATTAAAGGCAATAATATAACTATAGATTTTAATAATGCACTATTACAGGGCAATACAGCTGATCAGTTGCCTGATACGTTTTATGGACTGGCCATTTTGGTCAAAGGAAATAACATCACCATTAAAAATGCAAAAATCAGGGGTTACAAGGTTGCCTTGATGGCTGATGGCTGTATTGATCTGAAAATAGAAAATTCGGATTTTAGCTATAATTACCGGCAAAAGTTACAAAGCACCTGGTTGCGGGAAGATGTAAGTGACTGGATGAGCTATCACCATAATGAAAATGATGAATGGCTTAGGTATGGCGCCGGTATTTATTTAAAAGACTGCAGTAAAACAATCATCCGTAATAATATAATAACCGGCGGGCAGTGCGCCCTGATGATGATGCGCTGTAACGAAGGTTTAATAACTGACAATGATTTTTCATTTAATTCTGCCATTGGCATTGGTATGTATCGCAGCAGCCGCAATCATATTTTACATAATAAACTGGATTTTAATGTTAGGGGACACAGCCACGGCTTTTATAACCGCGGACAGGATAGTGCAGGCTTTTTAGTTTTTGAACAGTGTAATGATAATGTATTTGCATGCAACAGTGCAACGCATAGCGGAGATGGATTTTTTTTATGGGCAGGCCAGACTACAATGGATACCGGCGAAGGCGGATGCAATAATAATTATGTTTATAAAAATGACTTTAGCTATGCCCCAACAAATGGTGTGGAAATAACTTTTAGCAAAAACAATATTATCGATAACATAATTAATGAATGTGATCATGGCATCTGGGGCGGTTATAGCTGGAATACTGCTGTTTATGGAAACTGGTTTTATAAAAACCGGATCGGGATAGCCATTGAGCACGGACAGCATAATAATATAAGCGGCAATATTTTTGAAAGTAATAAACTGGCTGCCATCAAACTATGGGCAAGAAAAACACAGCCCACCGACTGGGGTTATGCAAAAAAAAGAGATACCAGGAGCCTTAACTATAACTTTTGGGAAAACCGTTTTAAAAATGAATCCATTGCTTTTGACCTTATTTTAACTTCTGATATTACGCTCTATAAAAATATATATGAAAACATAAAAACTGAAATCAAGAAAGACAGCTCTGTGGAGAACCTGGTTATTAACCCCTATGAAATTGCAGATACCACTGCGGTTATCCCTGAAATTATCAACACCCTGAAACAAACTGAAATTCCGGTTACTACTTTTAAAAAAGGCCGCGATCAAATAAAGATCACCGAATGGGGACCATATGATTTTAGATACCCCATCATCTTTTTAAAAAAGATCGATAGCAATAATATGTATCATTTTGATGTACTGGGCCCCAAAGGGAAATGGAAGATCAAAAATACCAGGGATGTAAAAAATATTAGCCAGCTTGAAGGGACATTTCCATCTGCAATTACTGCTCAAAAAAATGGCATTGATGTACAGCTTGCCCTGGAATATAAAGGCGAAGCTTTTACCGACCGGTTTGGGAAAATACAAGCTGCCAATAAAATTTTTAATTTCTCATACAGGGATTTTAAACCGGTAATTAACTGGACAGTTAACTGGTACAGCTGGGATGCCGGCCATGATCCAAATAAAAATTATGAGCAGTTTAAAAACGTGTACAATAACAAACCCTTAAAATCTGAACAAACTGAACAGATTGATTATACCTGGTGGGGTGATATTGGAAAACAACTTCCTGCTGATTCTTTTGCCACCGTTGCTGTGGGAACCGTTGAAGTTGAAGAAGGATTGTATAACCTTAGTGTTACTGCAGATGATATGGTAAAAATATATGTAGATAATAAAATAGTGATCGATTTTTGGGATGTATCAAAATATAAATACGATGAGGACACCCACCACAATGCCGCTGTTAAACTAAACGGAAAGCATACAATCAGAATTGAACAGGCAGAGAATGCCGGATACGCAACTTTAATTTTTAAACTTATCCCGATCAATAATAAATTATGACAAAACATACCCTGAACACAGTCTTTAATAAAAACATGGCTTTTACGGCAACCATTAATGGCCATAGTGTAGTAATGGATACTATTGCCGATGATGGTGGAGATAACAGCGGCCCAAGCCCCAAACGCCTTATGCTGGCCTCACTTGCAGGCTGTACCGGCATGGACGTGGTTTCACTATTAAACAAAATGAAAGTGAGTTTCAGCAATTTCAGCATCGATATAGAAGCAGCTGTTACAGAAGAACATCCCATGATCTATAACCAGGTAAAACTCATTTATAAAATAAAAACTGACCCTGTAAATAAATCAAAAATGGAAAAAGCGGTTGCCCTTTCACAGGAAAAATATTGTGGTGTAAGTGCTATGTTCAGGGCATTTGCCGAATTAAAAACTGAAATAGAATATATAGATTAACGGCTGATCGAATTTGCACCCGGCATTGGATCAATTCAGTATTCCTGTTTTCACCAACTTTAATTTTCGTTGCTCTTTTGCAATACGGATCATTTGTAAAGTAACGGCCAGTAAGATCAGCATTACGCCAATATAAAATTGAGTATGCAGGTTTTCATTTTCCCTGAAAAAAATAAATCCGAGTATGATACCATAAACCGGCTCCAGGTTATAGGTAAGGTTTGCCGTAAATGCTGATACTTTTTTTAAAGCATTTAACTGCAGATCAAAACTGATTACCGTACACAACCAGGCTAATACAAACAGCCATAACCAATCTGTTGATGTTGGTAAATAGTATAATGCAGGAAATTGAATGACGTATAGAGGCACTAAAAAAGTTAATGCAAGCAGGCCTCCGCCCAATTCGTACAACGTGAGAATTTTTGGCGAGTATGTAAGTAACAATGTTTTATTATAAATAGGAAATAACGCACTGCCCATGGCAGAGAATATGCCAAAGATCACCCCCACTTTATATTGCGGATGAAAATCGAAAATAATATAGATTCCGGATATAGCTATAAAACCCAGTGCTACTTCAATTAACGATATCCGTCTTCTTAGGATCAACGGCTCAAAAAAAGCAGTAAAAAATCCGGTAGCACTAAAACATACCAACGCTACTGAAACATTAGCATATTTTACACTGCCGTAAAAGGTAACCCAATGAAAAGCTACAATGGAACCAACGCCAAAAATCTTTAAAACATCTTTAAACGGAATTCGAAGTAATTGTTTTCTGAAATATAAAATGGCACCTAATGTAAGCACTGTAATTAAAAGGCGGTACCAAACCAGCAAACCTTCATTGAGCGTGATCAATTTACCAAGTATGGCAGTAAACCCTGCTAAAAAAACAGCAATATGCAGTTGAATCATCGCTTTTTTCATGGAAGCAAAGATAAGGCCTGGTTACCAGCCCCACCTATCCTTCCGCCGCAGCGGAGCGGGAAATGTAGATGATCGCAGTGGTGATTGTGCTTTGCAAAAAAAATAATGCCTGAGTTATCGGGGAACAAAGAAACAAAGAGGCTATGGAAAATAAAAAGTTTGGATAATGTTAAAAGCGCCGACTCCTCTCTTTTGGAGAAGCGGCAGTTATGTAAGGACGGCAGGCGAGGTTAAAACCCTAAACATCATTATATTTGCCTCCCGATAAGTATCGGGATATAACCTAAATATATTATGAGCTTTAAACGTATCAACAACATTACCGGATGGGCCGTTTGTATCATTGCATGCGCTGTGTATATAATGACAATGGAAGCTACGGGCAGCTTGTGGGACTGTGGCGAATTTGCTTCCAGTGCTTATAAACTTCAAATACCGCACCCACCGGGAGCACCTCTTTTTGTATTAATAGGCCGCTTATTTATGGCCCCGTTTGATGCTGATCATGCAGCTACCGGAATAAACCTTATGAGTTCATTGGCCAGTGGCTTCACCATTTTATTTTTATTCTGGAGTATTACACATTTTGCACGCAAACTCGTAATGAAAGGTGCCACAGAATTAACCAGTGAAAAAATTTTTGGTATCATGGCTGCCGGCATAGTTGGTGCATTAGCTTATACATTCTCTGATTCTTTTTGGTACAGTGCTGTTGAAGGTGAAGTATATGCATTGTCCTCTTTTTTTACTGCGGTAGTTTTTTGGGGTATGTTAAAATGGGAACAAAGTGTAGATGTTGAACAGAAGGAAGGTATTAAAGGACATTTTACCAGGGCCGACCGCTGGATAATCCTGATATTTTACCTGATGGGTTTATCAATTGGTGTTCACTTACTGAATTTATTAACCATTCCGGCCATAGTAATGATTTATTATTACAAGCGTTATGAAAAAATAACAAAATGGGGAACTTTTTGGGCATTCCTTATTGGTTGTGGCATAACCGGGCTTGTACAAAAAGCAGTTATAGTCTGGACCATTAAAGGAGCCGGTAATTTTGATATATTTTTTGTAAACAGTTTGGGCCTTCCATTCTTTTCAGGTTTTGCGTTCTTCTTTATTTTTATTGCTGCTTTGGTTTATTTTGGTTTGAAAATAGCCGGTAAAAGAAACTGGAATTTTTTAAAACTGGGGCTTTGGAGTTTTGTATTTATGCTCCTGGGCTATTCCACTTATTTTACAACACTGGTACGTTCCAATGCAGACCCTTCAGTTGATATGTTTAATGTGGACAACCCGGTTAACCTGGTTGGTTATTTAAGCCGCGAACAATATGGTGATTGGCCCATTTTATACGGCCAGGATTTTACAGATCAGATTCAGGATTCCAAAGTAACCGAAACCTATGTAAAGAGTAACGGTAAGTATGAGAAGAACGGAAGGAAAATGGAATATATATATGCTCCTGAAGATATGCACCTGTTTCCCCGAATGTGGGATCAAAGTAACGACCAGGGCCATGCAGATTATTATGCCAACTGGATGGGACTTGTAAGGGATAAAAGTGGAAACCTGGCCAGACCCGAAGGCGGAGATATAAAACCGACAATGGGTGAAAATATAAAATTTGCTTTATCCTACCAGGTTGGCTGGATGTATATGCGTTATTTTATGTGGAATTTTGCCGGCAAACAGGATGATATACAGGGTGTTCATATGAGTAATGTGCGGGATGGTAACTGGAAAACAGGTATCTCCTTTCTGGATAATTTCAGGCTGGGAAACCAGGATAATTTGCCTGATAGTTTAAAGAATAATAAAGCAAATAATAAACTTTTTGCTTTACCCTTTATATTAGGTTTACTTGGTTTGGTATTTCAGTTTATGAAAGACAGAAGAGACTTCCTGATAACCGGTTTACTATTCTTCTTTACAGGACTGGCTGTTGTATTTTATTTAAACCAGGCCGGGAACCAGCCCCGGGAACGTGATTACGCCTTTGTGGGTTCATTTTATGCATTTGCAATCTGGATCGGCCTGGGTGTGTTATATGTAAAAGAATTATTTGCCGGATTCATTAAAAACAGGATGGTTGTAAATGTTGCAGCCGGTGGATTATGTTTACTGGCAGTGCCCGTATTGATGGCAAGCCAGGAATGGGATGACCATGACCGCAGTAACAAAACACTGGCAAGAGACCTGGCCATTGATTACCTGGAAAGTTGTGCCCCCAATGCAGTAGTCATTTCTTTTGGTGATAATGATACTTACCCGCTTTGGTACGCCCAGGAAGTACAGGGCATACGAAGGGATATACGTGTTATCAACTCCAGTTTATTAGGTACCGATTGGTATATTAATCAACTGCGGTATAAACTTAATGGCAGTGATCCTGTAGATCCGATCTGGACCCCTGCTCAAATTGAAGGTGCCAACAGGGATGTTCTGTATTCAACAGAAAGAGTTTATGGAAATAATGCAACACTGGTAAACAGGTACAGGGCCAAAGCAGGTATAACAACCGATCCTTCTTTACCGATGGATCTGTATACCATGATGAAAGACTATGCCGGAAGTGACGATCCCAATAAAATTGAAAATGATGGAGAAGGTAACAAGATCAATATTTTCCCTTCCAAAAAAGTTTCCATTCCGGTTGATATCAATTTTGTTCGCCAAAACAAAACAGTAAATGCAAATGACAGTGTTGTTGCTGAAGTAGTATTTGATATTTCCAAGAATTTGATCTATAAAAATGATGCAGCAGTACTGAATATCATTGCTGCCAATAAATGGAAACGCCCTATTTACTTTACATCGCAGGATGCCGGTGGAATTGGTTTTCAAAATTATATCCGCCAGGATGGATTAACGTATCGCCTGGTACCCGTTCTTAACAAAGAAGTAAATGAAACACAGGTAAATGATGAATGGGCTTATGATAAGATGATGAATAAATTTGCTTCGGGCAATGCTGATAAACCGGGTGTTTATTTTGATGAGGAGAACCGCCGCCATTTAAATACCATTCGTATGGCTTATGCTGTGGCTTCACTTGATATGGCGAGAAAAAACAAAAAAGCAGAAGCCAAAAAAATGCTGAACAAGGTTGATAAAATGATGCTTGAAGAGAATTTCCCTTATGGCATGGTGTCCCGTAACCAGCAACATAACTGGATCTCACATATGCTGTTGCAGGCTGCCTATGTAGCTGAGGATACTGTTTTAGCAGCCAAAATAACCAAAAGCTTAAAGAAAGACCTGGAGCAGCAGCTTAGTTATTATGCTTCTTTAGATGAAAACAAAGCCGGTAATTTTGATTTTACAGATCAGTCAGGCAGAAGTGGAGGCGATAAAAATGCAGCAGAACAACTATTAATGAGGATCATGCAGTTTGAGCAGCAATTTAAAGCACCGGCATTACAGCAACAGGAAACACCGGAGCAAATAATTAATCAGCCACTGGTTCCGGTTAAACCGGGAGATACCCCGAAAAAGAATTAAAAATAACAGCATGTTAAATGAAGGTACCCTGTTCCATACAGGGGACCTTTTTTATTTAATATCCCGAACAAAGCTATACAATCATTTGTTTCGTAATTTAGTAAATAACTCATTCCAAAAACCAATACAAATTTGTTAGGTTATAATTTCAGCAGATACGATCCCAATGAACAAAGCAAATCTCCCTTTGAGAAACTGCTGGACCTTTTTATGCAATTACTTACCTACACCAACGGCGATTTTAATGAAGCCATGCAGTGGCTGAATGAACTGGACAAGGAATATAAACTCACCAACAACGAATATGGCATTGGTGATTTTGTGGATGACCTGAAAGACAAAGGATATATTGATGAAAAAAAAGAAACCGGCGAAATAAAAATTACAGCTAAAACAGAGCAGGGCATCCGTAAAAAAAGCCTGGAAGAAATTTTTGGCAAACTAAAGAAAACCAGGCAGGGCAATCACCAGACCTTTAAGCCCGGTGGTGGTGATGAAATAAATCCGGAAACCAGGCCCTTTCAGTTTGGTGATACCATGGAGCAGATCGATTTTACCAACTCCATCCGCAATGCCCAGATCAATCATGGTATTGACAGTTTTAAAATGCAGGAAGATGATCTGGAAATACGGGAGACTGATTTTAAATCACAAACTTCAACCGTATTGATGATCGATATCTCCCACTCGATGATCTTATATGGTGAAGACAGGATAACGCCGGCCAAAAAAGTAGCGATGGCCCTGAGCGAATTGATACAGACCAAATATCCTAAAGACACATTGGATATAGTGGTGTTTGGCAATGATGCCTGGACGATTGAAATTAAAGACCTCCCCTATTTACAGGTGGGGCCTTATCATACCAATACGGTTGCCGGGCTGGAGCTGGCTATGGATATATTAAGAAAGCGAAGAAACCCCAATAAACAGATCTTTATGATCACTGATGGTAAACCAACCTGCTTAAAAGTTGGTGCCCGTTATTACAAGAACAGCTGGGGGGTGGATAGAAAGATTTTAAACCGCTGCATGAGCCTGGCTACACAATGCAAGAAATTAAAAATCCCGATCACTACATTTATGATCGCATCTGACCCATATCTCCAGAGGTTTGTACAGGAATTTACTGAAACCAATAATGGAAAAGCATTCTTTGCCGCACTGGATAAACTGGGTGCATTTATATTTAAGGATTTTGAAAGTGGTAAGCGGAAGACCGTGTATTGATGTTTTTACCGGTGTTGTTTTTTTTAGCCGGTAAGTCGGGAAGGCGTAATAATTAAATTGAAGAATGTATACTTTAACTGAAATAGAAGAATTTATTTGCAAAGAAATAGTTGACTGTGCGTATAAAGTGCATAGCAAATTAGGGCCAGGATTATTAGAAAAGATTTATGAGGCTTGTTTTTGTCATGAATTAAGCAAAAAAGAAATTCCTTTTAAACGTCAGATAAAATTGCCGATAATATATGATGGGCTTAAATTTGATGAAGGACTGAAATTAGATGTTTTGGTTGATGCTAAAATTATTTGCGAATTTAAAGCTGTTGAAATTGTAAATCCATTATGGCAGGCACAGGTCATCAGTCATATAACATTAACGAAACTTCATGTTGGTTTCATTCTAAACTTTAATGTAGCTATTATGAAAAATGGAATCAGAAGGTACTGTGTAGAATAACAGCAAAACGTCTTACCGGCTTCCCGGCAAAACAAATTCTTAACAAAAAAAACGTCTTACCGACTTACCGGATATGAACAAAAACATCAAAACACTCGGCGAATTAAAGAAGAGCGGCTATGTTTCTAAAAGCATTAAGCAGGAGATCCGTGAAAACCTGATCAAAAAGATCCAGGCAAAAGAAAATCCTTTTCCCGGTATATTGGGTTATGAAGATTCTGTGATACCGGATACAGAAAGGGCTTTATTATCGCAACACAATATTTTGTTTTTGGGCTTGCGTGGACAGGCAAAAACACGTATGGCCAGGCAAATGATCGAACTGCTGGATGAATACATACCCATAGTTGCCGGCAGTGAAATTAATGATGACCCATTGAAACCGGTTTCACGTTATGCCATTGACCTGGTAGAAGAGCAGGGCGATAAAACACCGATAGCCTGGTTGCACAGAAGCCAGCGTTATGGTGAGAAACTGGCAACGCCGGATGTAAGTGTTGCTGATCTGATCGGCGATATTGACCCGATAAAAGCGGCTAACCTTAAATTGAGTTTTGCGGATGAAAGGGTTTTGCATTACGGTATCATTCCAAGGAGCAACCGCAGCATTTTTGTCATCAATGAGCTACCCGATCTGCAGGCAAGGATACAGGTATCGTTATTTAATATTTTAGAAGAAGGCGATCTGCAGATCCGTGGCTTTAAATTAAGATTACCACTTGATGTATTGTTTGTATTTACGGCCAACCCCGAAGATTATACCAACAGGGGAAGCATAGTTACACCACTTAAAGACAGGATAGAGAGCCAGATATTAACGCATTATCCGAAAACTTTGGAAACTGCGTTGCAGATAACCGAACAGGAAGCTGCCATACATGAAGCACAGCAACAAAAAGTAAAAGTGAGTGACCTGGTAAAGCGATTGATCGAACAGGTGGCTTTTGAAGCCCGTATTAGTGAACTGGTAGATAAAAAAAGTGGCGTGAGTGCAAGGCTTAGCATCAGTGCTTATGAAAATGCTATAAGTGCGGCAGAAAGAAGGGCATTAATTAATCATGAAAAAGAAACACAGGTTTGGCTGAGTGATCTTATTGGCATCATTCCGTCAATTACCGGTAAAATAGAATTGGTGTATGAAGGTGAACAGGAAGGACCTTACCAGGTGGCCTTTAATTTACTGGAGCGTTCTATACGCACACAATTCGGTCAATACTTTCCAAACCCCGATACTTTAAAAAAGAAAAGAAGTAAAGAAGCAGCACCAGATGAAAATCCATATAAAGCTATCACCCGCTGGTTTGATGCAGGCAATACCTTACATACTTTTTTTGAAGTTAAGGATGAGGATAAAATACAGCAACTGTATAAAGTGGATGGCCTGCATGCCCTGGTAAAAAAATATTTTAAAGGAGCCAATGAAAAAGAAAATGCATTGCTGATGGAATTTGTATTGCATGGACTGGCTGCATATTCATTGATCAGCAAAAAAGTACTGGAGGGTAAAATTGAGTTTAAAGACCTGATGGGAAGTATGCTCAATATCGGGAGCCAGCATTTTAGTGAGGAAGATCTTAATGAAGAGGATTTTAATTAAGTACACAAAAATATTTCGCAAACTTTGCCAAAGTTCGAAACTTTGGCAAAGTTTAAACCAGTAAGAAAGTGAAAAAGAAATAAATGCCGAGGATATTTTTTATTTAAAACATTACCAAAGATCAGATCATTGGCAAAATTGGGTTAAACAATATTCACCTCCCTCTCCAACACCACCCCAAACTTTTCTTTCACGCTTTGCAATATCTCTTCACTTAAGTTATATACCTCACTGCCTTTTGCATTACCATAATTCACCAGCACCAGTGCCTGTTTTTGGTGGCAGCCTGCATCGCTTTTGCGGTAACCCTTCCATCCACATTGTTCAATCAACCATCCGGCGGCAAGTTTTACATTTCCATTAGGCAGATCGTAACCAATAATTCCTGGAAACATTCGTGTTAATTCGTGAAATTGGTGGCTACCAATTTCCGGATTTTTAAAGAAACTTCCTGCATTACCAATTACAGCAGGATCAGGTAATTTAGAAGTACGGATATTAATAACGGCCTGCGATATGCCCTGTAAGCTTAATTCCTTCACACCCATCTTGGCCAGTTCCTGTTCAACAGCGCCATAAGAAATATTAAAATCGGGAATCCTGTTCAACCGGTAAGTAACACTGGTTATTACGAATTCATTTTTAAATTTTCGTTTGAACACACTATCCCGGTAACCAAACTCACAATCATTCAAAGTAAAGTTTACGATCTTGTTATCCAGGATATGAAAGGCTTCCAGCGAATAGAACACATCTTTGATCTCTGCACCATAGGCTCCTATATTCTGCATGGGGGATGCACCTACATTACCCGGTATCAGCGAAAGATTCTCCACACCTGCCCAATCATTTTTTATGCAGTGCAATACGAATTGATGCCAGTTAACCCCTGCCCCCACCTGAACATAAACATGATGCTCATCTTCCTTTATTTCTTTTATACCTACAATTTCATTTTTTAAAACCAGCCCCCCGAAATCTTTTGTGAACAGAATATTGCTGCCACCACCAAGAATCAATGTTTTAGGTTTGGCGCTTTGTGTTTTGGATTGATTAAATTCAAGCAGTTCGCTCAATTCATTTATTGAATTGAATTTAGCAAATAGATTTGCATAAACACTGATTCCAAAGCTGTTGTACTCTTTGATTAATATATTTTCTTGTATTGTCATTCTGTTTTTTAAATCCTAATCAATTGAAATGTCAGCCTGAGCTTGTCGAAGGGGGGTTATACAAAAAATCATACCGGTTTCGACAAGCTCAACCTGACAACCTTTAAAGTAAAGACACTTTATTGGGTTACATTTTATCAACATCAGCAATTACCGTTACGCTTTTATAACTCTTTTCGCCGTTCATTAAATTGATATGGTTTCTGATCGCTGCTTTATACCGTAAACTCATGCCTGGTTCTTTGGGCAACTTGATCAATATTTCCATTAAATACTGGTTGCGTATACGGTTTACAACTGGTGCTGCAGGACCAACAATAAAATCTTTCAGATCCTGTTTTAACAATGCCGCTAATTTTTCTGAAGCGGCTTCAACAATATTTTTATCCTTGTGTTTTAAAGTTAATAAAATAATCCGGCTAAATGGAGGATAGAAAAATTGTTTGCGGTTTTCAATCTCCATAATATAAAACTGTTTGTAATCATGCTGCTGTACCAGTTGCAAAACAGGGTGCTTAACATTGGTTGCCTGAATGATCACTTTACCCTGTTCTTTTTTTCTTCCTGCCCGGCCACTTACCTGTTCCATCAGCTGAAAGGCCCGTTCATTAACCCTGAAATCGGCAAAAGCCAGTAACCCGTCTGCATCTAAAATACCCACCAAACTTACTTTATCAAAATCCAGACCCTTAACCACCATTTGAGTGCCTACTAAAATATCGAGACGGTGCTGCTCAAACAACTGAATTAAATGATCATGTGCTGTTTTACCCCGTACACTATCAACATCCATCCGGGCAATTTTATATTTTGGGAAATCATTTTCCAGCTGTTCTTCAATTTTTTCAGTCCCAAAATTTTTCTCCAGCCAGTTGTTACTGCCACATGCCGGACAGGTAATTAATTTTGGATAAGTACTGCCACAATAATGGCAATGCAGTTTATTGCTGAACTTGTGCAGCGTGAGCGATACATCACAATGCGTACATTGCGGAATATAACCACAGGCACCACAGATCAGATAAGGATTATACCCTCTCCGGTTTTGAAATAAAATAACCTGCCGGTCTGCATCCAAAGCTTTTTGCATGGCTTCTTTTAATTGTGGGCTGATTATCACCTTCCCCTTTTGTACTACCTGCCTGGTATCTATAATTTCAATCTCGGGTAATTTAATACCCCCAAAACGTTCATTCAATTCTACCAGACCATATTTATCATGCATGGCATTAAAATAACTTTCAACAGATGGGGTTGCACTGCCCAATAAAACTTTGGCACCAAACAGTGAAGCATAATAAATGGCAGCATCCCTTGCATTATACCTGGGAGCCGGATCCTGTTGCTTGAATGACGGATCGTGTTCTTCATCCACGATGATCAGTCCGAGGTCTTTAAAGGGCAGGAAAAGGGCGCTCCTTGCACCCAACACGATCTTTACTTCGCCTGTTCTTATCTTATTCCACAATTCAATGCGTTCGTTATTATTAAACCGCGAATGATAAATGGTGATGTTGCCCCCAAAATGTTTCTGCAGCCGGCGGATGATCTGTGTGGTTAAGGCAATTTCCGGCAACAGATATAAAACCTGTTGACCTGCCTTGAAATATTTTTCTATCAGTTTAACATATACCTGGGTTTTACCGCTGCTGGTTACACCATGCAGCAGACAAACATTTTTTATTTCAAAAGCTTTTGCAACTTTATCTGAGGTTTCCTGTTGTGCCACACTAAACTCAAAATCGATCTCTACGTTTTTAGGCAGCAATTTTATCCTGTCAACCGGCCTTTTCTCCACTATTAAAATTTTTTTCTCTGCCAGCCCTTTTAACTGGGCAACAGATGCCCCGGATTTTTTCAGCAATTCATTTTGAATAACATCCCCCTCAGTTTTTTGCAGATGCAGATAAGCCAGTAATAATTCCATTTGTTTTGGTGCCCTGCTCAAGCCTGCCTGTCCGGCAGCCAGGTTATTAAGCAGTTCACTAAGTTTTTCTTCATTGCTGTATTCAGGATTCAGAATAACATAGTTTTCTTTTTTAACCTTATACTGTTCATCCATGGCTTCCCAAACAAAACATACTTTTTTATCGATCAGTTTTTTTATGAGTGGGTACACATGCGTTATATCAAGAATCTGCTGTACTTCTGTTAACCGTAATTCCTTTTTTAACAACAAGGCTTCTGCCACTAAGAATTCTTCGTCATTTAAATTTGTAAAATCTTCCCCGATCTCTTCATTATAAATTAAAATAGTTTCGCTGCTAAGTTTAAAGTGTGTAGGTAATGCAGCTGCCATAACTTCACCCTCGCTGCACATATAATATGCGCCCAACCATTGCCAGAGTTTTAACTGCTGTGGAAATAAAATGGGTTCATCATCCAGCACATTTAAAATTTCTTTAGTAGGATAAGGAGGTTTTTTATCCATCACTGATTTGATGATACCTGCATATTTTTTTTGCCTGCCTGTCCGGTAGGCAGGTTTGCCAAAAACAACTTCTACCCTGCAACCGGGAATTGCCCTGTTTAAAAATTGTGTTGGAATGGAATAAGTATAAGTTGTAGGAAGTGCAAGCGGAAGAATGATCTCTGCCCAAAAACCAGATGATTCATCTGCAAATATTATTTCATTTCCATTGCCCATCCTGTATTTCTAAAGTTAATCTAAGTTTTCCGGCTTTGCTTTTTAAAGGGTTGATTTTATCCAGCTGGCTTTATACTTTATCAACCCCTCCTCCATGATTTTATATACTTTCTCTTTTAAAAATGCAACATCATCTGCAGTAAGACCTTCAACACTTATTTCATCCAGGTAAACTGATCTTGATCTGCCGGGTTTAACTGAAAAAACCGATTCATAATGCATCCGGTCATACGTATCAAGAAATAAAACAGGTTTAATGGCAGTTTGGGTTTCGATCGCAACTTTAAATGCCCCGTCATAGAATTCTTTCAATGGCTTATGCGTCATATTAAAGGTTCCTTCCGGAGCAATTACAATTGATATTCCTTTTGCCAATACTGATATTAGTTGTTGCACACTCTTAGCCCTTTTTTCAGGATCACCCCTTTCAACCATTACGGCAGCACTTCTGTATACAAATCCAAACACAGGAATTTTTGACATCTCTGCTTTTGCTAACACCCTTATATTTTGCCAGCGAATGGTTTTTAGTAAAACCGGTATGTCCATATAGGAAATATGATTAAATACAAAAACATAATGCCTGGAGCGGTCATGTGGTACCTCATATATATTACGGTGGAATACCCCGGTCATGAGTAAAAAGAAGTCGGCCCAGAGATGGCAGAGTTTATAAATAAAATTACCGCCCCTTATGCTCCCAAAAAAGGAAGCCGCCACAACTATAGGAAAGATCAACAGCAGAAATCCAATAAAGATTAAAAAGGCATAAACTGTAAACAGTATTTGTATTAACCGGTATATATAATGCATATAATTTGAGCGAATATAAATAGATTATGGTTGATACAAAAGAAGGTTTTCCCAGATTTTCAGCTAAGCACATACAGGTTTTCCCCAAATAGTGCTTAACCCTGTATATTTTTTTTAAAAATCGCTGCTCAGTTTTAAAGCTAAACCCCTACCTTTGCCGTCCTAAATTTGGGATATTTATGTTAGCAGTAGTAAAAATAGCAGGTCAGCAATTTAAAGTTAAAGCAGGCGACAGCTTATATGTACCTCACATTGAGGGCAAAACAGGCGATTCAGTAGAGTTTGCCGAAGTATTGATGACCGATAATGACGGAAAGGTTGTTATAGGTTCGGCTGTAAAAGCAGTTGTTACAGCTGAAATTATCAGCGACCTCGTTAAAGGCAATAAAGTAATTGCTTTTAAAATGAAAAGAAGAAAAGGTTTTCGTAAAAAACACGGACATCGTACGCACTACACTCAAATTAAAGTAACAGGTATTGCTTAATTGAGTTGATGTGTTGACGGAGTTGATAAAGTTTATCTGCATTCGTCCTTTATCAACTTAGTTAACTTTATAAACTTATAAACAAAAAAAAATGGCACACAAAAAAGGTGAAGGTTCAGTAAAAAATGGTCGTGATTCACACAGTAAAAGATTGGGTGTAAAGATTTATGGTGGACAGCCGGCTATTGCAGGAAATATCATCATCCGTCAACGCGGAACAACATACCATCCGGGTAAAAATGTTGGAGTAGGAAGAGACTTTACCATCTTTGCATTAACCGATGGATTGGTTGAATTTAAAAAAACCAGGGGAGACAAAACGGTTGTTTCAGTTTCTGCTGTGGAGGCTTCAGCTTAATTTTTTAATCTTTTTTTTTGGTAGTTTAAATAATATTTTTAATTTTAAGTATTATTTACTAACCAATTAAATTTTAAAAAAATGGCAACAAAGAAAAAAGCTGCAAAAAAAGCTGCTCCAAAAAAAGCCGCTGCTAAGAAAGCTGCTCCTAAAAAGAAAGCTGCTCCTAAGAAGAAAGCTGCTCCTAAGAAGAAAGCTGCAAAGAAGAAATAATCTTCGCTTTTTAAAAAAGCAAAATATCATTAAAGTCTCCCGACAACCGGGAGACTTTTTCTATATACTCCTTTACCAGACTGCTTTTTATCTGATTGCTTACAGAATCATTTTTTTATTTCTGAATACTTAAAAT
>JANOFR010000003.1:0-24283 GCA_031413755.1 Chitinophagaceae bacterium
GTAAAAGTACAGGTACTGGATGAAGATGCCAGGCGCCTGGAAAACTGGCTCAATAAAGGAATGCACGGCACTATGCAGTACATGGAAAATCATTTCGACCTGCGGATTGATCCATCAAAGCTGGTACCCGGAGCAAAATCGGTAATTACTTTATTGCTGAATTATTTTCCTGCACAAAAGCAATCAGAACAAGCACCAAAGATATCTAAATATGCTTTTGGAAATGATTATCATGAAGTGATCAGAACGAAACTAAAGCTATTTCTTCATCAGGTTAAAGAACAAATAGGTGAAGTGCAGGGGCGTGGTTTTGTTGACAGTGCCCCGGTTTTAGAAAGGGCCTGGGCACAAAAAGCAGGCATAGGCTGGATCGGTAAAAACGGCAACCTGATCAATAAACAAAGTGGCTCCTTCTTTTTTATAGCTACCTTAATAATTGATCTGGAATTAGTTTATGATGATGCATTTGCCAAAGATTATTGCGGCAGCTGTACCAAATGCATTGATGAGTGCCCAACTGATGCCATACTTCCTGATAAAGTAATAGACGGCAGCAAATGTATCTCCTACTTCACCATCGAACTAAAAGATGCACTGATACCAGATGCTATGAAAGGCAAATTTGATAACTGGATGTTTGGTTGCGATGTTTGCCAGGATGTGTGCCCCTGGAACCGGTTTTCAAAAACAACTGGTGAAATAAACTTTGCTCCCATTCCTGAGATCTTAAATTTAACCATCAACGATTGGGAAGATCTAACCGAAGCATCTTTCAACAGCATTTTTAAAAATTCGCCGCTTAAAAGATCTACGTTTAAAGGAATAAAGAGAAATTTAAAATTCGCAAATAAATAAAAATCCCGGTTGTAATGTACAACCGGGATATGTTTATAATATGTATCATTAAAAAGGAGGATCAGGCGGTGTATTCGGATTGTTATCCCTTTCCCGTAACGGATAAGGCATCAGATTACGCTTGCGTTCTGCATTTGGCCTTCCAAAACGACGCATATCTTCTAATTTTTGACCGCTCATAAATAATTCTATACAACGCTGCCGGTAAATCTCATCAAACAAAGCAGCATAAGATCCATAAGAATTAATGGCCGGCTGGTTACTGCCAACTCCAAATGGATCAGCCGCAGGAATTTTTGTAATAACTGAATTTAAAAAAGTTTTACTGGTAGTACTGTCGTTATTACGTGCATAGCATTCTGCAATAATCAAAGTAATTTCTCCGGGAAGATAAACCGGTATTGCAGTAGCAGCAGCATTTCCGAAATTGTTAATTCGGAAACGGGGAAGGATAGTTGGATTAATAACAGTATAAAAAGGAACCCTTCCGTCTGTTAATGACGGAGCCAGTGCCGGCACCAGTCCTAAAGTAGAATCTTTTGGCTGAACCACATTGTTGGTGGAAGTAGCCACTTCAAATAAAGGGTTCAATGAAAGTGCGTCGTAGTTGAAAGTTGATTTTACAGTAAGGGAAACCTGACCAGCTGCAGTTAAAGCCTGTGTATACAAACCCGCATATAGCGAATACCTTGCTTTTAAGGCATATAGTGTATTGGTAATACTAATACCGGCTGGCACACTAGATGTAAATGAACTGCTGATGGCATTAGCAGTGATAGCTAAGAATGCTTCGTCAATAACAGTGATCGCTTTTTTAAAGCCATCAACCCGGTCAATAAAGGTAACGTTGGTACCAATACCTGCAGGAACCTTTTCCCAAAACTGGCTCATATCGCCAATTGCCAATGCTTTAAAAATGCTTGCATAAGCTATTAAACCGCTTGCATAGTTTTTATCAGAAAGCCCTTTTGCATTGGCGATTACCAGGTCAGCATCATAAATTACTTTATTACAGGTTGTCCAATAAGTGGTAAGCATGGTATGGTTACCATCTACGGCAGTACCGCCGGCAGCTAACTGTACTTCGGCTGTATTACCGGGGTTAACCACGATCAGTTCATTGGTGGTTAATCCATTTATGGTAATCAGGTTGTATAATGTGCTGCCGCGGCCCAAAGTATACACTCTTTGTAATCCTACAGCTACCCCTGTTAATCCCCGGGGCGTTGTTAAAGCCTGATCTTGATTGGCTCTTGATGGGTCTATATAGTCTTTTTTACAACTTATTTGTAAAATTGCAAGACTGATCAGCAATGCTGCAACTACAATTTTTATGTTTTTATTTTTCATAATAATTTATTTAAAAGATTTAGAATTTTGCAGAAACAGTTATACTAAATGTTTTTGGAATGGGAACAGCTCCAAAATCTATTCCCCGAAGAATGGTACTTTGGCCTCCGGCATTAACTTCCGGATCATAACCTTTGTAATTATCCCAGCTGATCAGGTTTCTTCCGGCAACACTTGCTGTTATATCTTTAAACATCTTTACTTTACCGAAAGAATAACTCAGTGATATTTCACGCAGCTTTACAAAAGACCCATCATCAATTCTCCATTCTTCAACTGCAGCATAGAAACTGTTTATATATCCACGGGGATAAACACCGGTTTGTTCTTTTTCTGCTTCTTTACCATTGCCTACTCCCTGTCTTGTTCTCCAGTCTGCATTAAATACTTCTACTCCCTGTACCGCATCTAACTGTATTCTTACACTGGCTTTTTTATAGGTGAATTCATTTACCAGTGATCCTGTAAAGTCGGGGTTAGGATCACCGATTATTCTTCGAACCAAAGGATTGGTTGTAATGGGAATTCCATTTGCATCCCTTATAACTGTATAATTCAATGCACCACTTTGAGTACCCCTTTCACCAACCGGGAACCCTGAGGCGTTTTTAACCAGGTTACCATTTCCATCCAGTGCAAAGAATGCCCCATAAAAAACACCAATAGGCTGTCCTT
Organism: Chitinophagaceae bacterium; assembly: GCA_031413755.1. Lineage (GTDB taxonomy): Bacteria > Bacteroidota > Bacteroidia > Chitinophagales > Chitinophagaceae > Ferruginibacter. Next base: position 2,881 of record JANOFR010000003.1, read on the forward strand.
CAATAATTGCAACGGGTGCACCCTGGTTAGTACTTAGTAAGGTGAGTGACTGGCCAATTTTTACTGCTTTATTTCTATTATGATTGTAAATAGCGGTAACGGACCAGGTCATATTTTTATTTTTAACAGGAATACCGGTAAGCATTAATTCAAATCCCTTGTTTTCCAGCCGGCCGAAATTATTAAGATAACTGCTAAACCCTGTTGTAGGCGCAATAAAACGGTTGATCAACAGATCATCAACTTTTTTATTATAAATATTAGCCGTTACATTTATCCTGCTGGATAAAAAACCCAATTCAATTCCAAACTCTAATTCTTTTTGACGCTCAGGTTTAATATCCGGATTTGTTAAAGTACTGCTGGAGCTTAATGCGGAACGGCTAATAAAAGAATTACTGCTGTAAGAATTAAACCGTTGATAAGCACCAATTCCTGTAAGGTTACCGCTTTCGCCATATGCCATCCTTATTTTTGCAAAATTCAAGATCTTATTAAACGACATTTTTTGCCAGAATTCATGTTCGCTAATTACATAACTGCCACTTACTTTTGCATATTTCTGATTGCGTTGATCTTTACCAAAAACAGATGAACCATCTACCCTTATTGCACCAGTTACAAAAACCAGGTTTTTGTAATTAAAATTTTGTTGTAAATAATATCCTGAAACCGATAATTCACTTCTTTCATCAGCTCCCTGCAATAAAGTACTTGCTGCATTTACAGTTGAGATAAATGGAGCTAAACCCCTCCCCTGCAATAAGGCATAATTATTTTTCTCATACTGTACTGAATAACCAATCTGTGTGGTAGAAGCAATATCCTTTGTGATATTGATCTGGTAAGTACCGTTCAATTCATTGTTTATCTGGAAAAAATTATTTGAGGCTGCACTTGCATAACCATTTCTGGTAGCATCCAATGCAGCGCCACCACCAAAGAATCCATCACTTACATTATAAGCAAATGGTGGTATATAGGTTTGTCCTCTTTGTGTATATTGATCAATACCTAATGTATAATCAAAAGTTAACCCTTTAATGGGCCTTACTTTTAAACCTACCCCCGCAATAAGCCGGTTGGTTTCCTGTTGTTGTTTTATGTCTTCAATAACTGATACCGGGTTTACCCTTCCTCTTTCACCGATCGCTTTAATATTACCCAATGCATCCCTGGTTTGCAGGTCGTGAAAATTGCCAATGATATTTATAGAATTTAAAGGAGAAAAGAATGAATTACCATCAGGCTTTTCATTACTCAGGCTGTTGATATAATTTAACCGGATATTAAAATTCACTTTACTTCCTATTGCCTGGTCTAAGTTTACACGAAAACTATATCTTCTGTAATCGGTGTTTTTAATGATGCCCTCATTTTTAAAATATGAGCCTGAGGCATAATATTTTGTTTTGTCTGTACCACCGGAAATTGAAACGTTATTATCTGTTCCTGTGGCATTGCGGAAGATATAGTCATTATAATCATACCGGTTAACGGCAGTAGTATTTGTTAAAGCAGGTGTAAGGATATCCTGAGTTTGTGCACCCACGCCATCAGTAGGGCCACCAAATTTTGTTGGTGACCGGTTTACTTCTACTGCTTTTCTAAGTTTACTAAAGATAACACTGGATGAAAAACTGATAACCGGAGCTCCTGCTATTCCACGTTTTGTAAATATCTGTACTACACCCGCATTGGCTCTTGAACCATAAATGGCTGCCGCAGCTGCTCCATTTAATACTTCTATTCTTTCAATATCTGCAGGATTAATATCAGCTAACCTGTTTTGTCCAATAGTTCCCACAAAACTTTGTCCGTCATAATTACCACTTGTATTGGTTACCCTTGTTGTTGCATTGTTAATAATAACACCATCTACAATATACAATGGTTCACTGCTACTGGATATTGAACTGATTCCTCTTAACCTGACTGAAATACCGCCCGAAGGATCACCACTGTTCTGGGTAATTTGTGCCCCTGCGGTTTTTCCCTGCAATGCAGCCAATACATTTCCCGATGCCCCTTTGTTAAGCTGATCGCCTTTAACAGTACTGATATAACTTCCCAGTTGTTTTCGGGTAGTACCTGTTGAAGTACCGGTTACAACTACCTCGTCTAATCCCAAAGGATCAGCAACCAATTGGGCATTTACGTCGTAATCGCCGGCTGCCGAAACGGTAATTGTCTGTTCACTACTTCTAAAACCAATTGCACTGAATACAATGTTTTGTTTTCCGGCTTTTAAAGTTGCAAACAGCTGATAAGTACCGTCGGCATTGGTTGAAATACCCGAGTTACTGTTTTTTACAGTTACTGATGCACCGGCAATACCATTGCCTTTTTCGTCAGTAACTTTTCCGCTTATTTTTACCTGGGCCATAGCAGCTATGGCAAAGAGGTTTAAAATAAGAAAGAGGAAAAGCAGTTTAAACTTACCCGATCTCCTGAAAATGTAATTAGTCATATTAGCAGTTTTTAATTGTTTACAATTTATTGTTTATAAAATTTCTAATCCGGTTTTTTTAAAAGGGGTAAGAATGGGAGACCACATATCCAATTCTGTAATCAATACATCAATGTCTTTTGTTTCACAAACTTTTATTCGTTGTATCGTGTTTATCTTTTCTGATATGGCCAGCGATACCACTTTAGCCGATGATTCGATCATTGCTTTTTTAACCTGCACAACTTCCCAGTCATTTTCAGTCAACCCATGTTCTGCATCCAATGCATTGGTACCCACAAAACAAATATCAGCCTTGATCTGCCTGATTTTTGAGATCGCTTCACCACCTACCGTTATTTGAGAACTTTTTGACAGCTTATCGCCAATAATAACCACTTCAATATTTGGATGATGCATATATTCCAGTGCCGCCGGTATGCTTCCGGTTATAAAAGTTGCATGCAGGTTTTCAGGTAATGCCTTAGCCAGTTCCATAATCGTTGTGCCACCGCTGGTTAAAACAAACATCCCATCCTGGATAAGGTTTGCAGCTTTTTGGGCAATCCTTTTTTTATTTTCAATGGAATAAACCTTTGAAGAATTGAATGAACTGTGAAATGATTTGGATAATGCCCCGCCATGAACTTTAATCAGTTTTCCAAAGTCAGATAATTCCTGTAAATCTCTTCTTATAGTATCTTCCGACACATGGATCCCTTCACTAAGATCGCAAACCAATACACGGTTATGCAGGTTAACGTTATGAAGTATGAAAGCCTGGCGTTCTTTCTTAAGCATGGCAGTTTAGTATATTGCAGTAAATAGTGTAAGATATAAAAAATACAGATACCTGCAAATAATTGCAATTTTTTATATTAAATACTGCAATAAACAGCAAATTGCAGGAAAATTTATTGAGCCCCCTGAATTAATGAACAAAATCTATATTTACGGTTATGAACAAAAACATTGAAAGGCTTTATACCATTTCTAACAAACCTGTAAGAAAAATCATTGGTTTAATGAGTGGCACTTCTGTTGATGGTTTAGATGTTGCCCTATGTAGTATTGAAGGAAGCGGTGCAAAAACAATACTTAAAATACTCAGGTTTGAAACAGTTGCATTTGATGTTGACCTGAAAGATGAGGTAAAATCTGTTTTTAGTAAAAAAAACGTGGACCTGGAAAAATTGACTTTATTAAATCCCTGGATTGCCTTGCAACATGCAGAAATTATTAACTCCTGTTTAAAAAAATGGAACATCAATAAAGATGAAGTAGATCTGATTGCCAGTCATGGGCAAACCATTTATCATGCACCTAAAAGTTTGCACCGGCAAAATAAATTCGGGAATGCTACTTTACAAATTGGCGATGGTGATCATTTGGCTGTTGCAACAGGCATAATCACCATTAGTGATTTCAGGCAAAAACATATTGCTGCAGGTGGTGAAGGGGCACCACTTGCTGTTTATGGAGATTATTTAATTTTTGGAAAACAAGGAGAAGAGCGTGTACTGTTAAATATTGGAGGCATTGCTAATTTTACTTATTTACCTGCAACCATGGATACTTCAAAAATTTTCAGTACAGATACCGGGCCTGGAAATACAATGATGGATGCATTAGTACAACAGCATTTTCCAGGGAAGTTTTTTGATGAAAATGCTGCGATAGCTTATACGGGTAACGTAAATGAAACTTTATTACTTGCCTTAAAAGAAGATACTTTTTTTGATCAACCATTCCCAAAAACTACCGGGCCCGAATTATTTAACCTTGCCTACCTGGTAAAAGCTCAAACGGTTAGCGATACGCTGCAAATAAGCCAGGAAGATTTAATGGCTACATTGAATAAATTTAGTGCAGATACTATTGCAGATGCTCTAAAAAAATCTTTTCACGATCGTACAGGATTATCAATTTATTCCAGTGGCGGAGGAATACATAATGATTTGTTGATGCAGCATATTAAAACTCAGTTACCTGATTGTAAATTTTATACCACTGCAGACCTGCAAATTGAACCTGATGCCAAGGAAGCCGTTTTATTTGCATTGCTTGCTAATGAATGTGTAAGTGGGGATGTTTCCATTTATGGAAAAGGTACTGCCGGAATGCCGGTTGTGTCGATGGGGAAAATCAGTTTCCCGGTTTAATGATGCTCAACATATGCTTTTAAACTGTTCAATGCATCTTCATATCCCTGCCCGGTTATCTTTTCAATAAAAATACCATAAAATTTTTCCCAGGGATACCATTTTAATTTTATTAATACACTCCACTCGGCCTGTACCTGGCTGCTGTCGGTTACCGGTAAAATCCTTATCGTATTCCGTACATCAATTTCCCCCTCTCTTAATAATGTGGCTGAAAGCGTATTGTCTTTTTTACCGGTTATCTGCAAGCTGTTTTTTTTGCCATTAGAAACCCATGTACAGGAATTACTTATTCCGTTGGCATCTGTGTCAAATTTAATATTAGCTGAATCATTGACAAAAACAGGTTGCCAGTTTTTCCAGTTTTGCAGGTTACTGATTTCGTTAAAAACCAAATCAGCTTTGGCGTTTATAACCACAGCCCTGGTCACCATCAGTTTTGATGGAATGAATAATGAAAGGATGGTTACAAAAACAAATAACCCTGCCATCACAATTAAAAACCCTTTAAACATCCGCTTATTCATTTTTTATTCCCATTTAAATACTTTGATAGCGATAATATAAACTGCAATACCCCATAATAATAAGATCCCTATTTCGGTACGGACATCCCATAAATTCTGCCCTTCAAAAGCAACGTTACGCATGGCTGTATTTAAATGTGTAAGCGGCATGGCCTTGGATATCGGTTGCAGCCATTTTGGGAAAGCCTCTATCGAAAAAAAAGTTCCGCCAATTAAAAACTGTGGCATGGTAATGAGGTTGGCAAATGGGGGTATAGCACTGTCATTCTTTGCCATACCACTTACAATAAAACCAAAACCCATAAATACCATTAAACCAATAAAACTCAGTACAAGCATTTCCAGTAAAGTCTGAAATCCATTGATCAGTGTAAAACCAAACAGGAACCGGCCTACCAGTATAATAACAATGGCAGTTACCATTTGAAATATTACCCTGCTTAATCCCTCACCCAATACAATATAAGTACGGCTTACAGGTGTTGCAAAAAAGCGTTTAAGTACCAGTGTGCTTCTTAAGTTAAAAAACATAAATGCCACACCAAAAACGCCTGAACTCAGCAATGAAAAACCAAGCTGACCCGGCAAAATAAAATCGATGGTTTTATACTCCCTTACCTTTTCAATTTCTACCGGCTTTAAATCAGGCACGGCAAAAGCAGGCCTGTTGGCATATTTACTGTTACTTACTTTATTGGCCAATGAATTAATTACTGATAACAGTTGTGGCCATTTATCATCACTTGCATTGGTACTGCTTAGTTTGTAAGTATATGCCGGATTTTCCTGTTGCGTTTTGGTGATCTTTAAAATGCCGGCTACCCTTCCTTTTACCAGGGCTGACCTTAATTTATTTTCATCAGCAAATGAAACAATCTTTATCCTGCCACTTTGTTTAATGGAATCAAAAAGAGCATTGCTGGTATCACAGTTCTTATCTAGAACCATTTTGTATACCGGGGCGCCACCACCATCACCTATAAAACCAAATACCAAAATGAAAATAAAAGGAAATATAAAACTGAATACTATGGCAGATGGGCTTCTGAAAATGGCTCTTAAGCTTGCTTTGGTAATGGCCAGCATTGCCCTAACCTGATTGTATTTTTGTATCATTAAGCCTGTTTGAGGCGCAAAGCTATTGGTAAAAAAGGATTCAAAAAAATTTGGAATTGCCGACATATGTCGTATATTTGTACGACAAATGTCGGGCGCATGAAAAAGAAAGAAAAAAATATTCCTTATAAGCCAGCCACTTTGGCGACTACAGTAAAAGAGCCGGCACCCATATACCGCAGTGTAAAAGCATTGCCTTTGTTAAAAGATTTTACCTATACCGAATTCAAAAAAATTGCTGACAAAGCTCCTTTTACACAATCAGAATGGGCTGCCCTCTTACATATTAGTGAACGTACCTTACAACGCTATGCAAAAAATAATGGAGTTTTTGCACCCATTAATGCAGAAAGGGCCCTGCAAATAGCAAATATTATTGCTGAAGGCAAACGAACTTTTGGTAAATCAGAGATGTTTTATCAATGGATAAAAGGCAATCCATATATGCTGGAGGGTTCACTTTCATTTGAATCTTTAACAACCGCACATGGCATCCAGATGATATTAATACAATTGGCCAGAATTCAACACGGCATACTTGCATGATTATTTACAGGCTTTGTAACGAAGAATATAAAGATGATATTTCAGGTACCGGTGCAAAATTAACCGGTGGCAGATGGAATTCCATTGGCGTTCCGGTTTTATACACTACTCAAAATATTTCTTTAGCGGTTTTGGAAATACTGGTTAACACCAATACCAGCTTAATTCCGCTTTCCTATTACCTGTTTAAGTTAGAGATCCCGGATACCATACTTCCTTTAACCATTACAAAAGAAAAATTAAAAAAAGACTGGAAGGATGATGTTGAATATACAAAATGGATGGGAACTGAATTCTGTAATGCCGGCAAAGCCTTATTTTTAAAAGTACCTTCTGCCGTTGTGGATGAAGAAAGCAATTTTATTTTTAATCCGCTGCAAAAAGATTTTAAAAAACTTAAAGTAGTTTCGGCTAAAAAATTCCATTTCGATAAAAGACTTTACTAAAAGAATGAATAAAACCTATCTTCTTCTCGGCAGCAATATGGGCAACAGCAAAAAGCAGTTATCGAAGGCCATAATACAAATTGAAAAACAAATTGGCTGTATCACCCGCCGGTCAGGTATTTATGCAACTGCGGCCTGGGGCAACACAGCACAACCCGATTTTTTAAACCAGGTAATTATTGTTGATACAGAATTGACCGCTATACAAACCATGCAATCGATTTTAAGGATCGAAAAAAAAATGGGAAGGATAAGAACTATAAAAAATGCACCCCGTAGCATTGATATTGATATTTTATTTTTCAATAAAGAGATGATCGAACTGGAACAGCTCACTGTTCCGCATCCGCAGATACAAAACAGGCGCTTTGTATTGGTACCACTCAATCAGCTTTCTCCCAATTTCAAACATCCTGTTTTAAAAAAAAACATTCACCAACTTTTTATACACTGTAAAGACAAGCTAAATGTGAAAAAGTTTTAATGGTATAAAAGTTGTTTCCGCTTATTTTGCAGTTCGCTGCTAATGTTTCGGTTTGTTTTGTTATGCTGAATGACAAAACGAAACATTACCAGTTCGCCTGAAATGTTCAGCATGAAATATAATTTTGTTACCATAGAAGGAAATATAGGTGCCGGTAAAACCACACTGGCACATTTGTTAAGCAAACATTTTAATGCAAGGCTTATACTGGAAGAATTTGCAGATAATCCTTTCCTGCCCAAGTTTTATGAAAATCCCGTCCAGTATGCTTTTCCACTGGAATTGTTTTTTATGGCCGAACGATATAAACAGTTAAAAGACCTGTTACAGACAAAAGACATGTTTCAAAACATAACCATCTCTGATTATCTTTTTACCAAATGCCTGTTATTTGCCAAAGTTAATTTATCTGATGAAGAGTTTCGTTTGTACCAAAAACTATTTGAAATTATCAATCCGCAGATCGTTCAGCCCGATATGGTCATCTATTTACATACCCCGGTTAAAAAATTACAGGAGAATATTAAAAAACGTAACCGTGACTATGAACAATCCATTCCAAATGACTACCTGTTTACTTTACAGGAAACCTATACACAATACATTAAACAGCATAATATTAAAACCCTGTTTGTTGATGCAGGCAATGCCGATTTTTTAGGAAATGAGGAGCACCTGAAAATAATCATTGATGCTCTGGATAAAGAATATGAAGATGGGCAACATTATTTAACTTTGCCCTAATCAAAAAAAATGAGCAGCGATAAACTCCCCAAAGAATTCAGGAATTTTATTTTTGCCCGCCTTTTCTTTGTGCTGGGGTTACGCATGATCACCACCATTGTCATTTACCAGGTCTTTCATTTAGCCAGCACTTATATGGTAGGCTTTGCCGGACTGGCCGAATTTGTTCCTGCAGTAATTGCAGCTTTATATGCCGGCCATTATATAGATACACACAACAAAAAAAATATCCTGGTATGGTCCTATGTTTTTTATATGTTATGCGGAATATCATTAGCCCTCATCAGCCTCCCTTATTTTCAAATATCCAATACTACAAAACTCACTGTAATACTATCGGCTGTTTTTTGTACCGGCATCATCCGTTCCTTTGCCGGGCCTTCTGCCAACAGTATGATCGCTGCCATCGTATCCCGTGAGCAGTTACAAAAAGCCATTTCATACAATTCATCTACCTGGTTAATTTCATCTATAGGTGGCCATGCCATTGGCGGACTTTTAATTGCCGGGGTGGGTATTTCCAATGCCTACTTTGTAACAGCCGCTTTAATATTAACTGCCGCCCTTTTTGCTTTACAGTTAAAACCAAAACCACCCGTAAGCAGCCAGCAAAATGAGCCTATGTTTACGGCCATTAAAAATGGTTTTTCGTATGTGTTCAACAATAAAAATTTATTGGGCGTACTTTCTTTAGACCTGTTTGCCGTTCTTTTTGGCGGTGCCGTTGCCTTTATTCCCGAAGTGGCAGAAAAGATTTTACACACCGGCCCCATCGGCTATGGTTTTTTAAATGCGGCCATGGATCTCGGTAGCCTTATCAGTATTGCCGTGCTTGTAAAGTACCCTATGCGGCAAAAACAGGGATTAAAAATGCTTTTATCTGTAGCCGGATTTGGTATCTGCATTATCATCTTTGGTTTAGCCAAAGTGTACTGGCTTAGTTTTATGGCATTATTAATTGCCGGTTTGTTTGATGCAGTGAGTGTTGTTGTAAGAGGCACCATCATGCAGTTAAATACACCAGACGAATTAAGGGGCAGGGTTGCATCCATCAATTTAATTTTTATCAACTCCTCCAATGAGCTGGGCCAGTTCGAAAGCGGTGTTACTTCCCGTATGTTTGGTACTTTACCAGCCATTATTTTTGGCGGGGCCATGTCGGTGTTGGTGGTAGCAGGTACCTGGATCAAATTTCCAAAGTTGAGGAAACTGGAATATTGAGCATACCCAACGAGATATTTCCACAGAATAAATAATCACAAATAAACACAGATAAATATTTGTACTCTTTGAACCATTCCGGGTTTATCAGTGTTTTTTAAAAAAAATATCCACATCAGAATTCTTTTGTACATTGTTTATCAAAAATCAAACACATGCAACGCAGATCATTCCTCCGCAATACCGGTCTTACACTAGCCAGCCTGGCTTTATTAAATAAAGAAGCATTGGCCGCTTTTTTAGCGGATCCGGCCTGGAAAATTAAAATGCTCACCGATGATATCGGCATCTTTACCGAAAAAGGCGGTACCATAGCTTTTTTACTTTCCACTGAAGGTATCCTGGTGGTGGATTCGCAGTTCCCCGATTCAGCGGTACATTTAATTGATGAGTTAAAGAAGAAAAGCGAAAAACCTTTCCGCTGGCTCATCAACACCCATCACCATGGCGACCATACCGGCGGTAATATTGCTTTTAAAGGACTAGTGGAACATGTGGTAGCGCATGAAAATTCAAAAGCCAACCAGTTAAGGGTAACTACTGAACAAAAAACAGATCCAGAAAAGATCTTAGCCCCCGATATGACCTTTGGAACTGATGGCTGGAAAGTGAAAGTAGGTATTGAAAATATTCAGACGTATTATTTTGGAGCAGGACATACCAATGGCGATTCACTGATTCATTTTCAACAGGCCAATATTGTACACATGGGCGACCTGGTATTTAACCGCCGCCATCCTTATATTGATAAAACTGCAGGTGCCAGCATTGCCAACTGGATAATATTATTAGACAAAGCAATTGCTACTTTTAATAAGGACACACAATATGTTTGTGGACACGCTGCTCCAGGATATGATATTTTAATAAAATCTGAAGACCTGAAAGCCTTTGGGGATTATTTAGGCAATCTTTTAAAATTTACCGAAGCAGAATTAAAAGCCGGTAAAACAAAAGAAGAAATTTTAAAAGCAACAGAAATACCCGGTTCTCCGGAGTGGAAAGGGGATGGCATATCCCGGCCATTAACAGCAGCTTATATTGAACTTACTTCTAAATAGGTATGGCTTGAACAATTGCTTTATAACTTTCAGGGTAAAAAAAATAAATATCCTATAAATTATTAAACTGTATATAGTGGTGTGGCAGGTATTATTCTGCAGTTACCGGACTGATCACATTACTTACTTCTTCAATCCGGTTGGCAGGAAACCCACCCTGGGAAGCATGTTCCAAAACTAATTCCTTATTAGGTGCAATATACACACAGTAGATCTTGTCTTCAGTTACAAAACTTTCTACCCATTGAATGCTGGGTCCCAGGTTACTAATAACACCACAGGATTTTTGGGAGATGGCTTTCAGATCAGCGACAGAAAGTTTTCCGGCTCCGGGTATTTCCCTTTCAATTACATATTTTGGCATAACAAAAAAATTTAGATGTCTAATGTAAAACAATTTACACAAAAATAAAAGGATTATTTTATGGAGATTAATTTTTCCAAAACGAAATAAACAATGGGACAAAAGCTGCTGTTTTTAATTGTAAGCGGCTGCCTTTTTAAAAGTACATCTTCGTCAGTATAAGGAAAACGATGGCAATCAGTTGGCCGCTCTTCATAAATACTGCAGTAATTATCAGCCCCCAGAAACGGGCAGGGTTTCTGCTTTAAAACATAATCCCCCTCACTGTCAACAAATAAATAGGTATTGATAAAATCTCCTTCCTTCATCTTTAAATATTTGGAAATACGCTTAATATCCGGTTTTTTAAACCGGGGTGAGTAGCTTTTACAGCAATTGCCGCATTGCAGGCAGTCTATTTTTTCAAAAGCTTCGTCATGAATGTCTGGTAATACTTTCAGCACCTTCCTCTTATCAGCCCGGAGTAAATAGTGCTTATATAGCTTTTGATGATCTGCCGATTTTTTTTCCCAGTTATATAAAATATCATCATTCATTTGTACAAGTAATTGACTGATTATTCCCCCTAATTTTCCACAGGTCAAAAGTAGGAAACTTATTGCGCCAAATATTGTTGTGTTATCGTAAATTTGCGCCACCGAAGCCTGTAAAAGATGCAACGTGCCAGCTAATATTAATTTACAAACGAAATCCGCTATTATTGAACCGGATTTTTGTCATAATGAAGAACGAAGCATCTCATCTTTAATGAACAGGCATTATGTTTTACCGGTATGCCTCGTTCCTCAGCATGACAGGACAAAGGTTTTATGTATAGCGAATTGTTTTAAATTTAATGAGATGAAAAATGGTTTACGGTACAAGTGACCCTATAACTATCGGGTGACACAACAATGTTCCAAATTGAACAAATGCCGGTAACAAAAAAAGAGAAAACAAATACAGATATGAATCTTTTTGAACAACAACAGTACGAATTTGCAGGCCGCCATATTGGCCCAAATGAAGAAGAAACCAGATCCATGCTTAAAACCATTGGGATGGATACAATGGATGAACTGATCAGCAAAACCGTTCCTTCTTCCATCCGTTTAAAAAAACCTTTAAAACTACCCGTTGCACAAACAGAATTTGAATACCTGGATGAACTGAAAAAGATCGCATCAAAAAATAAAGTGTTTAAATCCTATATCGGGCAGGGATATTATAATACCATTACGCCCGGTGTAATCCTGCGCAACGTTTTTGAAAACCCGGGATGGTACACACAATACACGCCTTACCAGGCAGAAATCTCACAGGGCCGTTTGGAAAGTCTGCTTAATTACCAAACCATGGTTTGTGACCTGACCGGCCTTGAATTGGCAAATGCCAGTCTGCTGGATGAAGCCACTGCTGCGGCAGAGGCGATGGCCATGTTGTTTCACCAAAAAAATAAAGGTGACGAAATTACTGCTCCTAAATTTTTTGTGGATACAAATATTTTTGCGCAAACCAAAGAAGTATTGTTAACGAGGGCTGCTCCCATTGGTATTGAGTTGGTTTATGGTGATTATAAAACAACAACGATCGATGACCGTTTTTTTGGTGCCATTGTTCAATATCCAAACAGTACCGGTTCGGTTGAAGATCACCGTGATTTTATCAATAAGCTACATGCCATAAATGGTTATGTGGTTATGGCAACCGATCTGCTGGCGCTTACTTTATTAACCCCTCCCGGAGAATTGGGTGCTGATGTGGCTGTAGGATCTGCACAGCGCTTAGGTGTTCCGTTGGGTTATGGTGGACCCCATGCTGCTTTCTTTGCAACAAAGGATGAATTTAAACGTGGTATTCCCGGTCGCATCATCGGCGTAAGCATTGATGCTCAAAACAACCGGGCCTTGCGCATGGCATTACAAACTAGGGAACAACATATAAAAAGAGAAAAAGCAACGTCCAATATCTGTACGGCCCAGGCCTTACTGGCCAATATGGCTGCCATGTATGCCGTTTATCACGGACCGGATGGGTTGAAGAAGATCGCACAGCGCATTCATATATTAACAGCTGCTGTTGCCAAAGGATTGAAAAGCATTGGTGTAAAAGTTCTTAATGACCAATTCTTTGATACAATCACTTTTGAAATAGCAGATATCAACGCCTTTAAAAAAGCGGCAGAAAAAAATAAAGCCAATTTTCATTACCATTCAAACGGCACCATAAGTTTATCCATTGATGAAGTGGCGACAAACGATATCAGAGAAACAGAAAAAAGTCTTACCGCCATTATTAATAAGGCCACATCAAAATCTTTTACTTTATTATTTGATGAAGCCGATGCCTTATTTGGTAAAAGAACGTCGCCCTATTTAACACACCCCGTTTTTAATACGCACCATAGCGAAAGCCAAATGATGCGTTATATCAAATCGCTGGAGAATAAAGACCTGAGTTTAAACACGTCTATGATCAGTTTGGGAAGTTGTACCATGAAGCTGAATGCAGCGACGGAATTAATTCCGGTGAGCTGGCCTGAGTTTAGCGGTATTCATCCCTTTGCCCCTGCTGCACAAACAAAAGGATACCAATATATCATATCAAAATTAGAAGATTATTTATGTAAAATAACCGGTTTTACTGCCTGTTCGCTGCAACCGAATAGTGGCGCCCAGGGCGAATATACAGGCTTACTTACCATCAGGGCTTATCATGCCCACAGAAATGAACATCACAGAAATATTGTGTTGATACCTATCTCTGCTCATGGAACAAACCCTGCCAGTGCAATTATGGCGGGCATGAAAGTAGTGGTCGTAAAAAGTGATGACGATGGACTTATTGATGTAGCCGATCTAAGATCAAAAGCCGAAGAAAATAAAACCAACCTCGCAGGATTAATGGTTACGTATCCAAGTACCCATGGCGTGTTTGAAGAAAGCATTAAAAAGATATGCAAAACTATTCATGATAATGGCGGCCTGGTGTATATGGATGGAGCCAACATGAATGCACAGGTTGGGTTAACCAGCCCGGGGTTGATAGGTGCCGATGTTTGTCACTTGAATTTACATAAAACATTTGCCATACCACATGGCGGTGGTGGTCCGGGTGTTGGGCCTATTTGTGTAAATAATAAATTGAAACCTTTTTTACCGGGACATACTGTAAATGATACATTAAAATCAACGGCTGGTAATATACCTGCTGTAAGCGCAGCACCTTATGGCAGCGCCAGTATATTACTGATCAGTTATGCGTATATAAAAATGCTGGGTGAAAAAGGTGTGAAGAAAGCAACGGAATATGCTATACTGAATGCGAATTACATGAAGGCAAAGCTGGAAAACTATTTTAAAATTTTATACACCGGAACCAATGGATTTTGTGCTCATGAATTTATTGTAGAGCTCCGTCCTTTTAAATTAACGGCTGGTATTGAAGCAGAAGATGTTGCCAAACGTTTGATCGATTATGGATTTCATGCACCTACCATGAGTTTTCCGGTACCTGGCACCATTATGATAGAACCGACAGAAAGTGAAGACAAAGGAGAACTGGACCGTTTTTGTGAAGCACTCATCAGCATTTATCATGAAATAAAAGCCATTGAAGAAGGTAAAGCCGATAAAACAGATAATGCCTTAAAAAATGCGCCACATACCCAACAGGTTATTTGCGCCGATGAATGGGATCATGTCTACAGCAGGCAGGATGCTGCTTTTCCACTGGCCTATGTTATGAAAAATAAATTCTGGCCTTCCATTGCCCGTATCAATAATACATTTGGCGACAGGAACCTTATTTGTACCTGTGAGCCTATGGAAAGTTACCTGGAAGAACCTGTTTCTATCTAACAGTTTAAATTCAACTGTTGGTCCAACTGTGCTGTCATCCAGGGCCTGCCTGTCCGGTAGGCAGGTCCGGAATTTCAGTAAAAAATGGTATATTCCACCATGCAAAATCAATTCCTTCTGTATGGTGCCAATGGATATACCGGGCAGCTTATTGCAAAGCTTTCTTCCACATATAATTTACAGCCCATACTTGCAGGACGAACGGAAGCCTCAATAAAACCACTTGCTGATGAGTTACAACTCTCCTACCGGATCATTGACCTGGATAATATGAAACAATTGCAAAAAGCATTATCAGATGTTAAACTGGTATTACATGCAGCAGGCCCCTATATTTATACTGCAAAACAAATGATCGATGCCTGTATACAAACAGGCGTTCATTACATTGATATCAACGGCGATATTTCTGTTTTTGAAATGCTTAAAAAATATGATGCTGCAGCAAAAGGAAAAAATATCATGGTAATGCCGGGTGTTGGTTTTGACGTAGTACCAACAGATTGCTTAGCCCTTCAGCTTAAAAATAAAATGCCGGATGCTACCCATTTAAAACTGGCTTTTGCATCCATTGGTGGAGGTTTATCACATGGCACCGCAATAACCATGGCTGGAAAAATTGGTGAGGGTGGCACGGTAAGGGAAAATGGAAAGATCATTAAAAAACCATTGGGGCAAAAAGGTATTTGGGTAAATTTTTCCGCCCCTAAAGCCCCGGGGGCAGGATCTGGTGGAGGAACAAAGAAATTATTTGTAATGACCATCCCTTGGGGTGATATTTCAACAGCATTTACAACTACAGGGATACCCAATATTGAAACCTACACAGTCATACCACCAAAGATATACCAGGTTCTGAAATTTCAATGGGCTTTCAATTGGTTGTTACGAACCCATTTTGTGCGAAACATAATTAAGAAAAAAATAAAAGCTGGGCCGGCAGGACCATCTGATGAAGCAAGGCAAAAAAGCAGCACACTGGTTTGGGGGGAAGTGATCAATTACGCAGGAAAAACAATGAATGCCTGTATAAACTGCCCCGATGGCTATACGTTAACTGCACACAGCAGCTTACTGATCACAAAAAAGATACTGGAAGGAAAGTATAAACCCGGCTATCAAACCCCGGCATCCTGTTATGGAGAAAATTTAATCATGGAAGTACCCGGAACAAAAATAATTCAATGAATATCCTTTTTTATTGCTTTCATTAATTAAAAGAGTAAATTAAAGTTTCAATTATAAAAATAATCATCATGAAAAAACGTATTCCCGTTATATTGATCTTTTGCCTAATCAGCAGTTTGGTCTTTGCACAAACAGATGCCGACATTACCAGGTTCAGAAAGGAAGGTCTGGCCAATTCAAAAGTAATGGAAATGGCTTTTCACTTAACAGATGCCAGTGGTCCGAGACTTACCAACTCCCCCGGGTATTTAAGGGCAGCCAACTGGGCTAAAGATGAGTTAACCAAAATGGGATTGGTAAATGCAGCATTGGAATCCTGGGGTGATTTTGGACAGGGTTGGGAACAAACCCGTTGTTACCTTGCGATGACAGCCCCTTATTATACACCTATCATTGCGATACCAAGGGCATGGACAGGAAGTACTCCCGGTAAAAAAATGATAAGCAGTGATGTGGTACTCATTAAAGCAAAAGACTCAGCAGAATTATTTCAAAAATATGCTGGCATTTTGAAGGGTAAGATCGTAATGGTTTACTCAAAAGATACTTTGCGCCCTTCTTTTACCGCTGATGGCGATCGATTAACAGATACGGAACTTGATAAAATGGCAAATGCAAAACCCGATACTTCCCGCCGTCAACAGGCAAATTTCAGCCCTGAACAAATGGCGGCAAGGCGCCAGCAGCAGTCATTACAACGCCAGATGGATGGTTTTTATAAAAATGAAAAACCGGCATTGGTATTAAGTATGAACGGACGCGGCAATGACGGAACATTGTTTGTACAAAATGGCAGCTCTTATTCAAAAGACTCTACTAAATATTATGCATGGGTTATGTTATCCAGCGATGACTATTTAAGGATACAGAGACTTGTAGAGGCAGGCGAAAAAGTAGAACTGGAGGCTGATGTTAAAACCAGGTTTTACAATTCAGATATCAAAGGATACAATGTTGTTGCAGAAATTGCGGGAACCGATCCCGTTTTAAAAAATGAGGTTGTAATGCTTGGCGGGCATCTCGACAGCTGGCATGGGGCAACGGGGGCAACAGATAATGCGGCTGGCTCTGCAGTTATGATGGAAGTAATGCGTATCATTAAAGCTACAGGTGTACAACCGAAAAGAACCATACGCATTGCTTTATGGGGTGGGGAGGAACAGGGATTACTGGGTTCACGTGGTTATGTTAAAAACCATTTTGCCGATCCTGCTGATATGGTATTGAAACCAGAACATGAAAAAATTTCTGCGTATTACAATTTAGATAATGGCAGCGGAAAAGTTCGTGGCATTTATTTACAGGGTAATACAGCCGCGGGTCCCATCTTTGCCAAATGGCTTGAACCCTTTTACGACCTGGGTGCAAAAACCATAACCATCAACAATACCGGTGGTACCGATCACCAGTCTTTTGATGGGGTAGGTATACCGGGTTTTCAATTTATACAGGACCCTTTGGAATATGATACCCGAACGCACCATACCAATATGGATACCTATGATCATTTAGTACCTGAAGACCTAAAACAGGCAGCCACCATAATTGCATCATTTGTTTATAATACCGCACAACGGGAAGAGAAAATTCCAAGAAAAGAATTACCCAGGGCGAGAGGAAATACAGGTAGAAATTTTTAACCCGGGATTAATATCACTAAAAACCTCCTGCAGAGATGAAGGAGGTTTTTTAATTACAGAATATATTTTGTTAACTAACTTTTTCTTTGGCTACCGTTAACCTGGTAAATTCCGAGCCACTGTAAATTTTAGCCAGTTTATTATCACTGGTTTTTTTCCATTCCGGAATATGGGTTTCAGAAACAATGCGCCAGAAATTTTTTGCTTTTAAGTCTTCATAATCCGGAGAGCTAACAAATATTCCAACGATCGTATTACGTTTTTTAAATTCTATTTTAACAGCCGTTTTGGCAAGATGTGTTGGCTCTAAAAATTTAGTGATCATTTCGTTTACCATATTGTAATTTTTTGCAAATGTAGGCTAATTCAGGCTCCTGTCCGAATTTATTTACACTTCGGAGGAACCGTACCTCTCCTTTTTACTATTATCCTGCTTTAACCGATTTTTTAAACCCTGTAACAAACTGCATTAATATTCATTCCGGCTCCAACAGAAGCAAATAAAACCACATCCCCAACATTTAAATTATGTTCCGGCATTAATCCTTTTTTAACCATATCAAACAAAGTAGGAATGGTAGCGACAGAACTGTTCCCAAGATTGTGAATACTCATAGGCATGATATGATCCGGTGCACTTTGAATATTATAGAGTTTGTACATTTCTTTAATGATCCCTTCATCCATTTTTTCATTTGCCTGGTGAATAAATATTTTTTTCAGTTCACTGATATGTATACCACTTTTATCCAGGCAAATTTTCATAGCCATAGGCACATGTTTCATAGCATATTCATATACTTTTCTTCCTTTCATTTTAATATAACGGACACTTGGATCAGAACCAGGGTAATATGATTTTCCCATATTTAAATAGTTTACTTCATCCAGGCAATGTGACTGAACACAGGTACCTAAAATACCAGATCCTGTTTCCGTTGAATTTTTTGCTTCCAGAACACATGCTCCGGCACCATCAGAGAAGATCATGCTATCCCTGTCATACAAATCAATTACCCGTGAGAGTGTTTCTGTTCCAATCACCAAACATTTTTTTGCAGCTCCTGCTTTAAAATAGGCATCTGCCTGTATAACTCCCTGCACCCAACCGGGGCAACCAAATAAAATATCATAAGGTACACAGGAAGGGTTTTTTATTTTAAGTACATGCTTAACCCTGGAAGCCAGTGCAGGTAATACATCGGTTTGAATAGTATTTTTAATGACATTGCCAAAATTATGGGCTGCAATGATCTGGTCTATGGTTTCCGGATCACATCCGGCATCTTCAATCGCCTTTTGTGCAGCTATGGCAGCCATATCAGAAGAATTCATATTATCCGGTGCATAGCGTCGTTCTTCAATTCCGGTAATTTGTTTAAATTTTTCTACAATAATATGGGGTTCTATATCCAATGAAGTATTATCTTCTGCATAAAAATTATGGGCGGCAAAGTCCCCGTTGGTTTTCACGTTTTCAGGTATATAACTACCTGTACCTGTAATAACAGTTGTCATTAACTGATTCATAAAAAAAATAAACTTTATTAGATAGCAGGCATTAGTTAATATTAAAGTTACCAAATATTAATTTCGTGAACAATATTATTTTTCCAAAATACGTCCTCTTTATATTGATTAATAATATTAAGTTTGGCTATCAAAAATATTTATATGCAAGGTTTTTTATGTTCTGTTTTTATATGGCTTTCCCTTTTATCATATTGTACGGTAAGGTCACAAACCGGTGTTTCCATACCTGCTTATAGTGCCTATGCGGTTCCTGTGGAAGAGAGTAATGAGGAAGATGAAAGTAAATTGTTTTCGGTAAAAAATGGATTGCAAAACTGGACAGATCCTAAACAGCAGATACAATTCTATTTCAAAATCCGTAATACCGGAGATCTTCATTTTTTTCTTTTATTAAAAAATGAACATACCGGTAATACGTTATCGGTAACCATAGCAGGAAAGAGTTTTATGGTTACCGTTCCCCGTTCAAAAATTTTCAGGCTGGTTAACATTGGATCAATAGATATCAGGGATACCGGGTTTTATATACTTACCCTCTCTGCATCTTTAAAAAATTCTATTACCATTGCAGATATTAAATCACTGGAGGTAAATGGTAATGCTTCTAAAAACATCCACTTTAACTCAAATGACAGAAGAAATGCAGCTTCGGTACATCTGCTTTATCCCCTTCCGGATAGTTTAAAAGTGATTTCCTTTTATAATGAGATCACCGTTCCAAAAGATGCAGATATTTTACACAGTTATTATATGGCCTGTGGTTTTGCAAGGGGATATTTTGGAATACAAGTTAACAGTGAGTCTGAACGAAGGGTTATTTTTTCAGTATGGGACGCAGGTATGGAAGCGATTGACAGAAAAAAAGTAGCGGATGAAAATAAAGTTCAGCTTATTGCAAAAGGGGAAGATGTATTTGCAGATGGCTTTGGTAATGAGGGTACCGGCGGGCATAGTCATTGGATATTTAACTGGAAAACAGGAGAGACGTATAAATTTTTAGTAACAGCAACTATTGACAGTGCTTCAAATTCAACCACTTATACCGGATATTTTTTTATCCCGAAAATACAAAAATGGAAATTAATTGCCGCTTTTAAAGCACCAAAAGACGGTAAGCCATTGCGGAAATTATATTCATTTGTAGAAAATTTCCAGGGTGTGAATGGCCAGCTGCATCGTAAAGCACACTTCGGAAATCAATGGATAAGAAAAGAAAACGGTGAGTGGAAAGAAATAACGGCTGCTGCATTCAGTTATGATGCCACGGGAAAAGCCGGAGACAGGATTGATTACGGTGCCGGTATGGAAGACAATAAATTTTATTTATGGAATGGAGGTTTTAAATCAGCCAATGCTCAATTTAATGATGTGTTTAACAGAATGGCAACCGGAGAGAAACCAGTTATTGATCTTTATAAGAATGCCGACAGCTTAACTGAAATCAGCAAAGAGAATAAACAGATATTTACGGCAATACAGGAAGGTAAATTTGATACAACAGGAAGTTTTAATGGAGTTTTTTATAAAATTCTAAAAGAAGGCAATGGCGGTTTTGTCACTGTACATGATACTCTGGTGGTAAATTATAAGGGGCAATTATTAAATGGCGTTGTATTTGATCAGACAAAAGATAAACCATCCGTTTTTCCATTAAAAAGATTGATAAAAGGATGGCAAATAGGTCTCCCTTTCTGCAGGCAGGGAGGTAAAATAAGGCTGATCATCCCTTCAACTTTAGCATATTCAATCAGGAATACAGGTGTAATTCCCCCAAACAGCATACTTATTTTTGATATTGAAGTACTTGAAATAAAGAATCAGCACTAACCCCAAATTAAAAAAATCGGCTCAATTATTAATAAAACACTATATTTGCACATTATTAATACAATACAATTTAAAAAATGGACACACAAAAAGGCACCGTTAAGTTTTTCAATTCAGAAAAAGGATTCGGTTTTATTAAGCATGACGACTCAAACAAAGAAACTTTTGTACACGTTAGCGGATTAATTAGTGATATTAAAGAAGGCGACAGCGTTGAGTTCGATTTGCAGGAAGGCAAAAAAGGAATGAACGCAGT
>JANOFR010000004.1:0-105220 GCA_031413755.1 Chitinophagaceae bacterium
GTTGTTTTTGGTCCATGTTTGGGTGCCTATAACACCTGCAGGTATGGTAACCGTGGTAATTGGGTAAAAAGTGTTCTGAGGATCCCAGTTCGTCCAGTTGTCGGTCCACTGAGGCTGGGCTGGATCAAAGGCACCACGGTAACTGGTAGGTACCTGTGCATTAACCAGTACAGCTGAAAGCATACATACTGATAACATAGATAAAATTTTCTTTTTCATTGTTAATTTTTTTGTTGTGTTAAATGTTGTTGAGTTTGTTTGGTTTGTTGTTTCGTGATTTTTAAGTTTGGTTTGTTTCAGTGCTTTAAAGATTTTGAATGTTAAAAAATTTGTTTGTGTTGACAATATTGTTTTAGAAGGGGAGTTATAATTTTTGCAGAGAATATGTTCTTGTGTGGCTCCGCTTTGCAAAATCAGGCTGGTAAGTAGTTTTTTAAAATCCGTAATACGGATGCGTTGAATATTTTTAAAAGGAAGGCTTAAAGCTATTGAGGCAGTGGTAATAAACACTATTAAAGTGGAGTAAATGACAGAAAATATAAGCAGTGATTCAGTCATGGAAAAACGTAATGGTAATTAAATTATTAAAC
Source organism: Chitinophagaceae bacterium (assembly GCA_031413755.1). Taxonomy (GTDB): domain Bacteria; phylum Bacteroidota; class Bacteroidia; order Chitinophagales; family Chitinophagaceae; genus Ferruginibacter. Next base: position 591 of record JANOFR010000004.1, read on the forward strand.
GCTCTGTATTCAAGAATATCCTTAGAACCTCATATTATCTTTATCCTGATTATCCGATACAAACCTAAACGATGTGTTAAACCTTTGTGTTACCGTGCAGTTATCAAATCAGCACTTTAAGATGAATAAATCGTAAACATCAATGGTATTCCAGTTATTCCTACATGGCAACAGGGCACAGGTTTTCAGCGTGCATAGCTCTGTAACTTGCAACACAATTGTAGACAAAATGATCTGGGGTTTAAAATTGATTTTAAACAGGAATTGGGCGATAAAAAAAAGAAAAACCAGCAGTAATCAGATAAGGTTTTTCGTTTTGTAACCGGATGACAAATATAGACAGGTATATGAACGGAAGCCAGTAACTGCCATTATGAAATAATGACTAAATAGTAACCGCAATGTAAATTAATTGTAAACAACTAAAAGATGAAAGATTAACGCACCTATATAAAAAACAAGAAACTAAAAGGCAGCATTTTAATTTAAAAATCCGGCAATTAAAATGTAATTATGTAATGTCAGGTGTGTTGCTTTCTCTTTATTGCATCCCACATTTTTTTAAATACAAACAGATTATTCAATCCCGGTTGAAAGCCCGCTTTCATATTTTTAAACTGCCCCTTTCAGCAATGGCATGAAAAAAAAGAAATCAAAAGGATATTTTTATTTATCTGCCAAACGGGGCTTCCGTTTTATTTTTAGAATGCCCAGAAAAAAACTTGAAAATAATAACTGGGTTCCTAATAGAATCAAAGTTGCACTTGGAACAACAATCCTCAAAATTTCTTTATACTCAAGGTCGCCGAATTTTGCCTGCTGCCATATATAAAAAGAGTAAATGGAACCTGCAAGTCCACACAGGAAAATAAATAAGCCAATCAATATCCCTGCTTCAAGAGTAAAAAATATTTCTACTTTATCATCAAATTTATTCTTTGGTAAAAAGCCTTCTTCAGTAGCATAAGTTCTGGTAAACATACCAAGTGCTATGCATGAAAAACCGGTAATGATAAAAACACCTCCAAACAGAAGTGTATTGGCATCAAGGTGAATGCCTTTGATAATTTCGAATGGGTTTACCAGGGTTAACAACATCAATATAAGGCCCAAAAAGAAAAGAGAGATTCCCGGAATATAGAAAAGCCATTTGGGAGAATGCATTAAATAAAAGCGAAGGTTGCGCCAGCCATCGGGCCAGGTTTTAAGATGTGGCAACCTTGATCTTCCATCTATTGATAATGTTGTGGGTACCTCTGCTATTTTAAATTTGAAAAGTGATGCTTTTACAATCATTTCACTTGCAAACTCCATACCTAAGGTTTGAAGATGTAACCTGCTCACAATATCCTGTTTAAAACCCCTTAAGCCACATTGGATATCACCTATTTTAGATTTAAAAAACAATCTTCCGATGAAAGAGAGTAAGGGAGTTCCAAAATACCTGTGAATGAGTGGCATAGCGCCTTTTGCTATCCCTCCTTTAAACCGGTTACCCATTACCAAATCGTAATCCTGCCGGAGTTCTTCTAAGAAAGGAGACAAAGAAGAGAAGTCATAACTATCATCACTATCTCCCATTATAACATACTTTCCTTTTGCATTTAATATTCCCGAAATTAAAGCGGCCCCGTATCCTTTTTCCGGTGCATGAATTACTCTTGCACCTGAATCTTCAGCTATTTTCTGTGACCCGTCTGTACTTCCATTATCAGAAATTAAAACCTCTGCATCTACATTATTTCTCAATATCCATTCTTTGGCTTTTCCAATACAGATACCTATTGTTTCAGCTTCATTCAGACAAGGCATTAAAATTGTAAGTTCCATATTTTCTAATCATTTCAATATTTCCAGCATACATACAAAATGCAGTTTGCGGCCAAACAATAAGCTGAACGGGAATGGATATAATGGTATCCCTGTTTTTTTATTAATCATTTTCAATCCCAGATCTTTAAAGATTGTTTCCCACTCTTTTTCTTTTAAGTAATTATATTCAAGAGCAACCCCATGTGGTTTATTGCCCACCTTATCCATGAACATTAAAATTTTAAAATCAAAATCAGTTTTGTACTGGTGGTCTTTAATTAAGATATATTTACGTGACACCCGTTTAGCTTCTGTAAGCAATTCTCTTATATTAGTCAGGTGATGTAAAACATCTATAAACATACTGCCATCAAAACTATCATCATCGTAAGGTATATGCTTACCATCATACAATTTAACAGGTATTAAACTGTTTTGCCTTTCCATAATATCTATACCGGAAATCTTTATCGCGGCATTATTTTCCTGCATTAATTTACTGATGGTACCATCGCCGCTTCCAACATCAAGCATAGTTTTTATACCTGGATTGATCAGCGGCAATAATGCTGCTGAAAGAATTTTTACCCTTCTGCGAAATACAAACCTATGATGCAATTGTTTAAACATTTCTGTAAAATACCAATCCTTTTATTCTGCTTTATCCTCACATAACCGAGCCTTATCGTACATTTTTTTTTCATTAAAATACAGCGAAAGATTTTTAAAAATATTGGGCGTGTGTACGGTTGAATTTTCAATACCCATAATTGAAAAGCTGATGGCAGCGGTATCAAATCCATTGGTAAAACAATAGGTTGCCCTGTTTTGATTGACAATAGAAAAAGATTGTTTTTGCCATAATCCTTTTATAATAACCATCAGCCCTCTTGACTTTTGTGATTCGATATTATCATCCAGCCTGTTAATCGCAGTTAAGTCAGCTTTTTTTCCTATATCCTTATCAGTTAGCACAGGAAATTGGGGGTACGCTGAGGACTTCAGGTAGATAACAGCCAGGCCGTCGAAATATACCGGCTTATACCCTGTTTTTTCTTTTTGCGAAATAAAATAATACCACCAGCCAGATGCTTTTACATAAGGGAAGATAACAATGTCGGGATTGTATTCATCTAATAATTTTTTTATTCCGTTTTTTTTTGTGAGGCTTTCAACATACTTATCAAAAAATTCTTCCGGCAGCACATCCATACGTCCATCAATAAAAACCTTTTCTTTAAAATGTGCCATCAGGTAACCGCCAAAGTCAAGATGATTGAGTACTCTTCCCTTAAGCTGGTTTTTATTTAAAAAGGATGTAGCCTCTACCGGTAGTTGGTCATTGTCCTCTGTAAATCCAAACCGGTAAGGTGAATGCCTGAATATGGGATAAGCGTCTGTAATGCTTGTAATGCTTATCAGAACTGCTGCAATAATTGCTGCGAAAGCAAATCGTCTGTATAATTTTTGGGGTATTGTAAACCCTTTTTCAACTATTTTATTTGCTTCTTTGTTCTTTCTTTGTTGCGGTGATGGCAATGCCTGTTTAGTTATCTTTTGCCTCCTGCTGTTTATCCAATCCATTATATATTTCACAATTAATGGCAGGCTTACCATTAAAAAATAGCCATAATTTTTATGTGCAAGGTACAATACAACAAGGTAAGCTGCGAGCAAAAGCATATCCGTAAACTGCTTTTTTTTCAGGGAACGAAATATAGAAAATACAGAAAGGATAGCCGAAAGATGGATGATCAAAAGCGGGCTGGTAAAATATTTAGAACCCAGCATCCCGATTTCTTTTGCAGTAAAGGGTGATTGCAATTCGCCAAAATATGCTTTTACCATACTGCTGCCCGATAAAAGCCCGAATTGCATAAATGGATACATCAGCCCTTCTAAAAAATAAGGATTTATAAGAAATGACGCAAACGATATTATCGAAAACCAAAAAAGTCTTTTATCTATTTTACCTTTTTCTAAATAAATACCTGCGTTGTAAATAGCAATAGTTGCCAGACCCAATATGGAAAGGCTGTGGGTATTTACCCATACAAGCATAATTACCGGTAGAAAGTAAAGTGATTTTTTATCGCCGTTTTTTTTGTACAATTCTAAGCATAAAAGAACCAGGTTTAAAAATATCCAGGAAAGCACGTGCGGACGTATTTCAAATGTTAATGGTTGTACCAGCAGTAATGCAACTAATGCAAAAAGCCCCAGGCTGATATTTTTTTTTCCGGTTTCAGTATTTTTAAAGAAGCGAAGCCAAACCAATGCTATAGAAGCAGTTATTAACCCGGCGTTTACTATGACCAGCGTTTTTTCGCCTGTATGGTATAATGTATAAGCAACTAACTGGAAAAGCCACTGAAGATTGTAATACTTATTTCCTGTAGATCCGTAATCGAATGAATCAATATAAATAAACCGGTTATTCTCCAGCATCCATTCTGCTGATTTGAGATGAAACCCAAGATCAGGGCTGTAAATCTTAACCAGCCCCATTATAAAAACCATGATCAGCACTGTTATTGCCGATAAAAATCCGGGATTAAAAGCAGCTTGTTTTGATGGTTCCGTTAATACCGGTGCTGTACTGGTCATTTAATTTAATGAATAATGAAAGAAAATTATTTGTTACCAGGCATCAAAAAATCAAAGTTTTATAGTGGCGCTAACACTAAAAGCCCTCGGGGCCCTGTTAGATGAAAAATATCTATCTTTTGATGTAAATGATTTTGTTCTGTCAAAATCGTAGTAAAAGTATATTTGCTGGGCCAGGATATCCCTTGCCGTAAACTTAAGCTCCAGCGTTTTTTTAAGGAAGAATTTTGCCAATTGAAAATCTATTACTGTCCTTGCTTTTTCATAAATATCTGCAGTTTGGTAAGTACCTGCAATTAATATCCTGTCTCCAACCCTGTTCAGGGACAACGTAGATGATAAACCTGTTTTTTCATCATTATAACCGAAGCTGCCATTTATAATATACGGCGACTGGCCCTGTAATGCCCGGTCAGTGACCAATTTATCGGCTGAGAATCCAAAGAGGCTTTCCAGTTTTACATTGGATTTGATATAAGCTGCATTTCCGGTGAGCGTAAACTTACTTAAAAATGAATTTTCGTTTTTTATTCCAAAAATTGTAGAAAGGAGTATCCTGAATTCTGCTTCCAGTCCATACACTGTAGCCGATGAAGTGTTAACATAGCTTGATTGTGAGCTGGTATTGGGAATCTGAACAATCTCTATCGGATCAGTAAATTTTTTATAAAATGCCGACACCGAAAATAACTGTGCTTTGCCCGGGAAGTATTCGTACCTGAAATCGTAGTTAATAATTTTAGCCCGGTTAATATTATCAAGCCCGGAGTAACTGAAGCTTGTTACATAATCAAAAAATACAAAATCGGCAAGTTCCCTGAATTCAGGCCTGTTAACAGTTTCAGCATAAGACAGGCGTAGGTTCATTTTTGGGGTAACCGCATAAATGAAATTAACAGATGGCAAAAAATCAGTTACTGTCTTATCCAATCTTACAGTATCCCTCAGGTTTTTGATCGTATTCAGTTTCTGATTAAACGTTTCCAGTCTTACGCCATAAACAAGCCTGAATTTTTTTAAAAACCGTTGCTCAGTCATGATGTAGAAGTGTGCCATGTATGAAGAAGCATCGTAATCAGAATTGTTCAGAGTTCCATCAAAAATTCCCCAACCACCCGAATTATTGCTTAATTTACCTAAATGTTGCTTCAGAAATATCTGGTCTTCTGGCAAGTACTCTAAAGAATTATCAAATTGTATTTGCTGATCGTACTTTACAAAGCTTAGGAACCTGCTTGCAAAGTCCCTTTGCCTGGCCTGGTAACCACCTCCGATCTTTAAATAATTTTGTGAGTTTTTCAAAAATGTATAAGGCTGCGTTATATCAACCTTTATACTTTTTATATTCTCTTTAGAATTTACAAAAAACATGGTGCCATTGCCCGCATTTTGAAATACAGCACCTGCGGTCCGGGAGTTTGCCGTAATATTGTTTTTATCAGGATAATTACCTATGTAAGAAGTACGGGAGAGATTGGGTATTTCACGGTTTACGTTACTGTAAGATGCAAGCCAGTTGATTTTTGTTTTATAGGGTCCAACCTGGTGTTCACCGGCAAGTTGTGAAGAATATATCTGATTGGATGTGAACCACCTTACCGCATCTTTAACAAAAAAGGTAGAATCTGAATCAAAATCCGGGGCCCCAATTCTTTTAATAAGCTTGTTGTCTGTATTGATACTGAAGTTGTTTTTCCAACTGATGTTATGGCGGCTGTTTATCTTAATCGAAATATTGCCCAATGCTGCTAGTACCACTTCATCATTGTAGATGGAATCTAAATATTTGCCTCTATGAACAAGTATGGGATTGGAAGGTGTGTCTAAATTGGCATCAAAGCTATTTCTTTCCCCATCTGTAAAAGAGAAGTTTCTGTTATAATTCACAGATAAAAGGACTCCTACAAATTCTTTTTGTTTTCTTTCAATATTAAAACCTTTGGATAACTGGAAATTATAATTAGGGCTTGTGTTATGGTTCCTGATACCCCATTTGTAGTCTCCAAAAAGTTTTGCAAGCTCAGCTCTCTTTGCTGGGTCCTGGCTGTAAATTGTAGTAAATTCCCGTATAGTAGGCAAACCTGTCGGCAGCCCTCTTCTACCATCATCCTTACCTAACCAGTCATGCTTACCTTTGTTTTCAGAAAAGTAACGGTTTTTCCCGGTAATCAAACTGTTGTAAGAACCTCCAAATGACAGTGAAGTAAAACTTTTAGGCAAAATAGATTTTGTGGTAATGTCAATAATACCACCTGCAAATTCACCGGTTTTATCTGGTGTGGCAGTTTTATAAATAACCAGGTTATCCAGGATGGAAGAAGGGAATATGTCAAATGCAAAAGCCTTCCGGTCACTTTCGGTACTGGGCAATGGTGCTCCGTTGATGAATGCAGCATTGTAACGGTCATTCAACCCACGGATGATGGCAAACCGGTCATCCTGAATACTGGCACCGCTTACTCTTTTTAAAACATCGCTCGTACTTCTGTCTGGTGTTTTTCTGATAGATTCTGCAGATATCCCATCACTCACATTGGCCATATTTCTTTGTGCAACCAGTAATGATGCAACTGTTTCTTTTCTTGCACTTGTTTTAGCAATAACGACTACTTCATCAGATTTCTTTTCCTGTAAAGAAATGTTGATTACTGTATTGTCGTTAGCGGATACCACAATTTCGTCAACAATTTTTTCTATATGCCCGCTGTAGCTGCACCTGATGCTGTATGTGCCTGGTGCCAGCTTATTGAAGCTGAAGTTTCCATTCAGATCGGCAGTTTCTGTTTTTGATTTTTCAATCAACGTAAGTGTTGCACTGGCCAAAGCCTGACCAGAATTAGCGTTAATTACTTTTCCGGTAATTTTTGCTGATTGTGCAAAAGTGTAATTGGAAATAATAAAAAGTAAACATATGAAATAGGCGATTCTCATGAAGTGCAGTTTTGGCAAAGGAAATAGATTGTTGCCTTATTGGTGTCAAGAAATTGTTATCCAAACATTAATTTTTATACACGGCATTTTTCAGCTCCCAAAAATCAGCCCGGCTCTTTTCAGAATTTTGGAAATAACATTTAGGTAATGATTAAGTAATAATGGTAACAGATTATTGCAAATCAATTTTACATCATCTGGTACTTAAAGTGAAAACTAAGTACCCGCAGCATTAAAGCCTGAAATATTAATCAAGTCAAAATTTTTTAAGCAAAAAAATTATCAATCAAAAAATGAAAATATTTAAACTGATTATTCTTCTTATAACAGCTTGCTGTATCTCAAAGAATGCCGCTTCGCAGGATGTGTTAATGAATATTTTGACACAAAATTCAGGCATCATTAATATAAATGGAACTGTTTTTTTGGAAATTACTGTTTGCAATAAAAGTTCAACTACAGCTATTCCGGTTTATAAATTAATGCCACAGATCAGTTTTCCTGCAGAAATTGTAAATATTCCGGATACAGGTCATGTTTTACCTCCGGGTTGGACCTTAACTTTCAACAAAGGTGCTTCTATACGGCTTTCCAATGGTACTGATGAGATTCCGCTACATGAATGCCGGACCATACTGATTGCAGCAAAGGGAAAAGCAGTTGGAGGCCCTTCTACTATTTCCGGCACACTTACTTTTTCTAATGGCATTGCGCCTGGTACTGCTGCAGGTGCTTCAACACCAGGAGATAATCCTGCAGATAATTCCTCTACCACATCAATTAAAGTTATCAGGTAAATAAATGATCACATATAAATTCTAACTAACTCCTTTTATTCTTAACAAAAATGAAGACGAAAATATTTAAACTGATAGTGTTGTTTTTTGGAGCCCTCTTTGCAATTTCTGATGCAGCAGCACAGGCAAATGCATTCATCAATATTCTTACTCAGAATTCAGGCCAGGTAGCAGTTGGAGGAATTGTTAATATAGAAGTTACAGTAGGTAATACCGGTCCCGTTTCGCCAATAGGTCAATTCAAAGTACGTGCCCAGATCAGCGTTCCGATAGCAATATGCAATGCGCTTCCGGCTGTACAGCAAACAGGATTACCACCGGGCTGGACAGTATCCGCTTATGTTGGTGGTGGATCCTCAATTACTGTTTGTAATGGTACTGATGTTATTCCCGTAGGTACAGCCCGAACTATTTTGATAAAAGTACAGGGCAATGTAATTGGCGGCCCTTCTACAGTTACCGGTAATTTGTTGTTTTCAAATGGTGTTTCATGCACAGTTCCCGGTACCCTGGCCGGTGATAATACCGCCGACAACAGTTCAACATCATCTATACAGGTTATACCTGGATGCCCGCTTGGGGTAACTGCATCTGCAGGAACGATTGCCTGCAATGGTGGCACAACTACGCTTACTGCTACAACAACCGGTGCAACCGGATCAATAGAATACAGTTTGAACGGCGGGGCCTTCCAGCCAGCAAATACTTTCACCGTAAATGCTGCCGGCTCACCGTACACGGTAGTTGCAAGAGAAGTGAGTACTCCTTCCTGTACTGTAACTGCTTCACCCGTAACAATAGCCGAACCGGCTGCTGTTCCGGCACCAACAGTTAGTGTGGTACATCCAACCTGTACTGTGGCAACAGGAACCATAACCATTACCTCATCTACTGCAGGATTAACTTTCAGTATTGATGGCGGGCCTTATCTTCCATATACTGTTCCATATGTTGTTCCTGCAGGCGCACATACCTTGAGGGCACAAAATACCAGTAATTGTCTTTCAGCAATTACCAATATTACCGTAAATGCACAGCCGGTTACACCTTCTGCACCAACTTCAGGAACCATCACACAACCTACCTGTACGATTTCAACGGGTTCTGTTGTATTGAATGGTTTACCTGCAGGAAACTGGACAATCAATCCCGGAGCTATTACAGGAAATACTGCATCAACAACAATAAATAATCTTGCAGCAGGTACCTATAACTATACAGTAACAAATGCTGTTGGATGTACCTCTGCGGCATCTGCCAATATTGTAATTAATACACAGCCGGTAACCCCTGCTGCGCCAACACCAGGAATTATTACACAACCTACCTGTACTATTTCAACAGGTTCAGTTGTATTGAGTGGCTTGCCTGCAGGAAACTGGACAATCAATCCCGGAGCTATTACCGGAAATACTTCATCTGCAACAATAAATAATCTTGTTGCCGGTACCTATAATTATACAGTAACCAATGATGTTGGATGTACCTCCCCTGCATCAGCAAATATTATAATAAATCAACAACCGGTAACACCCACTGCTCCAACAGTAGGAACCATTACACAACCTACCTGTGCTGTATCAACCGGATCTGCTGTATTGAATGGTTTACCTGCAGGAAACTGGACAATCAATCCCGGTGCAATAACAGGAAATACTGCATCAACAACCATAAACGGGCTAGCAGCAGGAACTTATAATTATACGGTTACCAATGATGTGGGTTGTACTTCACTGGCATCTGCCAACATCGTTATTGATCCGGTACCCGGGGCACCAGCTGCACCAACAGTTAGTGTAATACAACCTACGTGTACAGTAGCAACAGCAACTATAACCGTTACTTCAGCTACAGCAGGCTTAACTTTCAGCCTAGATGGGGCTGCTTATGCACCTTATCCTGCAGGAGGATACACAGGAGTTACAGCAGGGTCTCATACACTTACTTTACAAAATGCAGCCAGTTGCATTTCGCCTGTTACCAATATCATTGTAAATGCACAACCGCCTACACCGGCTGCACCAACAGTAAGTGTTGTTCATCCTACATGTACTGTTGCAACCGGTACAATAACGATTACCTCACCTACAGCAGGATTAAATTTCAGTCTCGATGGTGCTGCTTATGGACCATATACAGGCCCATATTCTGTTTCGCCAGGCACCCATTCACTTACTGCACAAAATACCAGTACCTGCATATCTGCTGTTACAACTATCATTATAAATCCACAGCCTGTTACACCAGCAGCACCGGTGCCAGGAACTATTACACAACCAACCTGTGCCGTAACAACCGGATCGGTTATATTGAGTGGTTTACCATCGGGCAACTGGATAATTAATCCCGGTGCTATTTCCGGTACAGGCATAAGCACAACAGTAACCGGCCTTGCACCTGCAACTACTTATAACTTTACTGTTACCAATACTGATGGATGCGTTTCTGCACCATCTGCCAATGTGGTTATTAATCCCATAGCAGGCACACCTCCTGCGCCAACGGTGACAGTAGTACATCCAACCTGTACAGTAGCTACCGGAACTATAACTGTAACGTCTTCTACAGCAGGATTAAATTTCAGCCTAAACGGTGGTGCTTATGCTCCATACACAGGCCCATATACTGTTTCAGCAGGTACAAATACACTTACTGCACAAAATATTTCCACAAGTTGTATATCTGCTGTTTCCATTATTATCATAAATCAACAGCCTCCAACACCGGCTGCCCCAGAGGTTAGTGTAATACAACCTACCTGTGCAGTTGCCACAGGAACTATTACGATTACTTCGTCAACTACCGGATTAACTTTCAGTTTTAATGGTGGTGCTTATGGCCCATACACAGGCCCATATACTAATTTAACATCTGGCACATATACACTTACTGCGCTAAATAACAGCGACTGTATCTCTGCCGTTACAACCATCATTATAGATCCACAGCCCGCTACACCTGCTGCACCAACAGTAATAGTTGTACAGCCAACCTGTACGGTGGCTACAGGAACGATAACGGTTACTTCAGCCACATCAGGATTAAATTTCAGTTTTAATGGTGGTGCTTATGGACCATACACAGGCCCATATACTAATCTTACACCAGGCACCTATACACTAACTGCGCAGAATACCAACAACTGTATCTCACCTGTTGTATCCAACATTATAAATCCACAGCCCGCTACACCGGCTGCACCAACAGTAACGGATGTACAACCAACATGTACTGTGGCAACAGGAATTATAACGATTACTTCTGATACCTCAGGACTAACTTTTAGTTTAGATGGAGGAGCTTATGTTGTTTACCCTTCAGGTGGATTTGTTGTAGCAACAGGACCTCATACACTTACTGCAAAAAATTCAGGCACCTGCATTTCAACAGCCACTAATATTACAATCAATGCTCAACCTACTACGCCATTGGCAACAGCTTCTGCAGGCAGCATTTCTTGTATTGGTGGAACAACAACACTAACAGTTACTGCAACAGGTGGAATAACACCTTATCAATACAGCCTGAATGGCGGTGTATTCCAGGCTGACAATACATTTACCGTTACTGCAGGATTACAAACTGTTACAATAATAGGTGCAAATCTATGTACTACAACTACTTCCATAACAGTTACACAGCCAATAGCAATAACAGCTGTTGCTTCAGCAGGTCCTATTGCCTGTAACGGAGGAACAACCACACTCATTGTTACTGCTGCAGGTGGAACAGCACCATTGCAATACAGCTTAAATAGTGGGGCATACCAAACGGCAAATACCTTTATTGTTGGCGCAGGCATACAGACAGTTCTTGTAAGAGACGCCAACCTGTGTAACAATACAGCTACAACTGTAACAGTTACACAACCGGCTGTCTTAACTGCTTCGGCTAATGCCCCAAGGATAACCAACTGTGGCGGAAAAACCCAGGTAACAATAAGTGCAGCCGGTGGAAGAACACCATTTACCGGTACAGGTACTTTTATGAAAGGCCCTGGTACATGGAATTTTACAGTAACAGATGCAAGTGGGTGTACTGCTAATACCAGCATTACAATAGAAGCACCCGGATGTATGGACCTGGAAGTATTTCCAAATCCTGCACAAAATTCTATTAATGTAAATCACTCACTGGCAGAAGCTGGAGCAGTTATGCAGGTATTTGATATGAAAGGAGCCCTGCTATTTTCTAAAACAATTCCATTAGATGCTTTTTTTACAACGCTTGATATCAGGAGACTTCCGGCAGCAGCATATGTATTGGTTTTTATAAATGGTAAAGACAAAAAATCAGTAAAGTTTGAAAAGCTCGTGTATTGAAACTAATGATAATGAAAAAATGAAAAAATGAAAAATATAAAATTATTAATACATTTCCTATTGTTGAGCCTTTTTGCTGTCACAAGCGCATCCGGACAGGCAAATGCATACATAGGTGTCCTTACGCAGAACTCCGGGTTGGTAAACCAGGGGGGTACTGTGTATGTTCAGGTCACGGTTGGAAATACCGGACCTACGGCACCAATAGGCGTAAATACAGTGCGAGCACAGATTAGCCTTCCTTCGGCCATCTGTACCACACTTCCCAACGCCCAGCAAACTGGGTTACCTCCCGGATGGACCATTACGGTTAATACGGGTGGGGTAATCACAGTCTGTAATGGGTCAAATACTATTCCGGTAGGAGTTGCACGTACTATTTTAATAGCAGTACAGGGTAATAATTTAGGCGGGCCTTCCACTGTTACCGGTAACCTGATATTCTCAAATGGTGTATCTTGTACCACACCTGGTACTTTAGCCGGTGATGTCTTAGCAGATAACAGTTCTACCTCATCAGTAACCGTTGTGCCAGCTACACAGTGTACCCTTGTACCGGCATCTGTATCTTTAACAGGGCCGGCAACAATTGCATGTTTTGGTGGTACAACTATCCTGACAGCAAATTCAGGTCAACCTACCAATATAGAATACAGTTTGAACGGCGGAGCTTTCCAGACAGGTAATATTTTTACTGTACCTGCGGGAACTTATTCCGTGGTTGTAAGAAGACAGAGCGATCCTGCCTGTGTAGTAACAACTAATACGATATCAGTAACACAACCCGGAACAGCATTAACAGCAAGTACTTCGGCAACCAATACTACAACAATTGGTGGTAATGATGGAACAGCCACAGCCAATCCGGCTGGTGGTACTCCAGGATATACCTATTTATGGAGTCCCGGTGGTCAAACCACCCAAACAGCCACAGCCTTAACAGCAGGAACATATAATGTTACTGTAACAGATGCTAACGGATGTACTGCAACAGCATCAGCTACTGTGAGTAATCCAATTGTAACTCCATTAACGCTGATTGATTTTAAAGTAAAATTAGTGAACTGTCAACCAGTATTAAACTGGATAACTGATAATGAAATAAATACCGATCGGTTTGAAGTTGAGAGAGCGGGCCTATCCAATTCCAGCTGGGTATCAACCGGAATTGTGGCTGCTAATGGAAATACCAGTACAAAAGCTACATACCAATTCATTGACAGAACCTTACCTGTTTCTCCAGAAGAAGCATTGTACAGGTTAAAAATGATTGACAGGGATGGTCAATATAAATATTCTAAAATACTTCATATATTAAATGATTGTAAAAATATAGTGATGGATGTGTATCCCAATCCTGTAAAAAAAGGAAAGTTGTATGTAGATGTATCAGGTACAGTTGGAGATATTGAAGCAACACTGATAACCCTTTCGGGCCAGGTAGTATTAAAAAGTAAAATTAATAATGGAGTCAATTATCTGAATATTTCAAATATGTCCAGCGGAGAGTATTTACTTAATATCAAAGATGCAAATGGCTTTAAAAAAATAGTAAAGGTTTTTGTTCAGAATTAAGTTATCTACCGGAATAATAAAAAACACCTGAATTCAACGGTCGACATACAGCATTTTCGGAATGCTTGATTCATAATAACTTAATCTCTGTCAATACATATATACTATGATTTTTCTTCATTATTTTAATCATTTTAATCCTTTATTTTATGTTAACACAGGACGCAATTAAGACGACACAGGATATAGCCAACCGTTTTCATGAACTGGCACAAACAGGTCGGTGGAATCTGATACAGGATGAAATGTATGCAGAAAATGCAGAGAGTTTTGAACCGGCAAATTCTCCGTGGTTAAAATCAGTTAAAGGGCTGGAAGCAATTAAACAGAAGGGTTTGCAAATTAGCGAAATTGTGGAAGAAATGCATGGTGAATATTCCAATGAACCACAGGTTGCAGGAAACCATTTTGCAGTAGAGATGGGCATGGATGTAACAATAAAAGGTCAGGGACGTTTAAAAATAGATGAAATAGCCTTGTATGAAGTAAATGATGGCGAAATTATAAAAGAGCAATTTTTTTATTGATTGGCCTTTATTGAATAAATTGTAAGTCCCGCCATGTAGCAGCGGGACTTATCAATTTCATAAGTTGCATATTTTTTCTAAGTATGCATAACCTCTGCTATCAACAGAACTAAGCTCTTGTTACTTCAACTTTTTCTTCTGTCCTGAACTTTACATTAAAAGATTCTTTTAGGAACACTTTTTTGCCGGATATCTCAAAATTTATCTTGCTGATATCGCCTCTTAAAATTTTGCAGCGGATATTGTAGGTTTCAGTTCTGATCTTTTCTTCAAAGATGGTATTGTTTTCTCCATCTGATATCCGGAGCCTACTTCCTTTGGGCGCCAGGTTACTGAGGCGTAGCTCAAATACAAGCATATCTCCTTCTATATGTACAAAACGGATATTGCCTGGAGATTCTTTTGTTGCAACAAACTGTGACTGTTTCTGCGCCTGTGTAATGGTGAATGAATTTGAGAATGATACCAAAGCCAGCATACATGCAGTTTTGGTAAAAACAATTTTAAAAGATTTCATAATGGTTTGATTTATTTGATTTTTTTTTACAGCACAAAGATCATGCTGCACCATTACCGAATTGTAACCATGCCGTTAAGTCAAAATCATTATATTGTTTTTAAAACTATGCTTGCTGTAATGTTGTGGAATCAGAGGAAACATGTAACAACTAAAAAATCCTTCTAACAGGTAAAGTATTCGGTAAGGGTAAATCAGCGTTAGATATTTATTCATAGAAAAGATTTGAAAACTTCTTCACATTGTATTAAAATCTTGAAGCAAGGCCATCTGTTTACATATACAACAACACAAGAAACGGGCTTAATTAATCGTCGGATTTTACCTTGCCTGTAATACTTTACCGGGGAGAGCATACATCTATTATAAAGTATTATTATTTTATTTTCCTCATTTAACAAGCATGCATGCAGTGAAATTAATATACAACAACTCAAATAAAAATTAAATTCATTCGGTTTCATTTTTTTTCTTTATTCTCTTTTACTCTGCAGCGTAAACCCAAATGTGCTGCCCACATCAATCTTACTGCGTACATGAATGGTTTGCCCATGTGCTTCAATAATATGTTTGCATATGGCTAAACCCAAACCGCTCCCTCCAACTTTGCGGCTGCGGGCCAGGTCGGTTCGGTAAAAGCGTTCAAATATGCGTAATAAATGTTCTTCAGCAATACCCGATCCATCATCGCTGATCTCAATTAAAACCCTGGCACCATCAACTTTATAAAAACTGGCTTCAACGGTGCCGTTTTGCTTGCCGTATTTAATGGCGTTATCAACCAGGTTAGTAAATACTTGCCTTAATTTCTCCTTATCGGCAAAAACTGTAAGTGGTACCTCGCAACCCTTTTTTATGATACATTTTATTTCTTTTTCATCAGCTTTGATGGACAGTGATTCATACACTTCTTTTAAAAGGTCCTGTATAATAAAACTATCCTTCAATAAAAGCTGTTCACCGCTTTCCAGTTTGGATATGGAATCAAGGTCATCTACCAGGTTTACCAGGCGGTCAATATTTCGCGATGTACTTTGCAGAAATTTTATATTTACTTCCGGTTTGTCTAAAGCACCGTTAAGTAGGGTATCTACATAACCCTGTATGGCAAAAATGGGCGTCTTCAGTTCATGACTCAGGTTCTGCAAAAATTCCTTGCGATATGCTTCATTTTGCTGCAGCATCTCGATCTCGGCCTTGTGTTGTTCGGCCCAGCTTTCCACGTCATCACTAACTTCATTAATACTTTTTTGAGGTAAAATATTTTTATAATAAAATTCTTCTTTTTTGCTGGCCTTGGTTTGATAAATGAACTTATAAATGAGTTTTATTTTGCGGTAGATGAAATTCTGCAGGATATATAATATCAACGCGTAAGCACCCAGGAAGATGACAACAAATGACAACCCGCCGATCCACCATACCGGTTTAAAAAAATAGATCCCAAAAGAAATGGGAGCCGCCAATACCAAAGCGGTAATAGCCGATAATTGCTGAGGAGAAAAATTTTTAGAAGTTGGCATGATGAATATGCTGCAAGGTACAAGTCAAAAGTTAAAAGTTAAAAGTTAAAAGGGGGAACGCTATAATTTTTTAGGCCTTTTGACTTTTTATTTTTCACTTTTAACTTCCGCTCACAGATCAAACTTATAACCAACACCCTTTACGGTAGTGATACAATCCAGGTTTAGTTTCTGGCGTATTTTACGGATATGAACATCAATGGTACGGTCGCCTACAATAACTTCAGTTCCCCATACCTGGTTTAAAATTTCATTTCGCAAAAAAACTTTACCCGGCTTGCCGGCCAGCAATGCCAGTAATTCAAATTCCTTTCGGGCAAGAATGATATCATTTCCCTGGTAATTAATGATATACTTTTCCCTGTCGATTTTCAGATCGCCTATTTGCAAAACCCCGTTATCTTCTTTATTAACCCGCCTGAACAGGGCATTGACTTTACTGACCAGTATCTTCGGACTTACCGGCTTGGTCAGGTAATCATCGGCGCCGGTCTCCAGCCCTTTAACCTCCGTTCCTTCGTCATTTATTGCGCTCAGGAATATGATCAGTGTGTCGTTAAATGCTGGTTGCAGTCGCAGGATATTACAAACTTCAATGCCATTCTTACCGGGCATCATAATATCGAGTATGATCAGGTCGGGATTAAATTTTTTTGCCAGATCAATTGCCTCATTGCCATTCTTTGCGGTAACCACTTCATATCCTTCACTTTGGAGGTTGTATTGGATAATCTCCAGGATATCGGGCTCATCATCGGCAATGAGTATTTTTTTAACAGCATTTACGGTATTCATATCATGCAAAAGTAGTCTTTACCTTTAATCAGTAAATCAGTTAAAACCCGGTTTGGTATTATCAAATTGTTAAGGCAAAGCAGCTCATTAACAATAAATTTCATCTTAAATGCGATAGATATGTATGCCCTGGCGTATTTTTAGCATCTTTATTACCTGATTAAGCTATGAAAAAATATATTTTTCTTTATATTTTATTAATGTCCGCTGCTGAAGTTTTAGCAAGCAGGGATACGGTTACTGTTCCTATTTACCGGCAGCTTTTTCATGATAAAATAAATGAAGAACAACGTTTACTGGATAAACTGGATGGTACTGTTGACGGGCTTATTAAAGCTACCCACAACACAGAGATCAACCTTGCCATTACGGATATCATGACCAGAAAGATCAATGAGCTGGAGGATTTTGTGGAGCTTAACAACCGGATAGTAACCAATAATCAAAAAATACGCTACCTGGGTTATATTGAAACTGTGGTTAAAACTGTAAAATATAATTTAAAATCAAAAGACCTTAACCCCGTTTATGTGCCGTTGCTGATCGAAAATTTTGAAAACATTCTGATTGCCAATATCGACAGTATAAGTATGGTAGCGGAAATTCAAAAAGTACCCTACCAGGTTGGAAAGATAAATGCAGAAATATTTGCAGAAAATAAAGGGTTTGAAGAAAGTAAGAAAATACTGTATAAAAAATACTGCATCATTAATCCTGATAAAATTTTACAAACCATTGAGCCCTATATTAATGAACCATTTGCCGATTCGTTGATCGTAAGCAGTTGCCAATATAACCCTACTTCTATTTATTCTGTTGCCCAGGCACCCGGCTCTAAACTTGGCATGCTTATTCACCGCAATACAAACCCCTTGGTTAAGGCTGTTGTAGAATTAAGCATGACCTCCAATGCCCTTTTTTATTTTCCTTTTTTAGATGATATCTTAAAAGGTAAAAAAACGGTAGAGAGCATTAAAAAATATGTTGGTGATGGTGAGGTTGGTTATGACAGTGTTGGTTATTATAAATTACTGGTTCAAACTGAGATTGAATATTTTAAGCGCCTGGTTTCTCCTGCAAAAGATACGGCAATTGCCATGTTTGGAGCCAATGGTTTGAGGGAAGTATTAAAGGGTAAAGCGCTGCAGCATTTTGTTACACCCATTAACACACTGCACGATTTAAGCAATATTAATTTGCGCATGAAAGCCACAGATTCTTTATCGGCTGTTGATCTGTACTTTATGATGGTAATGAGCGAAAATGAAATTTATACTTCAAGTTATAAACACAGTTTTTTCAGGATGCTGCAGCGAATGGGTGCAGCGCCCAGAACGGATTCCCTATTATTAAATGTTCATTTTGACTTTTTTAAAAAGTTTATTAAAATGGCAGCCAATTATAATAAACTGGATACCTTTTTAAGGTTTATGCCGGTAGCTGAATCTGAAACTTTAATGCGGGGCTTTATCGCCAACCTTGATAATACAGGTAACCTGGAAGATGCTGTAGATGTAGCAGATTCATACAGCAGTATTAATGATAATAAACTAAAGAACACTATACTTAGTTATGTAATTGAAAATGAAAAGATATGTTCGCAAAACAATAATAACCGGGGTAAAACAATTTATGGTTTACTTAAATCAATTTTTCTGTCGGCAGACAGTACCCATAAAATTGACTTAACCGGCATCCTGGGTATCCCTTCTGTTTATGAGATAGAAAATAAAGATATGAGGGATGACAGCGGAAGAATTGTACAACAGGTTTATTGGTATGGTGATGATGATGGAAAAGCTTTTTTCCCTTCATTCCTGAATTCATTTTCGAATAAGGAATGGACAATTGCTTCAAATAAGGAATGGTATGAAATAAGATCAAAAAAGGGAAATGTCTGGATTTTTGCAAACCGACCGCTAGATAATGATGCCAACCTTGATGACAGTGCTCAAATACACTTAAATAATTATTTGGCAGAAAATGGTCTGCAACCGGCAGTAGTAGTACATCGTGGACACAGCTACTGGGTACCACGAACCATAAAACGAATGGCCGGCAATGCCAAAATTGTGATGCTGGGATCCTGTGGTGGCTATAAAAATTTAAATGATATCATTGAAAGAAATCCGGATGCACATATTATATCCACAAAAGAAATAGGAGCAGGGGATATTAACAGGCCCATACTTAATTATTTGAATCAGACATTTGAAGCGGGCAATAAACTGGTATGGAAAAATATGTGGACTTCCCTCACCAAATTATTTTCAACCGACCCCGTCAGATCAGTAAGGGAGAGTTGGGAGGATTATATTCCACCTTACAAAAATCTTGGAGCCATTTTTTTAAAAGGATATAATAATATGATCCGTGAGGATTAGATAATAACCGGTAAGCAACCCGCTTATAATAAAAAAATAACCCTGATTTCTTTGTTTACTATGTCGCTGTGTAAACAACCTATGTAAATTTAAACTCAACCACCTAAACACAAAATAATAAACCCCCATACCTTTGCAACATGACAGATAATCCTAAAGCAAAAAGAAAAATATTTAATTTTTCATTACTGCAGAGGGTATTTCGTTTTGCTGCACCTTACAAAAATAAATTTTACAGTTCATTATTACTGGCCATTGTACTTGCAGTAATGGCACCTGTAAGGCCCCTGTTAATTCAACTAACCATTAATGATGGTTTTAAAGACAATACCTCAGCTCATTTTATAAACGGGCCCGGCGGTTTCATTATAGAAATAACCATCATTCAAATCCTGTTATTATTACTGGAAACCGGTTTACGCTTTTTATTTACATTTCTTACGGCTTCACTGGGACAAAATGTGGTTAAGGATATGCGGGTAAGTACGTACCATAAAATTCTTCACCTCAATTTATCACAATACGATAAAACACCCATTGGTACACTTACCACCAGAACAATAAATGATATTGAATCCATCAATGACATTTTCAGTGATGGTTTGATTCCCATCATTGCCGATCTGCTGGCCATTTTCTCTGTCTTAAGTTATATGTTTTATGTTGACTGGCAGTTAACCCTGATTTGCCTGGCACCATTTCCTTTTTTAATTGTGGCCACTTATTTTTTTAAAGAAAGTGTAAACAAATCTTTCATCCGGGTTCGTAATGCCATCGCCAACCTTAATGCATTTGTGCAGGAACATATTACCGGTATGGCCGTAATACAGGCTTTTGCTGCCGAGCAAAGGGAGTTTAAAAAATTCAACAAAATTAATAAGGAGCACCGTAACGCTAATATTAAAGCCATTTTTGCTTACTCCGTTTTTTTTCCCGTAGTGGAACTGGTAATGGCATTATCCATCGGATTATTGGTTTGGTGGGCGGCAAAAGATGTTATTGAAGCCGGGCAGGCAGAAAAAGTTGCAGGGGTAATAACAGCATTTATATTATGCCTTAATTTATTATTCCGGCCGCTTCGTGTAATTGCCGACAAGTTCAATGTTTTACAAATGGGTATGATTGCAAGCGAAAGGGTTTTTAAAGTGTTGGATAATGAGGACACAACACCCCAAACCCCTAAAGGAGCTTTAGAGCATAATAAGGCAAACATTTTTATAAAAGGTAAGGTTAGTTTTGAAAAAGTTTGGTTTGCTTATACAGATGAACAGTTTGTATTAAAAGATATCAGCTTTACGCTTAATGCCGGTGATACATTAGCCATAGTTGGTCATACAGGCAGCGGTAAAACCTCCATCATCAGTTTATTGAACAGGCTGTACCAAATAAATAAAGGCACTATAAAAATTGATGATACCCCTATTGAAGATTTTCATCTGGATGATTTAAGGTCAAGGATCGCTGTTGTATTACAGGATGTTTTTTTATTCAGCGGCTCTGTTAAAGACAATGTAACGCTTCTCAACCCTTCCATAAAAAATGAAGATGTAATCAGTGCTGCAAAAATGATCGGCATACATGATTTTATTATGCAGTTACCCGGCAATTACAATTATCATGTTATGGAGAGAGGTGCTACACTTTCTTTGGGTCAGCGGCAACTCCTTTCTTTTGTAAGGGCATTATTATACGATCCGGCCATTTTAATCCTCGACGAAGCAACTTCATCAGTTGATTCCGAAAGTGAAGAATTGATACAACATGCCATTGAAAAACTGATCTCAAACCGTACATCCATTATTATTGCGCATCGCTTATCTACCATCCGCAAAGCCAATAAGATCATAGTGCTTGATAAAGGCGAAATTAAGGAAATGGGTACCCATGAGGAGTTGCTGGAAAAGCAGGGGTTTTATTACCAGCTGCATAAGATACAGTTTGAAAAACAGGGTAACTTGGCATAATATCATCATATAAACTGATTTCTCTAATTTCTTCCCCATCAATTTTTAATTTCACCCCTCCATCCTTATCTTTGTGCCAAATTACAGGCATTTTATGGTATATAAGAGCATCAAATCATTACTGGTAGCGGTTTTCAGCATAAGCTTAGTATTTTTTTATAATGCCTCTTTTGCCCAGCATCCACCTGTTGAAGAGCCAGTCAAAAAAGAAAAGATATTTGATGCCAATGAAGTGATCTTCGGCCATATCATGGATGCCCACGAATTCCACTTTTTATCTTACAAAGGAGCCGACGGGCACATGCATCATGCAACCATTCCGCTTCCGGTTATCCTGTATTCAAAACAAAAAGGATTTTCATTTTTCATGTCTTCTGCTTTTCATCATGGAGAGCATGTAGTAGATGGTTATGCTTTATTAACCAATGAAAGGATCGACCACGAAAAATTAGACCGCAATAAATATGCTGCCGGCAAAATTGTTGCTGTTGATGCAACAGGAAAAATTGATGAAACAGTTAGTTTGTTTGATATTTCTCTTACCCGTAACGTAGTACAAATGTTACTGGCACTTGCTTTACTCGTTATCATCCTCATCAGGGTTGCTAAAAAATATGGTACCGGCCAGGGTATCACCACAGCGCCAAAAGGCATGCAAAACACCATGGAAACCATCGTAAACTTTGTTAATGATGAAGTTGCCAAACCAAACCTGGGTGCAAAAAGCAATAAATACCTGCCTTACCTGTTAACTGTATTTTTATTTATTCTTATCAATAATATAGTTGGTTTAATTCCCGGTACGGCGAACGTAACCGGTAATATTGCATTTACTTTTGTGTTATCCATTATTTCGTTTGTAGTAATCCTGTTCAGCAGCAAAAGCCATTACTGGATGCACATCATTAACCCCCCGGGCGTACCGGGCTGGGTAAAAGTAATTTTAGTGCCGGTTGAAATTCTTGGAATTTTTACAAAGCCCTTTGCTTTAATGATCAGGTTATTTGCCAATATGGTGGCCGGTCACATTTTAATTATCTGTTTAATTTCGCTCATTTTTATTATGGGGTCATTAAACCAATATATTGGTTGGGGCTTTTCGCCTTTTTCTATTGCCTTTACCATTTTCATTTATTTTATCGAGGTACTGGTTGCGTTTTTGCAGGCCTTTATCTTTACCATATTAACAGCAGTATTCATTGGCCAGGCTTTCGAAGGGGGGCATGATGACCATGCACATGAAACCGCTGTTGCACATTAATAGAACTTTTTTTTAACCAACATAAATTCACTATTATGAATTTTTTCTTATTAGAAGCTTTAGCTAATGCAGGTGGTGCAATTGGAGCTGGCTTGGGAGCAATTGGTGCCGGTATCGGTATCGGTCAAATTGGTAAAGGTGCATTGGAATCAATTGCCCGCCAACCCGAAGCCATCAATGATATCCGCAGCAACATGATCCTTACTGCCGCCTTGGTAGAGGGAGCAGCGTTATTTGCGATCATCATCGGTTTCTTAGCTATGGTGCTTTAAAAACCTTTACTGCATCCAAAGTACAGGACGGAGGATGCAGTAATTTTTTTCGCCCCCTAACTCCGCCGCGGCGGAGAACAAAGGAGTAGATTTTTTGGGACGGACATTTGTTTTTCATGGTCCCGCCTCAGGCGGGATGTTACTCACTTGTACCGCATACCAATATTGAACAATTCAGAATTTTTTATTTTATAAATTTTATAAAATGCAATTATTAACACCGGCCTTCGGCCTTATCATATGGACGCTTCTTGCCTTCCTGATCGTATTTTTTCTGTTGAAAAAATTTGCATGGCCAATGATCATTGGCGGATTGGCCACACGTGAAAAAAATATTGCTGAGTCTTTGGCTACTGCCGAAAAGATTAAGCTGGAAATGGCACAACTAAAAAATGACAATGAAGCCATTCTTACCCAGGCACGCGAAGAAAGGGCTGCCATGATCAAAGAAGCAAAAGCAACAAAAGATAAAATGATCTCAGAGGCTAAAGAAGAAGCTAAAGTGCAGGCAAATAAGATCATAGCCGAAGCACATGCTTCCATCACCAATCAAAAAATGGCTGCCCTTACTGAAATTAAAAACCAGGTAGGCAGCCTGGTACTGGAAGTAAGTGAAAAAGTTTTACGTAAAGAATTAAGTAACAAAGCAGAGCAGGAGAATTATATCAGAACCCTGGCTACAGAAGTAAAGTTGAATTAAGAAGCTGTTAGC
The DNA here is from genome assembly GCA_031413755.1 of Chitinophagaceae bacterium. Classification (GTDB taxonomy): domain Bacteria; phylum Bacteroidota; class Bacteroidia; order Chitinophagales; family Chitinophagaceae; genus Ferruginibacter. Next base: position 24,590 of record JANOFR010000004.1, read on the forward strand.
TTTTAGCTATGAGCCGTGAACAAGAACGGATCAGCTATAAGCTCACAGCTAAAAGCTAAAAGCTATAAAATGAACAATCCACGTTTAGCAGGCCGTTACGCAAAAAGCTTATTGGATCTGGCATCTGAACAAAACCAGGTAGATGCCGTATATGCCGATATGAAATGGTTACACAAAATTTGCAAAAGTAATCCCGATTTTGTGAATATGCTGCGTAGCCCGGTTATCAAACCATCAGCAAAAGGAAAGATCATTGAATCAATTACCAAAGAAAGGGTAAGCATACTCACCAGTGCTTTTATTCAGTTACTGGTAAGAAAAAACAGGGAAACAAACTTACCGGAAATTGCTACAACCTATATTGACCAGTTTAATGTACTGCGTAATATTCATAAAGTAAAAATTACCACGGCTGATCCCATCAGTGATGACATGTTGAATACGATCATGGCTAATGTAAAAGCTACAGCAACTGCAGGCCAAACCTTTGAAATTGAAACACACCTGGATAATGAACTGATTGGTGGTTTTTTACTGGAAACATCCGGCACCCTGGTAGATGCCAGTATTTTAAGAGACCTGAAGGATATACAAAAGCAGTTTTTGAATAATGATTATCTGCACAGGATACGGTAAGAAAATATTTCACGCTAAGAAACTAAGAACCGCAAAGCCGCAAATTAAGTTTGCGGCTTTTGTATTTCATCTATGCGCCTTTGCCCGCCCGGATGAATATCCGTTCGGACGGGCATGAAAATAATTTTAAAAAGGAAACACCGGTGCCTTTATATCATGATAAAATAAAAACGTCCATTTTTCTTTTTCTCCCTGAAGCCACCATTGCTGCCGCAGTTCCATACACTTGCGGCCATCAAAATCGTATTTGGCAATAAACTTGTTTTTCATTTGTTGTAATTGCGGCGCCACATCGCCACCAAAGAAAATTTTCTGTCCCGCTTCCTCTATCCAAAATACCTGGTGAAAGGGGCAGTGGGCACCTGTTACTTTATACTTGATGTAATCATCAATCATTCCATTACCCTGTGTAAAAACAACCTGGTCGGTCTGGCCAAGTATTTCAAATTCGGTTGGCGTGTAAGATGGCTTACCCTTTGCCATTGCAAAATCAAACTCATCTTTATTTACATAGTATTCAGCATTAGGAAAACTCATGAACTTTTGGTTCAGTATTTTATCTTCTTTACTTATGCCGCCGCTGTGGTCTTTATGCAGATGGCTAAGCAGTACTTTGGTCACTTCCATTGGCCCAATACCATTGTTCAATAAGTTTTGATGAATTTGCAAGCTACCATCAGGCATATTAAAACCCAGGCCGGTATCTATAACAATAATATCTTTTGAAGTAATTACGACGAAGGGTTGTATCTCTACCAGCAAACTACCAAGGGGACGTTGTTGCAGGTCATCTTTGTTTGTATCAAACGGTACAAATTTTTTTGTTACATCAATGGTAAAAGCGCCTTCGCTGAGCGGAATTATTTTCATATCGCCCCCTAACCTCCAAAAGGGGAAATTTAAACTCTACTAAATTAATAGAGCATTATTGCAAAAAAGAGTTGGCTGCAAAAGTAAATGAAAAGCATTTCAAATTTGCAGGTTCTGGTAAGTCTCCCCTTCGGGGGGAGATTTAGAGGGGGCCTACCGTAGCACCATCTGCCTGTCTGCATCCAGTTTTATCAAAACAAAAATAAGAATGGTAAAAGTTAATAAAGAAGAACCGCCGTAACTCATTAAAGGCAATGTGATACCTATTACGGGCGCCAGTCCAACAGTAACACATATATTTACCGCCACATGAAAAAACATAATGCCCGCAACTGAATAAGCATACACCCGGCTGAAGGTACTTCGTTGCCGTTCGGCAATGTTGATTATGCGCAAAAGAAAAATCAGGTACAGTAACATCAGTAATCCGCTGCCTAAAAAACCAAAGTTTTCACCTACTGATGTAAAAATAAAATCAGTGTGTTGTTCAGGCACAAAATCGCCACGTGTTTGAGTTCCTTTTAAAAATCCTTTGCCGGTCATCCCGCCGGATCCAATCGCGATTTTTGATTGTTTAACATTGTAATTCTGTTGCTCGTTCTTCTTTTGCTTTGTTTTTACTTCCAGTGTATTAAGTATAGCCGTTTTATCATCAACATAAGGATTATCCCTGCCTACCATACTGTAGATACGTGCTGCCTGGTATGATTTTAAAACTTTAGTCATTAAAAATTCAACTCCATAAGTGGCTACAAAAGAACTAAATGCCCATACACCTAAAATTATAAATAGCAGGTTTTTGTTTCTTCTGAAACTGCGCCTTAAAAAAAACATAGCCCCTATTGCCACTGCAGCAAATATGATCAGTATGGTTTTTTGGGGCAGTACTAAACTTACTACCACAAGTGCGGCCAGCCCAATAATGGATATCAAATAAAATGCCGGTAACCCTTCCCTGTACATTGGAATTAAAAAAGAAAAATATACCAATGCCAACCCGGTTTCTCCCTGTAATATGGAAAGTACAGCAGGCGCAAAAGAAATGGCTGCAGCAATTAACTGGGATTTTGGTTTTTTGAAATCCATTTCCGGCATGGATAAAAATTTTGATAGTGCCAGAGCTGTAAATATTTTACAAAGTTCCACCGGTTGAAGGTTCATAAAGCCCAGTGGTATCCAGCTTTTAGAGCCTTTAATTTCTTTACCCACAACAAATGTTGCCAATATTAAAACGATCCCTATCAAATAAGAAATATTAGAAGTAGCCGTAAAAAGTTTACTATCAGTTAATAAAATAAAAATAGCCAGCACACTGCAGCCGGCAAAAAAGAATAACTGTTTACTGTAATTTTTTTTAAACCCAAAAAGTGTTTGCATAAATTTATCTGTACTTTTATATTCAACAGAATAAATACAGATAATACCAAAGATAACAATGGCGGCATATAGCCAAACCATAAGCCAGTCTATTCCTTTTGATATAGTTGGATTTTTATAGTATGCCATTTATAAAGTTGCCGGAGGGCGATAAGTATTTTAAGTAATTTGAGCCGGATCTTTTAATTCGGGTTTCTTTTTTTCATTGGGTAAAACAGCTTCCGGTTTATTTTTCAGCTGATTATCACTACTGTCTTTTTTCTGCTGGTTCTTTTTACGTTCGTCCTTTTCGTTTTTGATCTGGTCTAAAATTTCCTGCTCATCAGTTGCATCCATATCCATTGTGTCTTTAATAAATTTGATATAGCCTTTTGCAATTAAATAAGCCGAATCTTTTCTATGCAGCATGGAATCAAGTGTTTTCATTTCACTGTAAATTCGTGGCGGTATCAAATTAAGGTTGGTGAATTTATCTACCAGGGCCTGCCGGTTTGCTGCAATCGTATCATTTAAATATTTTTCGATCATTAAACCAACAATGGGTGCAGCATAAGTACCCCCAAAACGTCCGCTGTTTTCCACCACACACATGATGGCAATTTTTGGATTATCCCGTGGTGCAAAGCCACAGAAGAAAGCGTGGTTGGGTTGTTTTACAGCCCTGTAATAATTTTCAACGGTACCTGTTTTACCACAAATGGTTATTCCATCAACTTTTGCACCTCCGCCTGTTCCTCTTTCAACCACATCCTGCATTCCAGCCTGTACCACATCAAATATACTATCGGGTATATCCATGGCCCGGTGCTTTTCTTTAAATTTTGATAACAGATCAAAATTGTCGCCTCCTTCAATTGAATCAATTAAATGAGGCGTTACATACCAGCCTTTGTTGGCGATATATGCCATTTCATTTGCAGTCTGTATCGGTGTTGTACTTACTTCTCCCTGCCCTATACTTACTGAACGGAAATTGCAATAATTCCAGGCACCCTTTCCATAAATTTTATCAAAATCAACCGGTGTTGGAATATTGCCCGGCCTTTCGGATGGTACATCTATTCCTAACCTGTGCCCCAAACCAAAAGCATACATATACCTGTCCCAAACAGCAAGGCTGCTGTCCTGGTTTGGATATTTTGGATTTGTTATTACACGTTGCATTACTGTAGCAAAATAAGTATTGTCACTCATCCTGATTGCATTCCTCAGATCAAAAGTTCCAATATCCAAACACTTCATTGGTTTACCTGAACCACAACCATAAAAAGCTCCGGAGCAGGGAACTTTAAAACCGGTTGTAATTACGCCTTCATGCAAACCAACAAGTGCCTGTAATGTTTTAAATGTAGAACCGGGTGAATAAGTTGCACTTACAGACCGGTTAAATAATGGACGGGCCGGGCTCAATAATAATTCTGCATAATGTTTTCTTCTTTCGGCACCGGTTAAAAGTTTAGGCTTGTAAGTTGGGCTGCTTACCATCGCTAATATACCACCGGTTCTGGGATCAACAGCTACAATGGAGCCCAGTTTATTTTCCATTAATTTTTCACCCAGCTCCTGTAATTCTATATCAATAGAGGTATACATATTCTGTCCTGCAATAGCTGCTGTGTCAAACTTTCCTTTTTCAAGCGGGTCGGTCAGGCGGTTCTTATTGTCTCTTTTCCAGAACTCAATTCCACGCTGTCCCATCAAAACTTTCTCATAGGTCCTTTCCAGGCCGGTCTTACCAATATAATCTCCCATTACATAGCCCTTGTATTTGGGGCTCTTTAAGATATTGGAATCCACTTCACCCAAATAGCCAAAAATATTACCACCTGCATCATATGGATAATCTCTTACAGAACGCTCCTGCATATAATAACCCGGAGCCAGTTTATACATGTTCTCATTTATCTTGGCCATTTTTTCATTGCTCAATAATGCTTCAAAAATTGATGGCCGGTAACTTTTGTTTTTAATAATGGAGCTGATAATTCTTTTTTCAAATTCTGCAACATCAATATTTAGAATTTTGCATAGTGTGGCGGTATCAGTTCCTTTGATTTTTCCGGGAACGACCATTAAATCATAAATGATGGTATTTTGTAAAATGGCCCTTCCTTTTCGGTCAAATACAATTCCACGGTCGGGGTAAATTACTTTTCGGAATGTACCCTGGTCATCTGCCATTATCCGGTATTTGGAAGAAAACAGCTGCAGGTTCAGTAATTGCAGGATCATGATCCCAAAAATGCCGATAAAAACCAGCACGATCACATTTTTTCTTGATTGATTAAAAACAGACAAGTTTGATTTATGATTTTAGATTTTAAATTTTGTTATACTTACTTCCTGCTGCATATATTACACCATATTGGTCCGGAATTTTTGTTTGCGCACAAAAAATAATTCTGTTATCATAATTAAAAGCAAACTCACTGCAGTAGACAGTAAAGTTTTTATAATAAAATACCAGATATTGCCAAACTGCCAGGCTTCCAGTAAAAATAGCCAGCCATGATGTATCAAAGTGAGTACGCCAACAAAAATAAAATAAGGCAACATACCTCCCATACTTTTAAACGAAGGTTCTTCATAATTGTTATCAGCGCCTTCCTGTGGTATTAAAAGATTGATAAGAAAAGGCCGGATATAGGCTATTAAAACACAGGCAGCCGTATGAAAACCCGGATGATGCCGGAAACTATCCAGGGTAAATCCTAAAGCAAAGGCTATTAACATCTGCCAGGTACGTCCCATCCGGAATGGCAGCCACAAAATAAAAAGAAAATAAACATAAGGTGTAACCATCTGGTGCAAATGGATCTTATCCAATACAAAAACCTGCACCAGTATAAAAAATGCAAATCGAATAATATTCTTAACCAGTGTACTCATAGCTCATATAATGTTGTTACTGATTTTTCTGTTTAACTTTATCCAATAAATTATTTATATTTTCAGTCTGCCTGTTATCTATAGCATAAACATATTCGAGGTTATAAAAATTTACCGCTGTTTTAAACTTTATTAAAAAATTATTGGTACTTTTTTCAGGAATTATTTCCTGTACCATCCCGATCATCATCCCTTTTGGAATGCTGGTACTAAATCCGCTGGAAATAATTGTATCGCCTTTTGCAACTTTGGCACTTTTAGGAATCCCGGTAAGGGATATCAGGTTAGGGGTTTTGCCATCCCAGTTCAGGGTTCCTGTTTCTCCGCCTTTTATTAATTTACCGCTTATGTGACTATCTTTATGCAGAAGACTCATAACTACAGCAAAATCTTTACTAACCGCAGTAATAATACCTATCACACCGCTATTGGGATCAATTATACCCATCCCCTCTTTTAGCTGCTGATCTTCACCCCGTCCTATAACAATAAAATTATTTTGTGCTGCAACAGAATTATATACCACTTTGGCCTGGAAATAATGATACTTCCTGTATCGCTCCATGGAATCAATACGAATAGAATCAATGATTATTCTGCTGGTCGTATCGGGTAATTCAAAATCAGATCTCAGCTTATTATACAATTTTTCATTAGCGGTTACCAGGGAGTCATTTGTTTTTTTAAGCTGAAAATAATATTCCACTTTACTGAATTGTTTATTTACTTTACCGGTAAGCTGGTTTGCCGTATTGCTGAAAACAGCATTATGATACGTGCTGTAATGAACGATTAAATAAATACTGAATCCCTGCAATAACAGGAAAAAAAGAATGTTGAAATACCGGCGAATGAAAAGAAAAATATTACGCACCTATAAAAGGTTGAAAAGTTGAAAGTTTTGAAAAACTGTTGAAGGTTATAAAATGCTGCATACTAAAATATAAATTTCAGATTGCAGCATGTTGTTTTATAGAAATAAAAACTTCAGGTTTAATAAAAGAACTTCTTAGATCCCCCTTCGGGGTTCCCTGTTTAGGGAACGAACGAAGTTCAGAGAGGGTTTACCTCATTACAAAAGGATACCTGTCATAGTGTTTCAAGGCAATACCGGTTCCTCTTACTACACTTTTCAACGGATCATCAGCCACATGTACAGGAAGTTTGATCTTTGCATTTAACCTTTTATCTAATCCCCTCAATAAAGCACCACCGCCGGTTATATACAAACCTCTGCGATAAATATCTGATGCAAGTTCCGGAGGCGTTGTTTCCAGAGCCTTCAGAATTGCTTCTTCTATTTTAAAAATGCTTTTATCCAAAGCTTCAGCAACTTCCTGGTAGCTAACCATCACTTGTTTTGGAATACCGGTCACCAGATCCCTTCCGTTTACCGGAATATCGTCCGGTGGATTATCAAGGTCTTTCATAGCAGCACCAACCTGAATTTTAATTTGCTCAGCGGTACGTTCACCAATTAATAAACTATGGTAACGGCGCAAAGCTTCCATAATATCAGCTGTAAATTCATCCCCGGCAATACGAATGCTTTGATCGCAAACAATACCTGCCAGTGCAATTACCGTAATACCGGTTGTTCCGCCGCCAATATCAATGATCATATTACCTACCGGTTCTTCTACATCGATACCTATACCCAAAGCCGCAGCCATAGGTTCATGAATTAAATAAACTTCTTTTGCGCCAGCCTGTTCAGCACTATCTCTTACGGCACGCTTTTCTACTTCTGTAATACTACTTGGAATACAGATCATCATCCTCCAGCTGGGCGCAAAAAGGGGCTTTTTAGGATAGATCAGTTTGATCATCTCCCTGATCATTAATTCTGCAGCGTTAAAGTCGGCAATTACACCATCCTTTAATGGCCTTACTGTCCTGATACTTTCGTGGGTCTTTTCATGCATCATCAATGCTTTCTTGCCTACGGCTAAAATATTCTTTGGATTATTTCTGTCCAGTGCAACTATGGAAGGTTCATTTACTACGATCTCATCATTGTGAATGATGAGTGTATTTGCCGTTCCTAAATCAATTGCTATTTCCTGTGTGAAAAAATTAAAAAGGCCCATATTATTGTGTGTGAAAAAGGATTTTAATCAATGCCAGCAAAGTTGGTGGAAAATATTTGAAATAACAACCGCAAACTCTTTATTTTTCAACATTTTACAGAAACTTTTGCAATGGACCGGTTTGGGTTTGAAAATCAGGAAGGCACTGATTACTAATATCTTTAGCAGGCCGGTTATTTACTTTTCATTTTTTACGTCTAATCAATTATGTTAGTAAACTGATATTTATCAGAACTGTGAAACCAAAAAAAAGCAGAAAAAAAATTCAGTATTACCTGCATTATTATTTAAACTCATACCCGATATCAGCTCTGTAATATATTCCTTCAAAATACAATTGCTCCATCAAATAATTTGATTGCTCAACCGCTTCAGTAATAGTTTTACCAAAAGATGTTACTGCCAAAACCCTGCCAGCTTTTGTTACAATTACGTCTTCTTCCCTTTTTGTTCCCGAATGAAAGATTATGCTGTCATTAGTTGTATTTTCCAACCCGAGAATTACGCTTCCCGTTTCATAAACACCTGGATAACCGCCACTTACCGCTACAACGGTTGCAGCACACCTTTCATCCGTTTCAATTTTAACTTCATGTAATCGCTGTTCCGATGTAGCCATTAATAAAGCTACCAGGTCATTTTTAATTCTGGGTATCACTACTTCGGTTTCGGGATCGCCCATCCTGCAATTATATTCAATCACACTTGGTTCCCCGTTATCATTCATTAATCCAAAAAAGATAAATCCTTTATATTCCAGTTCATCCTTTTTCAACCCGGCTATTGTTGGTTCAATAATTTTTTCTTTTACTTTTTGCAGAAATTCAGCATTCACAAAGGGCAATGGACTTACCGCACCCATTCCACCTGTATTAAGCCCTGTATCAGCTTCTCCAACACGCTTGTAATCTTTCGCTTCCGGCAATAAAACATAATTTTTACCGTCAGTTAATACAAACATACTTAACTCTATGCCCTTTAAAAATTCTTCTATAACCACTTTTTTCCCTGCTTCCCCAAATTTGGACCGGAGCAACATTAATTCAAATTCCGACATTGCCTCCAGTTGATTCTGACATATCAATACACCTTTACCAGCTGCAAGTCCATCTGCTTTTATAACGATGGGTAACGAATGTGATTTGATATAATCTACGCCTTCCAGGTAATTATCTGCATCAAATTCACCATATGCAGCAGTGGGAATACCATGTCTTTTCATAAATGCTTTTGCAAATGCTTTACTGCCTTCCAGTTGTGATGCAGCTTTTGACGGACCAATAACTTTTATATTTTCGAGCCCTTTTTTATTTTGAAAAAAATCATAGATCCCTTTTACAAGGGGCTCTTCCGGGCCCACTACAATCATATCAATTTTATGTTGTTTACAGGCTGTTGCAAGGGCATCAAAATCGGAGATGGCTATAGGTAAATTAGTGCCACATAAAGCAGTTCCGGCATTACCGGGTGCAATAAATAACTTACTGCATAAAGTGCTCTGTTTAATCTTCCAGGCCAGGGCATGTTCTCTGCCACCTGAGCCAATTAAAAGTATTTTCATGGTAACCTGTTTAATTGAAGTCAGAAGTATTTGGACTGCGAATTTATATTTCTAACGGTTTATTTCAATATTTTATTTAAAAAACTACAGCGTAAATGAGTATTTTACTTAACATAACTTACAATGATAGGTATATTGAATTGGTTTTTACTCCAAAGAATTTCACTATTTTGGGCAACCAAACTATCTAACAAACATTTTAAAACCAACAAATATGAGTGAACAAGCAGTAAAACAAAGTCATCCTAAAGGATTATGGGTTCTTTTTGGAACCGAAATGTGGGAGCGTTTTAACTTTTATGGTATGCGAACCATATTAACGTTATTTATCGTTAACGCCTTAATGATGAGTGAAGAGCAGTCTTCCCTTATCTACGGCGGTTTTCTTGGTTTATGTTATTTAACACCGATGCTTGGTGGTTTTATTGCCGACCGTTTTTTAGGAAACAGGCTTTGTATCATGCTGGGCGGTTTACTGATGGCCACCGGACAAATGTTACTGTTTATCAGTGCATCTACTTTCAGTTCCGACCTTGAGTTGGCTAGAACCCTGCTTTATGTAGCACTTGGAACAATTATTTTAGGCAATGGTTTTTTTAAGCCTAATATTTCCAGTATGGTGAGCAATCTTTACCCAAAGGCTGAAAGAAATAAACTGGATACAGCTTTCACCATTTTTTATATGGGAATAAACCTGGGTGCATTTTTGGGCCAGTTGATTTGTCCCCTGCTTGGTGATGTAGTTGACGCAAATGGTGTAAGAGATATACATGCATTTAAATGGGGTTATTTGGCAGCGTCCATTGCGATGCTGATTGGTGTGACTACTTTCTTTTTACTCAAAGATAAATATGTTAGAACACCTGAAGGAAGACCGATTGGCGGCTTACCATCAAAAAATGAAGCAGCAGATTACGAAGAAGGTGAAGCTCAAAAAGCAACATTTTCGTCAAAATCACTGGCAATAGCTGTTGTGGCTTTTATTGGATTAGGCCTCCTCTTTTTTTATGTTGTTGGTCAAAATGTGATCTATTCGATCATTTATGCCAGTGGCATTACGCTTGCAGGCCTCATCATTTCGGATGGCTCTATTACAAAAGTGGAACGTGACCGGATATTGGTTATTTATATTATTTCATTCTTCATCATTTTCTTTTGGGCCGCTTTTGAACAAGCTGGTTCATCGTTAACATTCATCGCCAATAACCAAACCGACCGGAATTTTTTTGGATGGAATATGCCTCCTTCTATGGTACAAATTTTTAATGGCATATTTGTAGTTGCGTTTGCCATACCGTTCAGTATTTTATGGGATAAGTTAAGGGCAAAGGGAAAAGAACCGATTTCTCCCTTTAAACAGGCCATTGGATTAGCATTGATAGCTTTGAGTTATTTTATCATTGCATACAATGTAAAAAACCTTGGTAATTCCGGATTACTTGCTATTCATTGGTTAATATTGCTTTACCTCATACAAACCTTTGGTGAACTTTGTTTATCCCCAATTGGCCTTTCACTGGTTGGTAAACTGGCACCTAAAAGATTTTCTTCCTTATTATATGGTGTGTTCTTTTTATCAAACGCATCGGGTTATGCCTTGGCAGGAACGTTAGGTTCCATTATGCCTGCAACAGGTGACAAATTTAAAAAAGCCCAGGAATTGGGAATTGATCTTCAGGGCGTATTAGACAAAACAATTACACCATCGGCCGATCAAATAAGGTTACTGACAGAAAATAAGATCAGGGCCTTCAATCCAACCTTTGCAGGTTTTACCATTCATAACCTGTTTGAATTCTTTATGGTTTTTGTGGCACTGTGCGGTATTGCATCAGTCCTTTTATTTATGTTAACACCTAAGCTTAAAAAGATGATGCATGGAATAAGATAATTTCATTTTATTTTTTTTTAAAAGGCGATCTTACAATCGCCTTTTTCTATATTTTGATAAATAAAATTAACCAGCATGAACAATACTCCCAAACATCCCAAAGCCCTACCCTATTTATTTTTTTCCGAAATGTGGGAACGCTTTGGTTATTACCTGATGATCGGTATTTTTTTACTGTACCTTAAAAATGTGGAGCACGGTTTTGCCATGACCAATACAGAAGCTTCTGATTTATACGGAACTTTTATTGCTTTGGTTTTTCTTACACCCTTTATCGGCGGGTTGATTGCAGACCGGTATTGGGGTTACCGCAGATCAGTGATTGCCGGTGGTTTAATGATGGGTGCCGGTTACTGCCTGATGGCGGTACACAGCTTACCTATGCTGTACCTGAGTATGGCACTTGTAATTTTTGGTAATGGATTTTTTAAACCAAACATCTCTACCCTGCTGGGTAATTTATATAATGCACCTGAATTTATAAAACGAAAAGATGAAGGCTACAATATCTTTTACATGGGTATCAATATCGGTGCATTCATCTGCAATTTTTTCAGTGCAGCCATCATTATCATCTGGGGATGGAAGTATGCTTTTGTTGCAGCAGGTATAGGAATGTTCCTGGGCGTGATGATTTTTATAATGGGTACAAAACATTATACATCCGGCGATGTAAGAAAACCTATGACAAAAGAAGACATGCCTTTTTCCAAAATAGTGCTTACCATTTTTATTCCTGCAATTATTGCGGGTGTATTGGGATGGCTGGTAAAAGGTACATACAGTCCAACAAACCCGAATAGTTCAATTTTTGGTTCTGATTCTACAGATGCTTTTATTTTTGCCTGCATTCCAGTTATTTATTTTTATTCGTCGCTTTATTTTAAAGCTGAAAAATCTGAAAAGCGTCCAATTGGTGCTTTACTGGCCATATTTGCAGCAGTAGTTATGTTTTGGGCGGTGTTTAAACAAAACGGAACTGCACTAACCATCTGGGCAGATAATTTTACTGACCGGCAGGTTAGCGGAACAACCGGTGATGTTTTCCGGGGATTAAAACAGGCTGAAGACATTTCGTATAAAAAAGATTCAGTGAATTTATATGATGTATTATTCAGGATACAAAAGCAGGATGGAAAAGTAATTAAAGAATATAATTACCCGGCATATTTTAAAAATGTACCACCCGAAAAGTTACCTGCTGATGGCGGTAAAGCAACACTTTGGTCAACGCCTATCAGCCAGTCCATTAACCCGGGTTGGGTTATTTTATTAACCCCGCTGGTACTTGCTTTCTTTGCATTTTTAAGAGGAAAAAATAAAGAACCATCTACCGCAACAAAAATTGCATTTGGTTTATTCATCTCTGCCTTATCTGTATTAGTGATGGTAGCCGCAGTTTATGTTAGTGGCAATGGTGCCGAAAAAGCCAGTGTTTGGTGGCTGATGGGAACTTATGGTGTTGTTACCATTGGTGAATTATTATTAAGCCCTATGGGTTTGTCACTGGTATCAAAATTAAGCCCGGTTCGATTAACATCGTTGATGATGGGTGGCTGGTTTTTAGCTACTTCAATAGGCAATAAATTATCCGGCATATTGGCAACCATGTGGGATGGCTATGAAAACAAGGCAAATTTCTTTTGGGTGAATTTTGTATTATTGATGATCGCCACCTTCATCATATTTGCAATGCTGAAATGGTTGAACCGGATCATGAAAGAAAAAGGAGTAAATTAATTTTTTAAACTGCTCATTATGGATCTTACTGAACCGGCTACAGCATCTATTTTATCAAGTACCCGGCAACCCAAACAATTATACCTCCTGTTCTTTGCCGAAATGTGGGAGCGGTTTTCTTTTTATGGAATGCGGGCTTTGCTGCTTGTATATATGACCAGCCAGTTACATTATAATGATCCAAAAGCTTATGCTATACTTGGATCTTATGCTGCCCTCGTATATACCATGCCTATGTTTGGCGGCTTTATGGCTGACCGTTTTATCGGTTACCAGCGTTCTATAATTTTCGGTGGCATTTTAATGACATTGGGACATTTTATTCTTGCCATCCCTTACGAGTGGAGTTTTTTTTATGGTATGGCTTTTATTATTTGTGGTAATGGTTTCTTTAAACCCAATGTATCCAGCCTGGTGGGCACTTTATATAAAGAAAATGATCCCAGGAGAGACAGTGGTTTTTCTATCTTTTATATGGGCATCAATATTGGAGCGGCGGCCGGCGGATTTTTATGTGCCTATGTAGGTACCGAAATAAACTGGCATTACGGTTTTGGGTTGGCAGGAATATTTATGGTGCTTGGCCTTGTTGTTTTTTTATTGGGGAAGAAATCACTTGGTGCCCGTGGCCTTCCTCCCAATATGGAAACATTGCAAAAACCTGTGTTTGCATTTATCAAACCTGAATATCTGATTTATGGAGGTACTTTGCTTATAGTGCCTTTGGTTGTTACGCTGTTCCATCAATATCATATTATGGACTTTGTGATGTTTGGCCTGGGCCTTATTTCCTTAATTTATATTCTTTCGCTGGGGTTAAAAATGGATAGAGACACAAAGCTGAAATTATTTGCGGCCCTCATCATGATCATTTTTTCGATTGTATTTTGGTCCATCTATCAACAGTCCGAGGGTTCCATGAATCTGCTGGCAGACAGAAATTCAAAAATGTTTTTTTTGGGTATTGACCTTCCGGAATTATCTGTTAATAATTTTTTACCTCCCGGATGGGTGATTGCTTTAACCCTCGTCATTGCGCCATTATGGCCCTGGTTACATAAAAGAGGCATGGAGCCCAGTACCCCTTTAAAATTTGCACTTTCTTTTATTTTACTCAGCGTTGGTTTTTTTATTTTTTATTTAGGTTGCCTCTTTAATGAAAGTACCGGCATCTTGCCTTTGTGGCCGTTCGTATGGGGTTATTGTTTCTTTATACTTGGTGAACTTTGTTTGTCACCAATTGGATTATCAATGGTTACCAAACTATCTCCTGCAAAAATGGTTGCCATGATGATGGGTATATGGTTTTTTGGAACTGCAATTGGTGAATTTCTGGCAGGAAAGATCGGCTCTATGATGAGTGTACCAGCAGCAATACTGGTAAAAAAAGATCCCGTTCTTTCCTTACCCTATTATGCAGATATTATTTTGAAGATAAGCATTGCATCGGCTGTGATTGGGTTATTACTCATGTTAACTGTACCTTTTCTGAAAAGATGGATGGGAAATGTGAGATAGGCTTATATAAAATTCAGATGCGGATATTTATTACCCAAAATCATTTTATCATCGGCCGCAAGCCATTTGTTTAATACGGTGGCGTACACATTTTTAAAATCAATCTGGTATTTCAGATCGCCATCATTTAAATTACCCAGATCGGGCATGGCATTTAACAGCCCTTTTTCTTTTAAGCCACCGCTTATGAAAAACATATTGTTGGCTGTACCATGATCGGTACCATTGCTGGCATTTTGTGTAACCCGGCGGCCAAACTCGCTGAAGGTCATCATCAACACATCATTAAAACGCCCGTTACTTTTTAAATCGGCAGTAAAGGCTTTTACAGCATCATTCAGTTCGGTAAATAATCTTTTTTGCTGGTTGTCCTGGTTCACATGCGTATCAAAACTTCCAAGGCTAACATAATATACTTTGGTGTTGATATCAGAAAAGATCAAAGAAGCAATTGTTTTTAAATCTTTCCCCAGGTTACTGTTAGGATAGGTTTGAGATGTTGGATGAACCTTGCTTTGCTGGTAAATATAATCGGCACTGCTCAATGTAGCACTCATGGTCTTGTATAAATAATCAACATTTTCTTCTCCGGTTTTATGATCACTGTTCACCTCTTTTAAAAACTTTCCATTGCTGGTATTGTATAATTTCTGAGGGTCCTTAAAAGCCAGCCCTTTATTTTCTGCTCCCTTTAAAGCCAGGCTCAGCACATCATCCAGCTCCATGGCCTGGGTGGGTTTATCGCAACCTTTACATTGTGCATCTAAATAGCGGCCAAGCCAGCCCGTATTTACATATTCATTGCTTTCGCTGGCGCTGTGCCAGATATCCATGCTTCTAAAATGTGAACGGTCGGGGTTTGGATAACCCACGCTGTTCATGATGGCAAGGCTTCCATCATCATACAATCCTTTAAAGGCAACCAATGCAGGATTTAATCCGGTTTCATCAGTTAATAATAATGCTTTGTCCTTTGCAATACCCAGTTTTGGTCTTTCCCTGTAATAAATATCATTACGCACCGGTATCACCGTATTCAATCCATCATTACCGCCACTGAATTGAATAACCACCACCACTTTATTACCCGGAGGAACCATCATTGGTTTTTCAAAAGCCTTTAAAAACTTAGGCAACATAAAAGATGCTGTTGCCAGTGAACCGATCTGTAAAAATTCTTTTCGTTTAATAACCATTGTAATAAATTAAGAATGATGAATTAAGAATTAAAAATGTTTTGGAAAGCAACGAAATTTTTCATTTTTCATTCTTAATTTTTAATTAGCAGAGCTGATATTCCGGTGTTGCCATCAGATTTACGATAGCGCTTTTAATATAGTTTTCTCTGTTCTCCGTATTTATATATTTATCCAATACTGCGTTACTTACTTTGCCTTTTGTTTGCAAAACCGTAGTTGAAATATTTTCCAGTAATTTTTCACGCTGCGTTTTTTCAAATATTTTATTCACGGCGGCCCAATCAATTATTGCAGTCCCTCCCTTTACCGCAGCTTTTAATTTTTTAACCCCGGCTTCCCGGCCGGCAGGCATCATCTGCCCCATCATCACATCATCATCTGCCTTGGGCAAAATATCCAATGCATCGTTTGCGGTAAGTATTTGCGGAATACGCAGGCGCAACATTAAGGAGCTGCTGTCGATCCAGTTTTTACCACCCGGCCATCCGGCAACATTGGGTGGATAAAACAAAACCTGCCCCAATGCCCGTTGAAATAAAAGCTGTGACTGGTCATTTTCCAACTGCATGGGTAATAATCTTCTGATGCCTGCCAATAATTCAACCGGTGATTTTATTCTGGTACCAATATTCTTTTCGTCAAAAAACCAATCACTGGTATAAATATCTTCCAGCAGTTTTGCAATATCATAGTTGTTGCTGTAAAAATGATTGCTCAACCATTGTTGATTTTTTTCGTTAACATTTTCATTTACAAAATACCGGTAAATTTTTCTGCTGATATAATTTGCGCTTTGCTTATTTTCTAAAAGGATATTCAGGATATCATCGCCGTTATAATTTCCGGTTTTTCCTAAAAAAGTTTTACTGCCATCATCATGTTGATTTTTTCTGAAAACAAATTCACCCTGTGCATTAAAGGCCCAGCCGGTAAAAGCCCGGGCTGCTTCTTTTACATCATTCTCGGTATAATTTCCACGTCCCAGGGTAAACAGCTCCATCACTTCACGGGCAAAGTTTTCGTTGGGGTGTGATTTTTTATTTTGCTGGTTATTTAAAAACTGCAGCATGGCCGGCGACTTACTCACTGCCTTCAACATATCGGCAAAACTACCCAGGGCATTCGCCCGGATAATATGTAATAACTCCTGTTGAAAAAAACTATTCTGAATGCGGCAGGCAAAATGCCCGTGCCAGAACAGGCTCATTTTCTCCCTTAACTGTGCTTCGCTGTTAACCATGGTTTCCAGCCACCGCAGGTTCAGGTTCTTTATATCTTCACGTGATTTTTCACGTATTTTTTTTCGAAGCTCGGGGTTATTGGCAGCCTTTTCCATTTCCTTTGGGTCGGTTACTCCCATCATATATTCGTTGGCCGGGTTTTTAGTAACTTCAATCTTTTCAACCGGTTTGGAAGATGTTTTTACCAAAAGTGTCCAAAGATCTTTTTGAGAAATGGTATCTAGAGAAGCTGCATTTTCAGCCATAGGCCCAAATGCACTACGCCATAATAAATGCTGATTTTTTAAACGATTGGAGACCGCCATAATGTAAAAATATTTTAACTTACCCCTGATTTACATGAGACTGTTTATAAAGCTGAAAGTTTAATTATTAAATTTACAACTATTCACAAATTAAAAGTCAATTCATTATTCTGTATCTTGAGGTAACATTTTTTCCTATGCAGGTAAGTGCTTTTAAATATTTATCCCCTTCCTTTATTTATGTATTGGCCTGGCTGGCTTTTACAGGTTATGGCTGGCTCACCTGGATCCCGATGCTGTATGCCTGGGTACTGATGCCGTTGGTTGAATTATTTATAAGCCCTGATAAAAAAAATTTGAGTGCAGCAGAAGAAGAACTGGCTAAAAAAGACAGGATATATGATTACCTGTTGTACATAATAGTGATTTTACAGTTTGTTGCTTTGTATGTGTTTTTAAATTCGATGAAGGCAAATGACCTGTTGTGGTGGGAGGTTACAGGCCGTGTTTGCAGTATGGGTTTACTCTGTGGTACTTTTGGTATTAATGTAGCGCATGAACTTGGCCACCGGGTAAATAAATACGAACAGGTTTTTGCCAAAGCTTTATTACTGACTTCACTCTATATGCATTTTTTTATTGAGCACAATAAGGGCCATCATAAAAATGTAGCTACGCCCGAAGACCCCAGCAGTGCCCGATACAACGAAACCGTTTTCAGTTTTTATTTCCGCACCATTATTTTTTCTTACATCTCGGCCTGGAAAATTGCAAATAATGAAATGAAGAAAAAAGGGTTATCCATTTTTCATTGGCGAAACGAAATGCTGCAGGCGCAGCTCATTCAGCTACTGTTTGTAACATTAATTGTATTATTATTTGGCTGGCTGATCACTTTATACTTTTTAGCTGCCGCAACCATTGGTTTTTTATTGCTTGAAACGGTGAACTATATTGAACATTACGGACTGCAACGTAAACAAAGAGCCGATGGAAATTATGAACGTGCCATGCCGCATCACAGCTGGAACAGCAACCATATACTGGGCAGACTGATGCTGTTTGAACTGAGCCGGCACAGTGATCATCATTACCTGGCCAGCAGAAAGTACCAGATATTACAACATCACGAAAATGCACCTCAACTGCCAACCGGTTATCCCGGCAGTATGATATTGGCATTGGTTCCGCCGCTATGGTTTTATGTGATGAATAAAAAAATAAACCAATTACAAACCCATTAATAGAATTACGCACGTTTTTCTATTGTTAATAATCGAACCCTTCTCCCTTTTTTACTTTATATTTAAGCCTGATTAATAAAGTTCTGAGTTCCCTCTTTTTTTATCCTGCTAAATATTGATGTATGAGAATCATTAAAATCTTTTGCCTTTTGGTTAGTTTACTTTTAACTGAAATTACATTTTCGCAAACCATGTGGAAATATTTCAATGCAGGTGATTTTGCTGCCCGCCGGAGTAAAGTAATGGAAAAGATAGGTGATGGCATTTTGGTTTTACAGGGAGCAGAGTTAACAGAAGCTTATATAAAATTCAGGCAGGACAATAATTTTTATTACCTCACCGGTGTAGAAATACCCGATGCGGTCTTGATTATTAATGGCAAAACAAAAGAATCGCTTTTACTTGTGCCCGATAATATCCCCAATGATATTAAAACAGAAGCTTTCATAAAACCTGGCAAAGAAGCAGCAAACGAATACAAATTCACAGAGGTTCTTTCCAAATCTATGCTCACCAATATGTTACATTATTTTTCCGAAACGGGTCAACCTTTTTATTTGCAACAATCACCACAGGAACTGGCTGAAATGAGCCGTGACCGTTGTATGCAAACCCGGGCAAAAAGAATAAATAATCCCTGGGATGGGCGTATCTCCAAAGAACTTACTTTTTACAATAAAGTAAAAGAACGTTTTCCTGCAACAACAGTTAATGATATAACGCCGGTACTTGATGCCATGCGTTGGGTAAAAGATAAAAATGAAATTGCTGTTCTCCGTGAGTGTGGCCGCATTGGTTGCCTGGGTATTAATGAAGCCATTAAGGTAACCAGGCCCGGCATCTATGAATATCAAACAGTTGCTGCCTGCGATTTTATTTATGGAGATATGGGTACAGCAGGTCCTGCATATTATGCTATTGCGGCATCGGGAGAAAGAGGATTGATCTGGCATTACAATGCCAACAATCATTTGCTGGAAGCCGGCACTTTACTATTGATAGATTATGCACCGGAGCTTAATTATTATGTAACAGATATCACCAGAACCTGGCCGGTTCAGGGAGAATTCACAGAAGAACAACTTAAATTTTATACTTGTGTAAAAGAAGCCCGTGATGAAATCATTAAAGCCATGAAACCGGGTGTAACCTACAGCGACCTTCAAAAGGTTGGTGAAGCAGTGTACAAAAAAAACGGACTGGGAAAATATTGGTTTGGGTATGTGGGCCATTTTGTAGGTATGGCTGTGCATGATGTAGGTAGTTATGATATTCCGTTTGTTGAAGGCGTTGTATTTAATGTAGAACCTATTCTTGAAGACAAAGACAAGAAGATACATATCCGGCTTGAAGATACCATCGTAATTACTGCAACCGGTTCAGAAAATTTAACGCCGCAGTCGCCTGTTGATGCAAAAGCTATTTATGCTTTGATGAAAGAAAAAGGCGTTGGTGAAAAATAAATTTTTTTACTGAAAGTATTCCAGGTACGTAAAATTGCCCCTGCATATTATTTAGTTAATGCAATGATTCTGAAATCCGCCTCCTGATGATCACAATTATTTTTTTGCGTTCTCCTTTACATAAGCAAACACATTTGCTTTTTCAGCTTCTGTTAAATTTGCCCTTGGGGCCATTACTGCTAAAATACCTGCCCAACGTTCGGCTGTATAATCAATAGTGGCTTTTAATCCATGGCAACGTCCACATTTTGCATTATAAGTTGCCTGGCCTGCAATTGTTGCAGCAGCATCGGGCGTTGTGGCAGTGGGGGCAATTTTTGTTCCGGTAGTCCCGGTATTTGCCGGTGGTGGCTGGGATGATATTGTTGAAGAAGTAGTAGAACCTGTTTTAGTTTCTGCTGTTGTTGTTTGGGTTATAACGGATCCTGAATTGGATGTTGCTGTACCTGATGTTGCCGGTGCTAATTTTTTAGAACAACCCCAAACCAAGACCATGATAAGTATGGCTGACAATATTTTTTTCATGAATGCTTTTTTAAAGAAGTATAAATATAAGGTTATTTAAAAAATTAGGTTCAATAATAAAGAAATCAGGTTATTCAATGGTTTTATTTCCAAAATAGGCATGCAGCACTCCAGGTAAATTGATTCCTTTTTCGGTTTGATTATTTTCTAATAAACTGGCCAGGATACGTGGTAATGCCAGAGAAGAACCGTTTAAGGAATGTAACAACTGTGTTTTACTGTCGCTGTCCTTATACCTTATTTTCATCCGGTTGGTTTGAAAGTTTTCGAAATTGCTTACAGAGCTTACTTCCAGCCATTTTTGCTGGGCTGCACTGTATACTTCAAAGTCGTATGTAAGCGCTGCTGTAAAACCCATATCGCCGCCACATAGCCGTAAAATGCGGTAAGGCAATTTAAGTGCCTGTAATAATTTTTCGATATGGCTTACCATTTCTTCCAGCACTTCATAACTTTTATCTGGATGAACAATTTGCACTATTTCAACCTTATCAAACTGGTGTACCCTGTTCAGTCCTCTTACATCAGACCCAAAACTTCCGGCTTCTCTTCTAAAACATGGGGTATAGGCTGTCATCTTCACGGGCAAGTCAGCTTCTTTTAAAATTTCATCCCGGTAAATATTAGTTACCGGTACCTCAGCAGTAGGAATTAAATAAAAACCATCGGCAGTAATATGATACATCTGTCCTTCTTTATCCGGTAATTGCCCTGTTCCATAAGCAGATGCTTCATTAACCATTAATGGTGGTAAATATTCTGTGTAACCTGCTGCCGTATTATAATCCAGAAAATATTGAATTAAAGCACGCTGCAGTTTGGCACCTTTACCTTTGTATAATGGAAAGCCGCTACCGGTTATTTTGGCCCCGGTCTCAAAATCAACCAGGTCATACTGTTTTATCAAATCCCAGTGAGGTACTGCCGTTACAGGCAGTGAAGGCTTAGATCCTCCTTCTCTTACCACTTCATTCTCTTCGGGAGTTTTGCCTTTTGGAACAGATGCATGTGGCAGGTTAGGTAATAAAACCAAACCATCATACAAAGATTTTTCTGCAGTTGCCAATTCCTGTGTAAGGTTTTGTAAAGCAGATTTATGTGCTGCAACTTCCTGTTTTTTATTTTCAGCAGCTTCTTTTTTACCCTGGCCCATGAGCATTCCAATTTCTTTACTGGCAGCATTAATACCTGCCTGCAGCGTTTCGGTTTCAGTTTTCAATTTGCGAACCTGCTCATCTGTTGCCAGTAATTTATCAATTACAGACAGATCGCCGATATTTTTAACTGCTAATTTTTCTTTTACCAAAGCTGTGTACTGTCTGATATAGCTGATCTGTAACATTAATTATAGAAATTTTTGTCAAAGATACAATTTTGGTGCTGAGATGTAACAGCACCCGGGGGGTCCCGTTTACTTTTTCAATTCGTGTAATCCGTGGAATTAGTTTAATCTGTGTTTATATTTGCAAAATGCAACACGTAACAGACGATTTACAGGTACGTTGGCTTAAACTTCGTATCAAACTAAAAGAGCGTTTTGGTATCAAGCCAGATATGGATGGTATTCTCTTTTTAATTGGCATACAGGAGCTGGGCAGTGGTAAACAGGAATTTACAAAAGAAGAAAAACAGGACCTGATGCATATAGCCGTTTGTACAGTACTTTCCTTAAGCGGGTATTATTTACCGGAAGGCAATGATGAAGAAGGATGGCCTCATTTTAAACAGTTGAAACCACTGCCTGGTTTTATATTAATTGAACAGGAAAATTTTTTAAAAGATCATATTTTACTATATTTCCAAAAACAAAATTTTATTGATTAATTATTTATTTACTTATGACCAGATGTAGCATTGGTTTTACCGCATTATTATTGATGTTTTTCACAATAGGTGCACATGCCCAGGTAAAAAAACCGGTACCAAAAAAACCCGTTGCAAAAAAAACAGTTCCAATAAAAAAGAAAAAAACAACTGCCCTTGCCCCAAAGCCGGTTGTGGTTCCGGGGGTTAGGGTAAAGGTAACAACCGATTCAGGTGTATTTGTAATCCGGCTGTATGATAAAACACCCGGGCATCGTGATAATTTTATCAAACTGGCCAATGATCATTTTTTTGACAGCCTTTTGTTTCACCGGGTTATGAACGGTTTTATGATCCAGGGTGGTGATCCACAAAGCAAAAATGCATTACCAGGCTCTATGCTTGGTAATGGAGATGTTGGTTATACCATTCCGGCTGAATTTGATACTTCCCTATTTCATAAAAAAGGGGCACTTGCCGCAGCCAGGACCTCTAATCCCGAAAAAGCAAGCAGTGGCTGCCAGTTTTATATTGTTCAGGGTAAGACGTATACTGATGCAGAAATTAACATGCTGGAAATGCAAAAAGGCATAAAATACTCTGCTAAAAAGCGTAATATCTATCAAACCATTGGCGGTACTCCTTTTTTAGATATGGACTATACTGTTTTTGGAGAAGTGGAAAGTGGCTTGGAAGTGATTGACAAAATTGCTTCAGTAAATATAGATGGGAATCACAGGCCATTAGGTGACCAACGCATGTATATTGAAGTGATAAAATAGTTAACCCGATACCTGCCTGCAGGCAGGTATCGGGTTAAAAACCTTATTTTGCACCCGATTCAATTAACACCAAATCAAAAAAGATGAATTTTCCTGAAAATCTGCGTTACACTAAAGACCATGAATGGGTTTCATTAGAAGGAAATGTTGCCACCATTGGCATCACTGATTTTGCACAGCGTGAGTTGGGCGATATTGTTTATATCGATATAAGTGCACAAGGCAAAGCACTAGCGGCAGAAGAAGTGTTTGGCACCGTAGAAGCCGTTAAAACGGTAAGTGACCTTTTTTTACCAGTTGCCGGCACCATCACCGAAATAAATGCTTTATTAGATGCAAAGCCTGAATTGGTTAATGCTGATCCATATGGAGATGGATGGATGGTAAAAATGACGGTAAATAATGTAGCAGATTATGACATGTTAATGGATGCTTCTGCTTATACAGCGGCTGTAGGATAGTTATTAAAATACAAAATGAATAATAAGCGAACTCAACATGATGAGCTGCGTATTTCAAAATTTATACCAGGCATCGCCTGGTTTTTTCTTATATTGATTGCGATCAGTATTCCGGGTCATGATTTACCGGTATTCGACAGCTGGTTTACGCAAATTAGTTTTGACAAGCTTATACATACCGGCTTATTTGCGGTATTGGCTTTTTTATTCATGTATCCGTTACTTAATTCATCATTGCCCGGTAAAGAAAAAAGGAATTACCTTGTTAAAATAACGATTGCAACCTGTTTATATGGCATTGTTACCGAAATCATTCAAAAGTATTATGTGCCGGGCAGGAGCTTTGATCTGTATGATGTTGCAGCAGACAGCCTGGGATGTATAATTGCCTTATTATTTACTAAGACCCGGCTGTCGAAAAAACTTATCCTGATATTAAATAAATTCCAAAGGCACTGACAAAAGCAGTTTGCCTTGTTTCATCCGGTTTAACTTCTTACATTTGTATTATGCTGAATGTTGAAAACATGGAGTACAACACAACCAGAAATCATTTAATTATGAGAGAATATGGCAGACATATTCAAAAAATGGTTGAATACCTGTTGTCTATTGAAAATAAAGAAGAAAGGCAGCGTAATGCCTATGCTGTTATTGAATTGATGGGTTTTTTAAACCCTCATTTAAAAAACGTGGAAGATTTTCGGCACAAATTATGGGACCACCTTTTCCTGATAAGTGATTTTACGCTGGATGTAGAAAGCCCATATCCTATACCAACCCGTGAAACTTTAAAGGTAAAGCCGGAGCAATTGCGGTATCCTAAAAGATATCCCCGCTTTAATCACCTGGGGAAAAATATTGAAGTGGTGATAGATAAGGCTTTAAAAGAAGAAAATCCTGAAAAGAAGCAGGGATTTGCCAATGCCATCGCTTATTATATGAAACTTACCTATAGCAACTGGCATAAAGAACTGGTTCACGATGATTCCATTCAAAGTGAATTATCCAGTATGACTAAAGGTGAATTGGAATTCAATAACCGGCCGTTTGTAAAACACCGGGTAGATAACCGTGATGACCGGGATGATTATGGAAAACGAACCGGGGGCAATTACCGAAAAAATTTTGGAGGCCGTAGTAATACCGGTGGCGGAAGAGATAGCAGAGGAGGTGGAGGCGGAAGAGACAACCGGGGCGGTGGCGGAAGAGATAACAGAGGCGGGGGTGGCAGTAACGATAACAGAAACAATAACCGTAACTTTAAAAAACGTTATTAAGAATAAGATTTTTAAATAATTAATTAAAGCCCTGGTTCTATAATGAGATATCAGGGTTTTTTATTTTTGCCTTTTTATTTTTAGAATACATTTATCATATGCAATCTTTTGAAGTATACGGCGGAAAAAAACTTTCCGGAGAAATTACACCACAGGGAGCCAAGAACGAAGCCCTTCAAATTATTTCAGCGGTATTATTAAGCCCTGAAAAAATTACGGTCAGTAATATCCCTGATATTGTGGATGTAAACCTGCTGATTGAATTACTGGGCGAAATGAAAGTGACAATTAACAGGCAAAGCAGGGATACCTGTACATTCCAGGCAGATAATGTAGATGTTGATTACCTGCACAGTGAAGATTATCATAAAAAAAGTGGTAAGCTACGTGGCTCTGTAATGCTTGCCGGTCCCTTACTTGCCCGATTTAAAAATGCATACATCCCTAAACCCGGTGGCGATAAGATCGGAAGAAGAAGATTGGATACCCATATTATTGGTTTTGAAAAACTGGGTGCAAAATTTTCCTATGATTCGGAAGACGGATTTTTTCATCTGGAAACAACAGGACTTAAAGCTGCCCATATTTTATTAGACGAGCCCAGTGTAACCGGTACGGCCAATATTTTAATGGCAGCATCCATGGCTGCCGGAACAACAACCATTTATAATGCAGCGTGCGAACCCTATCTGCAGCAGCTATGTAAAATGCTGAACCGCATGGGTGCAAAAATCAGCGGTATTGGCAGCAACAGGCTAACCATTACAGGTGTTGATGCGTTGGGCGGAACAGAACACAGGATGTTACCTGATATGATTGAAGTGGGCTCTTTTATTGGACTGGCTGCCATGACGCAAAGTGATATTACCATAAAAAATGCCGGTATCGAACACCTGGGCGTTATCCCTGAAAGGTTTCAACAACTCGGCATACAATTAAATTTTAAAGGTGATGATATTCATATCCCATATCAGGAATTTTATGAAATACAAAAATATATGGATGGTGGTGTGTTAACCGTTTATGATCATCCCTGGCCGGGCTTTACACCGGATCTGTTAAGTATAGTTTTGGTAACCGCCATTCAGGCCAGAGGCAGTGTTCTCATTCATCAAAAAATGTTTGAGAGCCGTTTGTTCTTTGTGGATAAGCTGATTGATATGGGCGCTCAAATCATACTGTGCGACCCTCACCGTGCGGTGGTAATTGGTTTGGAAAGAGAACAGCAATTAAAAGGTATCACCATGAGCAGCCCCGATATACGTGCCGGTGTGGCATTGCTGATAGCAGCTTTAAGTGCACAGGGAAAAAGCACCATTCAGAATATTGAACAGATAGACCGTGGATATCAGCTTATTGATACCCGGTTAAGAAACCTGGGTGCTGACATTAAAAGAATTGATTCTTAATTACACCCGATTAAATATTTCTTTCTTTTCTTTACACATGAATTCGATTCACCAGAAAATTTTAATCATTACCGCACCTTCAGGTGCCGGTAAGACATCCATTACAAGGCACCTGATGAAAGCTTTTGAGGTATTGGAATTTTCAGTTTCTGCTGCTACCCGAAAGGCAAGGGGCATTGAGAAAGAAGGCGTGGATTATTATTTTATGAGCCTTGAAGATTTTAAACATAAAATACAAAACAAGGAATTCGCCGAATGGGAAATGGTATATGAAGGAAAATATTACGGCACTTTAAAATCTGAACTGAAAAGGATATGGGGCCTCAATAAGATTCCTGTACTGGATATAGATGTAAAGGGTGCAATACACATTCAACAACAATACCCCGAAAATACCCTCAGTCTTTTTATAGAACCGCCTTCGGTGGATGAATTAAAAAAAAGACTGGAGAGCCGGGGTACCGAATCTGCCGAATCAATGGCCGCAAGAATAAACAAAGCCGCTTACGAATTATCATTTAAGGAACATTTCAATAAAACCATTATAAATGATGATCTGCAGCGGGCCTGTACCGAAGCAGAAGCAATTGTAGCCGGTTTTATCAGTCAATAAAACGGTTTAGTAACTCTTTCTTATTTTTACGATATGGATTGGATAGAATTTATTGCCATTATTGTTTCGCTTTTACTCATCGGTTTTTTTGCCGGTATAGAAATAGCATTTATTTCTTCTAATAAACTTTCTATTGAATTAAACAGAAAACAAGGTACCAAAAGCGGAAAGATCTGGGGATATTATGCTGACCGGCCCGCCCGTTTCATTGGCACAACCCTGGTTGGCATCAACATTTTTCTTGTAATTTATGGTTTGCTGGTTGTTGATATGTTATTTCCTATCTGGCACTGGATAGAATTAAAACTACCGGATTCACTAACAGACTCTGTAAAATATATTAAACTTTTTGTTGAGCTCATCCTCTCCACCCTGATCTTACTTTTTGTTCTATTAATCTGTAAAGGTTTTTTTAAGGCCAGAAACAGCAGTATTCTCAGTTCTGGAAGTATAAGTTTTGTGGTCAGGTTTTTTTACTGGCTGCTCTCTTCTATCGGCTCGTACCTGGTTTATATTGCTGAATGGATATTGAAATATATTCTAAATGTAAAAATCAACAGGAAAAAAGACATGTTCAACAAGGTTGATATGGAGCATTTCATGCAGCAAAGTAAAAGTCACGAAGAAGATAACAGCAGCGAGATAAACAAAGAACTGTTCGCAAATGCACTATCGCTCAGTGATACCAAATTAAGAGAATGCCTTATTCCCAGGAAAGAGATCGAGGGCATAAACATCAATACTTCCATTGAAGCAGTAAAAGCAAAATTTATAGAAACCCAGTTAAGCAAACTTGTGGTATATGATGATAATATTGACAGCATAACAGGATATATTCACCAGCTTGATCTGTTTAATCACCCGGCAACTGTAAAAGATATTTTATTACCCATACCTACTGTGCCTGAAAGTATGCGTGCTACTGACCTGATGAATAAATTCAGTAAAGAGAGAAAATCCATTGCCTGGGTAATTGATGAATTTGGCGGTACAGCGGGTATTGTAACCATGGAAGATCTGCTGGAAGAGATCTTTGGCGAAATAAAAGACGAATATGATACAGAAGAGTTTGTAGACAAACAGCTGGCAACTGACGAGTATATCTTCAGCGGCAGGGTAGAGCTTGACTATATTACAGAAAAATACAAGCTGGCATTTCCCAATGATGAGGAAACAGAAACACTTTCAGGCTATATCATTAAAAACAATGAAGAGATCCCCAGATTAAAAGATCACATTATCATTGGCAATTACGAGATTGATATTCTAAACGTAAGCGATACCAGGATAGAAATGGTAAAGTTGAAAGTTCTAAAATAGCATGATTCCGTTTTCATTTTTTCTTGTCTTATTTTATTTTAATGATCATTGCTGTTAATACCAGTTTAAGAAAAGAAGCGCAGCCGGAAGGTTATGAAAGCTTTGTATTTGAAACGCTGAAACGGTTAACAGAAAAATTTTCACAGCATCAGTTCATTTTTATATCTGACAGGCCCTGTGACAAAGGTTTTATCTTTGCAAAAAATGTTACTCAAATCATTGCCCGGCCCGGAATAAAGAACAGCCTGCAGTTACAATACTGGTTTAATTATAAAATACCTGCTGTATTACGCAGGCACAAAGCAGACGTATTTTTAAGTATGGAAGGCATTTGTTCAATCCGAACTAAAAAGCCTCAATGCCTGCTGTTATCTGATCTTTGTTTTATCCGGCAGCCGGTTTTACTAAAGAAATCGCAGGCAAGGTTTTATAAAAAATATACAGCATCATTCCTGATAAAAGCAAAAAGTATTGCAACCCTTTCAGCCTATTCCAAATCAGTACTTATTGATCAGTATAAATTAAGTACGGATGATGTTGAAGTGATCACACCGGGCATCGATGAAATCTTTAAACCCCTGAGCCCTGATGAAAAAGAGATCAACAAAGAAAAATATGCCGGGGGAAAAGAATATTTTTTATTTAGTGGTAACATTAACCTGCGTAGTAATATCATTAATCTATTAAAAGCATTTTCTGTTTTTAAACAAAGACAGAAAAGTAATATGTTGTTATTGATCGCAGGCAAACCTGATGAGTCATTTACAAAAAACCTGAACACATTTAAATATAAAAATGAAGTCATGGTGCTGGCTGATCTATCAAAAGATGAACTGGCAAAAATTACGGCATCTGCTTATGCCATGGTTTACCCTGTTTTATATTCCGATCTCACCCTACCTCCTTTGCAAGCTATGCAGTGTGACGTACCGGTTATTGCAACTGATACAGGAGCCCACCGGTCTATTTGTGGTAATGCTGCATTATATGTTAACCCAGATGACTTTATAGACATTGCCGAAAACATGATGCTGGTTTTTAAAGATGAGGATAAAGTCAAAGAACTGGTAAAAAACGGAAAAGCAATGTCTGCGCAATATCATTGGGATAAAACGGCAGGTTTACTCATGCAATCCATCCTGAAGGCTTATAATAGTTAAAATCAGCTAATTTTGCAGCCTGCCTACCGTCAGGCAGGCTCACAACCGAAAAACACTGTGGATATAAAACTGCAGCATAAATCATGAACCAATCAACCATAAAAATTGATGTACTGCTTGACCCTAATAAAGTTCCTGAACAAATAAGCTGGATAGCCAGTGACAGCACTGCAAATATGGTACAAAAAGCAAAAGCAATGAGTGTTGCTTTTTGGGATGGTACCGATAAAACTGCTTTGCGCATTGATCTCTGGACCAAGGATATGATGGTGGATGAAATGGCCGATTTTTATTACCAGATGTTAATGAGCATGGCCGATACTTTTAAAAGAGCCACGCAGCAACAGGAGATGAGTGATGATATGAAAAAATTTGCTAAAGATTTTTTTGATAAATTCAGAGCGATACAGTTGAAAGAGCAGAAGTAGTAATCAAGCTTTTAGCTATTAACCATTAGCTTTTAGCAAAAACAAAACATACACAATCGAAAAAATTCGCTAATAGCTAAATGCTAATAGCTCTACACAATCTTAAAAATAAAAACTGTTAACAATGAGTTTAGAACAACAGGTAATGACCGAAATGAAAGAAGCCATGAAAGCCAAGAATGAAGGGGTTTTACGTGCATTACGTGCTATTAAAGCCGAAATCATTAAAGCGAAAACAGAGCCCGGTGCAGCCGGTGAAATTGATGAGGCAACAGAACAGAAATTTTTACAGAAGATGATGAAACAAAGAAGGGATTCGCTGGATATTTTTGAAAAGCAGGGACGGGAAGATCTTGCCATTAAAGAAAAAGAAGAGATGGCAGTAATTGAAAAATTTCTTCCAAAGCAACTGGATATAACTGAATTAAAAGAAATAGTAAAAAAAATTATTTCCGAAACCGGAGCCTCCACCCCTGCCGACATGGGAAAAGTAATGGGTGTTGCCAGTAAACAATTAGCGGGCAAAGCCGATGGCAAATCAATCAGCAGCATGGTAAAAGATTTACTTGCCGGTTAGATATAAGTTAAATTGAAATCATTTAAATCTTGAAATGCTGATAGATATAATTTTTGCAATACTCATGGTTATAGCCATTATTAAAGGTTATCAGAAAGGATTCATTATTGCTGTCTTTTCAATAATTGCTTTTATTGTAGGGTTGGCTGCTGCTTTAAAATTATCAGCAGTTGTTGCAGCATATTTAAAAAACAGCGTAAATGTTTCAGATAAATGGCTGCCATTTATTGCCTTTGCCATTGTATTTTTTGCAGTTGTAATTTTAGTAAGTCTGGGGGGGAAATTAATAGAAAAGGTTTTTAAGGTTGTATTGCTTGGCTGGCTTAACCGGATTGGAGGAATAATTTTGTATACAGCACTGTACCTGATCATTTTTAGTATTTTTATTTTTTATGCCGAAAAGTTACAATTGATTCAGCCTTCAGCTATTCTATCTTCCAAAACCTATAATTTTATACAACCCTGGGGGCCAACAGTAATGGACAATTTTGGCCAGCTCATTCCCGTTTTCAAAGACATGTTTACCGATTTGGGAGATTTTTTTAATGTGTTATCCAACAAAATTTCGCATTAATATCAGCTATTATCTTATTTAGTGTAATTTTAGCACTAATCACCGGTTTCATAACTTTAAGATTGAGTTAGCGGTTTATATTAAACAATTTGCATTTACGGATGAGTTACGAAATAAAACAAGACGGAAAATTTAAGTTTATTGAAGAAGGCGAAGGCGAACCACTTTTATTACTGCATGGTTTATTTGGTGCTTTAAGCAATTTTCAGTTTCTCATTGAGCATTTTCGTAAAACGAACAAAGTAATTGTTCCTTTATTGCCCTTGCTTGAACTTGACCTTTTACATACCTCAGTTGGTGGTTTGCAAAAATTTGTACAGCGCTTTGTTGAACACCGCAATTACAACGATATTCATTTGTTGGGGAATTCATTAGGTGGCCATGTTGCTTTGGTACATATTTTAAAAAACCCGGAACGCATTAAATCGCTCATACTTACCGGGAGTTCCGGTTTATTTGAAAATGGAATGGGAGATACTTATCCCAAACGTGGGGATAAGGATTATATCCGCAAAAAAACTGAACTTACTTTTTACGATCCGTCAATGGCTACTGAAGAATTGGTTAATGAGGTATTTGAAATTACCAATAACCGGATAAAAGTTATTAAAATAATTGCGCTTGCAAAAAGCGCCATAAGAAATAACCTGGGTGAAGAATTGAACCAGATAAAACAACCGGCCTGCCTGATCTGGGGAAATAATGATACCATTACCCCCCCCTTTGTTGCAAAAGAATTTCATCGTTTAATGCCAACCAGCGAATTACATTTTGTTGATAAATGCGGTCATGCACCCATGATGGAAGTACCCGAAGAATTTAACAGGCTGCTTGACGCGTTTTTAACAAAATTAAAAACATAGTTTGCAACAGTTTGACAAAAAATACTGTCCTTATACTTAAAACAATAATACCACGTTATTATCATAGCTGTAAATAACCTAAACCAGTTATATGCTAACCATTGAACTTATTAATAACAATATCCCGCGCTTACAACTTGAAGACTCTGTAAGCAAAGCATTACGGCTTATCAGCGACTTTAGAGTAACACACCTTCCGGTTGTTGAGAATGAAATATTCCTGGGCTTAATCAGTGAAGAAGACCTGTTGGATCAGGATGAATCCAAAATGCCGATCAAACTGATGCAGGAAACTTTTATTCAGGCAGCGGTACATGATAATGAACATTTTTTAAGTGCGGTCACCATCAGTAATCAGATAGACAGCACAGTTGTTCCGGTTATTAATGAAGAAAATGAATTGATGGGGGTTATTACCACCTATGACCTGTTAAAAACCATTGGCAATTTTGCAGGTACCAACGAAATAGGCGGCATCATTGTATTGGAAATGGAACGAAGCCAGTTTGCCATTTCAGAGATCAGCAGGATCGTGGAAAGCAACGGTGCCACTATTCTGCATTTAAATACAACGGTACATGCAGAAACAGGAATGTTTACGGTTACCTTACATATAAATAAAAGAGAAATTTCAGCAATAGTTGCAACCTTTGAGCGGTATGATTTTGATGTTATCTATTATTTTGGTAACGAAAATTTTGAAAATGAGGTTCACAGTAACTACCGCCACCTGATGAACTACCTGGATATTTAACGTATATTTTTCTTCCCTGTTTATTTTCAACTTATATCAGTTATTTTTATTTCCCTAACTGTGTAATTAAGTATTGTTGTAATGACTGAATTGAAAAAAATATTTTGTTGCAGCCTGGTTCTTTTATCTTTCCTGTTTTCTTATGCACAAAAATCAAAGACAGCCGACATTACCCTAACCGACACTTCCCTTTTCGCCGGCAATCATTCCAACAGGGTATGTATAAAAGACCTCATGGTAACCGGTACAAAAAAAACCAAGATCTATATTGTTTACCGCGAAATACAGTTTAAAAAAGGGGACTCCCTTTTAATAGCAGGTTTACAAAAGGAGCTGGAACAGGCAAGGTTTCAGGTTTACAATACGACTCTTTTTAATGAAGTTAAAATTGAACTGTTGGCCATTGATGCTTATAACATCAATATTATTGTACATGTTACGGAGCGCTGGTATCTTTTTCCTGTTCCGCAATTTAAATGGGTTGACCGGAACTTTAATGAATGGTATAAAACCTATAACGCCAGTTTCAGCCGGGTGAATTATGGCATAAAATTCGTGCATTACAATCTTAGCGGGCGAAGGGATCAATTACGTATTTATTTAATTAACGGGTATTCCAGAAATATTTCTTTCAGCTATACGGCCCCTTACAGTAATAAAGCATTAACCGAAGGTTTTACCATTGGAGGTGGCTTTACACAAAAAAGAGAATTGGCCTATAAAACAAACAATAAAGATTCATTATTATTTTACCCGTCAGATTCGGCAACAAAAGCTAAAGCTGATTTTGTTTTCAAAAACTGGTATATAAATATGGGGTATATAATCCGCAGGGGATTATTCAAAAGGCATATTTTCTCTTTGTCCTATAGCTATTTAAAAATAGCCGATTCAGTAATAACTCAAAAATATAACCCAAACTATTTTAAAGATTCTGTTACTTCAAAAGGCGCTGTTGATCTTATTTATACCCTTCAATATGCCAATGTAAATAATGGTTCCTATCCTTTAACCGGTAAAACCTCATTCCTTACCCTGCAAAAAAGAGGGTTGGGTTTTACCGGAGGCATTAATATGTTAACTGTTGAAGCCGGGTTTAATAAATATATTGATTTGGGCAAAAATTGGTACAGCAGTATTCAGCTTAACGGGAAAATAAAACTACCCTTCGACCAGGCTTATATAAACCAGCGTGGGCTTGGTTATGGCGAAATTTATTTGCGGGGTTTAGAGTACTATGTTATTGATGCCGTTGCTACAGCGCTTGTAAAATCTACCCTGAAGAAAAAGATCATTGCTTTCAATATTCCGTTCCGGGTCTTCCCAAAACTTTTTACAAAAATACCTTTTACGGTTTTTGCAAAAACCTATGCTGATATAGGTTACGCTTATACTAAAAAAAAATATTCAACCAATCTGAATAACCGCTTACTCTATTCCGGCGGATTTGGCATAGATATTCTTACCTTGTATGATATAAACCTACGTTTTGAATACAGTTTTAACCAATTAAAAGAAAACGGTTTATTTTTACACAATCAATCAGGTTTTTAATAACTAACAAAACACCAGGTTTTCCGCCTGCGGGCGGAACAGTAGTATGAAAATAGCAATTTACAGCCGTGGTATCGAAAATAATCAACACCAGGATATTATCCAGTTACTGGATGAACTGGCATTAAGTGGTGTGGAGCTTGTATTTTACCAGGACTTTTTCAACCAGTTCTATTCTGCAATTGATATCAAGGCAAAGTATTCCACTTTCAATTCATCCGAAGATCTGGATGACAGTATTGATTGTATCATCAGTTTAGGGGGTGATGGAACATTATTAGACACTGTTTCCCTGGTTAAAGACAGTGGTATTCCGGTTGTAGGTATTAACTACGGCCGTCTAGGCTTTTTAGCAAATATCGGTAAGGAAGATTTACATCCTGCAATAGAAGCCCTGGTTAACAGGACCTATGTTTTAGACAAAAGAACACTCATACATTTAGATGCAGATATCCCTTTATTCGGCGATGTACCTTATGCTTTAAATGAATTTACCCTGCACAAAAAAGATTCATCCCCTATGATAAAAATTCACACGTATTTAAATGGTGAGTTTTTAAATACCTATTGGGCCGATGGATTAATTGTTGCCACACCTACCGGATCAACCGGCTACTCTTTAAGCTGTAATGGCCCGGTTGTTTTTCCCGATAGTGGCAGTTTTGTAATTACACCGGTTTCGCCGCATAATCTTAATATACGTCCCCTTGTAGTACCCGATACCAATATTATCTCTTTTGAAGTAGAAGGAAGAACAGATGGTTTTTTATGCACTTTAGACAGCCGCCGCGAAATTGTTACCAAAGAAATTCAACTGGCAGTACGAAAAGAGGAGTTTGGCATCAACCTGATACGTCTTAATGAAAATAATTTTTTACAAACTTTAAGGAATAAATTAAGCTGGGGACTGGATAAAAGGAATTAGCAATTAGTTATTGTTAGTACTATCCTATTTCTAAACCCTGATATCATTTCCATCCTGAATGAATATCCCTGCGCTAATGACCGCCTGATTAAACCATTCAGAAAGGAAACTTACAGACCTGCGTTCATAACTGTTTCACTAAATTATACAACATACCTTTGCTAAACTTTTCTAATGTTTAACAAAACAAAAAAACTCCGCTATATATTTATTTTATACTGGTTTTTGCTGGCCTATATTTTAGCAGCATTGATCTGGTGGTTCATTGCTTTAAACCGGCAAAACCAACAAATGGCTCAATATGAAATGGAGCAGTTACATCAAACAGATAATAATTACGCGGCCGCATCTGTTAAAATTAAATCATTAGAAAAAAGAAAGACCGCACAATATCTTGGCGAGGGTGTTACTTTTTTTCTGCTGATCATTGCCGGTGCCATTTTCGTTTTCAGGGCCGTAAGGCGTGAATTAAAAATAAGTGAACAGCAGCAAAATTTTATGATTGCCATCACACATGAATTAAAAACCCCTATAGCTGTTGCCAAACTGAACCTGGAGACCATGCAAAAAAGAAAACTGGATGAGCAACAACAGCAAAGATTATTGCAAACTACCCTGGAGGAAACCAACCGGCTCAATGCACTTTGCAACAACATGTTATTATCCTCCCAGATTGAAGCAGGTGGCTACCGCATAACCAATGAAGAAACTAATATCAGCGAATTGATTGGCAATTGTGTCCGGGATTTTGCCGGCCGCTACCCCCAGCAAAAAATAGAAACCCATATTGCCCCCGAAGTTTTTATTAATGGCGACAGGTTATTATTACAAATACTGGCAAACAACCTTATCGACAATGCTATAAAATATGGCACTAAAGAAATGCCGGTAACCATATCATTATCTGAAGAAAAAGATAAGATCATTTTTCAGGTTAAAGACCAGGGCAGGGGAATTGCCCCTGAAGAAAGAGATAAAATATTCAGCAAGTTTTACCGGGTGGGCAATTCGGCCACTAAAGCGGCAAAAGGAACCGGGCTGGGGCTTTACCTGTCGAAAAAAATTGCCAAACAGCATAATGCTAACATTGCCGTGACAGAGAATAACCCATCAGGCGCTATTTTTACAGTTACCTTACATGCATTTATCGAAAAATCATAGCTTTAAATATGTCCGATAAAAAATTCTCGATATTACTGGTTGAAGACGAAGAAAATTTACAGGAAGCACTCAAGCTGAACCTGGAACTGGAAGGTTATGAAATTACCGGTGCTTATGATGGTGCCGAAGCATTAAAAGCTGTACAAAAAGAATATTTTAACCTGATCATCCTGGATGTTATGTTGCCCGAGATAGATGGAATTACCGTTTGCGAAACGATCAGGTTGAGTAACCCTGATATACCTATACTGATACTGAGTGCAAAAAACAGCAGTGCCGACAGGGTTTTGGGTTTAAAAAAAGGGGCTGATGATTATCTTACCAAACCCTTTAACCTAGAAGAATTATTAATAAGGGTAAACAACCTTATTAAAAAAAGTGAACGCCTCAGTACAAAACAACCCTTACCTGAAATATATACTTTCGGTAAAAATAAAATTGATTTTAAAGCATCTGAAGCCTATACAAAAAGCGGTGCAAAAATAACGCTTACAAAAAAAGAGATCATGTTGCTTAAACTTTTGATCGAGAATAAAAATGAGGTGGTAACCCGTGAAAAGATCTTACAGGTAGTTTGGGGTTATAATGTTTACCCTACTACCCGAACCATTGATAATTTTATTCTAAACTTCCGTAAATATTTTGAAGAAGACAGCAGGGACCCGCTATATTTTCATGCAGTAAGGGGTGTGGGCTATAAATTTACTTTTGCTTAAAAGCGATAGGTATTCAATAACTGGATCAAATCATTTGCCCGGTCATTGATTCCTTTCATTTTTTCATTATCAACAAATGGTGTATACAACTGCCATTCTATTTCATCCATCAACTCCTGCAGCTGTATAGCTATTTCATTTGTAATCCCTTTTTTATCAAGTTGTTCACTTATATTTTTCTTATTCAATTCTTCGGGTGCAATATCAAATTTTTTGGATAAATAATTTTTAAGCCCCTTATTCAACTCCTTATAAAATGATTTACACGCTCCCATTAACAGGCATTCGGCTGCCGCAGCCAGCGGGTTTTGCTGCCCAAGCATAATTTCCTCAACGGGTTTACCTTCCTTATTCTTTTCTTCCTGCTTAATAACCGAAGCCCTGATAAATTTTTCCTTTTGGGTATCCCGCTTCAACCAGATAATTAATCCGGTTATAATAAGCAAAGTAATAATACTTACAACACGTAACCGGTTACTGAAAAATTTTGTCAGGTAATTATCTTTTGCGTGGGCATTATCATCTACAGGTATTTTTTGGGGTTTGCCGGTTCCTTTAGTTACACTAACCTGAAGCGGTTTTGTTGAGATCACCTTATATTTTGATTCACGGCTGTCGAAAAAACTAAATTGTAAAGCAGGTATAATGTAAATACCCTGTTTAGCCACTGTAAAAGGGTATTCAAATATTTTCCTTCCGCTAACGGGTACTGTACCTTTAAACAGATCATCGGTTGCTTTTGAATCAAATCCTTCTACTCCCGCCGGCCAGGGTATTTCAGGTTCATTGATCATCTGCAGGTTTCCTTCACCGCTTATGATCACAGCAAGTTTGCCTGCATCATCTGTAGTAAAATTATTTTTTTCCATTGTAACTTCTGCTTCAAAATTACCAACGGCCCCTTTAAAATCTGCCGGTTTATTTTTATCCGGTAAAGGTTTAACTAAAATGGTTACTGGCTTATTCTGCAAGGTAACTTTATGATTTTCCATTCCGCCGGGCGGAATGGTTGCATCAGCAAAATCACGAAATATGTCATTAAAAACATCGGGTTGCTGATTTACATATTCAGCTTTAATAAAGCTCACTATATTTTCAATTTCAGCAATACCTATTTCCAGGTTGCCGGCTAATAAAGGATAAAGCTGCGTTTTACGGATTATATAAACATTATATGCTCTTCCGTTCAGTTTTTCGGTTTTGTAAATCATGTCATCAGGCTGTTGCAGGTCAATAACAGAAAACCCGTTAAAGGAGGGGTTTTTGATCATATTACTTTCACTCCTTAACCGGGTATATAATTTATAAGTTGCAATAACCGGTTCACCAACATAGCAGGAAGTTTTATCTACCTCTACCTTTACAAACATGTTCTTATTTATTTTTTCCAGGGGGTTCTCTCCTTTTCGTAAAACATAATCACTGTATGATGATCGTGGAGCAGGCTCGACAAATGGAACGCTTCCGGCAAAAGGAGTGTTAAAGGAATTAATGCCGGGATTATTGCCTGAAACGGTTGCAGTTACTTTAAGTTTAACAGCATTGCTCCTTAAATCCAAACCATCAGCTTTTGCAAAAGCCGGCGAAATGGAAAAATTACCAATAGCTTTTGGTTTGATAATAAAACTTAAGGCAACATATTTTTTTACAACGCCATTAACCATACTCATACCACTCTCCTGGTTAGGTCCGCTGACGATCATAAAATTCTTTAAATTGGGGGGGGTTATCTGTTCTACTTCTTTTGCATTCTCAACCATTAGTTTAAGCTGGGCAAATTCATTTTTACCAATTTCAGCTGGAGAAATACTGGCTACAAATTTTACCTGCGCTCCGGCATGAATACCGGTGAGCAATAAAAGAGAAAATGTTATTTTTTGTAAAATTAAACGCATCATTACAGAAACAAAAATAGCGGATTGGGGCTTGCCTGAAAGGATCAAAAAGGGTAAATGATCGAAATAAATTGTTAAACCGGGTCATTAACTATTTTATAAATCCCCCAACAGCGGCCTCACAATAATTTCTTCAACACAGGCCTGTGCAGAAAGATGTGCGGCTGTATAAACTATTTTGGCAATATCGGCAGCTTCCATGATCCTTTTGGGGTCAATGCCGCTGCCACTCCAGGAATCGGTGAAAGTTGCTCCAGGCAATACATGTGTAACTTTAATACCATAAGGTTTCATTTCCTCGCGCAGGTTTTTACTAAACCCGTACATAGCAAATTTGCTGATACTGTAGGAACCTCCATTATCATAAGAATCCAATGAGGCAATGGAACAAATATTAAAAATATGGCCGCTACCCTGTTTCATCATACCTGGTAATAATAACCGGGTTAAATGATAAGTACCGTAAAGGTTAACAGCCATCATCTTTTCGAGCATCCCTTCTTCTTCATTATGTACACTTCCAGGGAAAAAAATACCGGCATTATTTACCAGGATATCGATCTTTTCTGAAAAAGAAAAAATCCAGTTTACAAATGCTGTCAATTCTTTTTTATCTGCCATATCGCAGGTTTTAGTATACACATTAATCCGGGGGAACTTTCCCTGCAATTCCTTTCCGGTTGTTTCAAGATCTTGTTTATTTCTTGCACACAGAAAAAAAGTATGGCCCTGTTTATCGTCAGCAAATTCAGTTGCAATGGCTTTACCCAATCCCTTTGATGCGCCGGTTATTACTATATTCATTTGTAAATTCTTAAATGGTTATCTTGCAATAATAAGTAAAGTTAATATTCTCTTCATTTAAATTTTTTTGTAAGATCTAATGCCCCAATACAAGCATCTTTTTTTCGACCTTGATCATACCCTTTGGGATTTTGATGCCAATGCCAAAGAAACGCTTTTAGAATTATATGCTGTTCTCGACCTTAACAGGAAGATAAATATTCCTTTTGAAGATTTTTATCCCAAATATTTATTTCACAATGAAGTGTTATGGGACCGCTACCATAAAGGACTGATCAGCTCAGATGAATTGAAATGGAAAAGGATGTGGCGTACGATGCTGGATTTTAAAATTGCTGATGAATTGCTTGCAAAAGATATGAGTGGAAGGTTTTTAGAGATATTACCAACCAAAAAAATACTCTTTCCCCATACGATTGAAATATTAACTTATCTGACTGAAAAAGGTTATGACCTGCATTTAATTACCAATGGTTTTGAAAATACACAATGGAGTAAATTAAATAACAGTGGATTGAGTGGCTATTTTACGCATGTGATAACATCTGAAGGGAGCAACAGTTTAAAACCCCAAAAAGAGATCTTTGATTTTGCAATGAATAAAGCAAACTCATCATTAGCTGAAAGTATTATGATTGGCGATAACCTGGATGCCGATATACAGGGTGCAATGAATGCCGGAATGGATACTGTTTTTGTAAATCACATAAATGCAGTGCCCGAAATAAAACCTACCTACACGGTTACACACTTAAAGGAATTAGAATCCATTTTTTAAATCGGGGGTATAAAAAAACCTTCCGGTCAGAAAGGTTTTAAATCAGTTTTTGCAAGTTCATTACATTTTTGCAGTAGTCTTATTTTTGTCTTTGCAACAAGCCTTTGAATCTTTAGCATTTGCATCTTTAGCCTTTGCATCAGTACTGCAACAGGTTTTACCTTTGGCACATTTTTTCTTTTTACCATTATCGGCCAAAGCAACTCCGGTAACAAACATAAATGCGGTAGCTAATAAAATTACTTTTTTCATGATTATATTTTAGTTTGATTTAACAAACGTAAAAATAGGCCAGAAATTGCAATGTTCCAATTTTTAAGTTGTTAAATGTTATAAGGTAGCAATCACAGTTACACCGCCTTTTACAGCCTGGTTCAGCGTAACATTTACCCGGGTACCAATAGGCAATAACAGGTCTACCCTGCTGCCAAATTTAATAAAGCCCAATTCTTCGGTCTGCTTTATTTTTTGTCCCACTTGTAAATAATTTACAATACGTTTGGCTAAGGCTCCGGCAATCTGCTTCACCAATATCTCGGTATGATCATTTTTTATTACTACAGAATGGCGTTCATTATCGGTTGATGACTTTGGGTGCCAGGCCACCAGGAATTTGCCTTTATGATAACGATTATATACTACTTCCCCGTCAATAGGATTACGGTTCACATGCACATTGGCCGGGCTCATAAAAATTGAAACCTGCAGGCGCTTGTCTTTAAAATATTCCACATCGGTTGTTTCTTCAATCACCACTACTTTTCCATCTGCAGGTGCTACAATGGCACCATCGATGATGGTAAGTTTGCGGTTTGGTATACGGAAGAAAGATATAAGAAATAATAATAATCCCAGGGTGAGTATAAAAATGATATTACAGATCCACATCATGGAGGCACTAAAGAAAAAGTATACGGATAAATTTATGGCACCAAAAATTAAAGTAGCAATGGCAATACTTTTATATCCTTCCCTGTGTATGGTCATTATTTTAGATTAGGTTGCAAAGATAAAGAGTTATGAGTTATGAGTTATGAGTTAGGAGTTAGGGGTTAGGAGAATTTCTTTTCTTTATCACTACATAAAAAAATACACAAAAACCCAAACGGCAGGTACAGCAATCAGCATGGAATCAAACCTGTCTAAAAAACCACCATGCCCCGGCATGAAGCTGCCGCTGTCTTTAACATCAGCCATCCGCTTTAATTTGCTTTCTAAAAGATCGCCTGCAGTGCCGAAGATGGCACAAATAGCGGCCAGTACCATGCCCAAAAAAGTAACGTTCAGGCTATCAAAAATAACATGGGTCAATAATCCAATAACGCCAATACATAAAATAATCCCACCCAATGTACCTTCTATAGTTTTTTTAGGAGAAATTTTTGTCAGGGGAGTTTTACCAATAAAAGACCCAACGATGTAAGCCATGGTATCATTTATCCAGATACTTGCAAAAATGGTTAAAGGAATAGTTCCTTTTGCAAAAACAATATTAGTATCATGAATATTAATATCAATCGGTTGTTTGTATAAAATAAGTATTAAAACGCATGGCAGTGTTATGTATATCAACCCAATAAAACAATAAATCAAATATTTATCAGAATAAATATTTTTCATCAGTTTCACAAATTCATACCAGCACCCGAAATGTATCACCGTAAACAAGATCAAAAAACTCCAGAAATTCCATAGCAAGCCGGCCAGCATTACTACCACAAAAAGCAGCGCTGTTAAGGCCCTTGTTTTAAATGTTTGAAAATTGAATGCCAATACTATGTTTTTTTATTTGGGGGAAAGGAATGTAAAATATCTGCATGTTCCAGAAGGTCCTGCTCTTCAAAGGCAATTTGTTTTCGGTTCTTAGCAGACCATTTTTCAAAAAGCAAAAACAACCCGACAGTAATTGTAAGTGCTATCAAACCACCCCACCAGGGAACATCAGGATCGAGTTTATCAATCTCCACTTTTTGTGCATGTCTCGATATCCAGAACAACTGAATTACTGCTACTGTG
Organism: Chitinophagaceae bacterium; assembly: GCA_031413755.1. GTDB lineage: Bacteria > Bacteroidota > Bacteroidia > Chitinophagales > Chitinophagaceae > Ferruginibacter. The sequence goes on from JANOFR010000004.1 coordinate 66,952, forward strand.
TTATTTAAAAAATGGGCAACAATGTTTACCCATAAATTTTTACTGCGCTGGTACATCAGTCCCAAAACAAAACCAAGCACCGACCTGCTTAAAAAAAGAAACACCGACATGTGTATCAGGCTAAACAGTAAGGAAGTAACCAATATGGCCAATAAAGGTTTCTTCCACCAGCGCTCCAGTAAATTCTGTACCGCACCTCTAAAAAATATTTCTTCAAAAAATGCCGGAAAAAAAGCCATGATGACAATGGCCATAAAAAATTCGCCCCAGCTTTTTAAATTGCTTAATGCCATTACCTGTTCTGTGTAGGCATCTTCCATTTGTATTCCAATCGCTTTCAGGTTCGGAAAATTTTCCAGGATCATTTTACTCAGATCGGCAAGGGGGTTAGCAATTACATTGGCTAAAAAAATAAGAAAAAAACCTAAAATGATCTGCCCCGCATTGATGTGTTTGTTAAAACCTAACCAGAATTTATTTTTACCATGGCAAACCAGCAGAAACAATACAGCGGGTAAAAATAAAAGGCAAAAGGTTCCCAAAACCTGGGAAAGCCTGGCAAAAGTAATATTCGCGGGTTGCGTCAGCGCTTTAACCATGGCATCTCCCATTTTATCGGCCGGTAAGCCTGCAGGTATCAGCTGCAATCCTATTATTAACTGAACGCCTGCAGCAAGTATAAAGCCTGCTCCTAAAAAAACCAGTAAAATCCCCAGTTGGCCCCATCCGGTAAACCCTTTTACACTCCTGTATTCCATAGCTAAGCTGATTAGTTGTAAATTTGCCCTCGCAATATACAATGTGTAATAGGTTTAAAAAATAAAATGCCAAACATAGGTCCCATACAATTACCTGATTTTCCACTCTTACTGGCACCCATGGAGGATGTAAGTGACCCACCATTTCGTGCCGTTTGCAAAGACCATGGTGCCGATCTGATGTACACCGAGTTCATTAGCAGCGAAGGATTGATACGTGATGCCATTAAGAGCCGTCAAAAACTTGACATATTTGATTATGAAAAACCAGTAGGCATCCAGATTTTTGGTGGCGATGAAGAAAGCTTATCGCTTGCTGCAAAAATTGTTGATGTAACCAATCCTGATCTGCTGGATATTAATTTTGGTTGTCCCGTAAAAAAAGTAGCTTTAAAAGGCGCTGGTGCAGGTGTATTAAAAGATATTGATTTGATGGTGCGTTTGACAGCTGCAGTGGTTAAGTCAACTTCGCTGCCTGTTACTGTAAAAACTAGATTGGGTTGGGATGATAATACAAAAAATATTGAAGAAGTTGCCGAACGTTTACAGGATGTAGGTATAAAAGCATTGGCCATTCATGGCAGAACAAGATCGCAGATGTATAAGGGCAAGGCAGATTGGGAACTGATCGGTAAAGTAAAAAACAATCCAAGAATTACTATACCCATTTTTGGAAATGGTGATATTGACAGCCCGGAAAAAGCACTTGAATACAAAGACAAATATGGCATTGATGGAATTATGATAGGCCGGGCTGCTATCGGATACCCCTGGATATTTAATGAAATAAAACATTTTTTAAAAACCGGCGAACATTTACCGTCACCCTCCATTGAAGACAGGGTTGCTGTTTGTAAAAAACACCTGCATAAATCTTTTGAATGGAAGGGGCCTAAAGTTGGCATCTTTGAAATGCGCAGGCATTACACCAATTATTTAAAAGGATTACCCGGTATAAAAGATTACCGGTTAAGATTAGTTACGCTTTCTACTGTCGAGGAGATTGACGAAGTGCTGGATGAAATTAATATTAAGTATGCCGGATATGAGTTTGAGAAGATACCGATTGAGTTAATAAATTATCATGAAAAATGCCCGGTATAACAAGGGTCGGGACGCTGATCTGAGCAAAGCGAAGGAGCGGCCTGAACCCTTGTTGGCAAGGATTTACCTGAACTCTTTTTCACAAACACTAACTATAGATTAAGAAGTAAAAAAGTAGCCTGGGTGATGATTTAATTTGTATTTTAGGATTCAGGCCGCTTGAAGCATCCCGACTCTAAAATTCAAATTAGCCGCATGCACCTCATACAAAATGAATTTTATCACATCTACAACAGGGGAAACAATAAACAAAACATTTTCTTTAATGATGATAATTATATTTTCTATATTAAAAAGATACGGGAGCAACTGGCTACCTGTTCAGAAATTATCTGTTATTGTCTCATGCCAAATCATTTTCATATCATTATTCAAACAAATGAGAAAAGTATTACAGAAAGAAAATCATTTGGTGGCAAACCAATGCAGGAATTTTCATACCGTGTTGGTATTCTTCTAAGCAGTTATTCCCAGGCCATTAATAAGCAAAATAATACTGTCGGCTCTTTGTTTCAACAAAAGACAAAAGCTAAAATATTATCAGAACAAATTGAAGGCAAACAGGAAAATTATCTGGAAAATTGTTTCTTTTATGTACATAATAATCCCTTTGAAGCTGGATTGGTAAATAACTTAAAAGAATGGCAGTGGTCATCTTACCTGGATTATATTGATGCCCGGAAAGGCATATTGTGTAATAAAGGGATATTTTTTGAACTGACCGGGTTAACCAAAAATGATATAATTAACAGGTTAGATTACAACATGAGTGAAGAGTTAATTAAAATGTTTTATTAATCATATTAGGGTTTAGGCCGCTTAAAGCGTCCCGACCCATGCTAAGCAATTATTTTCTGCAACTCTTCAGTATACATCTTTCCTCTTTGTTCTGCAAAATAATCAGCTCCCAACATAATTACAGCCTGTATAACAAGCGCTACCCCAAAGCCATACCAAAATGTTTTATCTGGATTAGATCTGAATAGAAAAATTAAACCAAGTCCTGTGATGATAAAAACAATCTCTACCCATCGGTAAATCACAAAGCGCTTCAATACTTTTTTCATTCTGGGAAGTTCTGTCTGCTTAACAAATGAAACCGGCTCAATACCAATGTTATAAGCTATGCCGGCTTTTTGTTTATCAGTTCTGCTATAAACAGAATAGCCAACAACTATTTGAATGAGGCCAATGGCTAATAAAGGAATGGCGGCACCTTTAAAAAAAGATGGATTGCTTTTTATAAAAAACCAAAATACAATAGCAAGCAAAACGGCAACAATGCCAACGATAAGAAATAACAGGCTCTCCTGTTTTTCTGCAATGAAATACCTGTAAATGAAACTGAAATCTCTTTGTTCAAGCATAAAAGTATTTTACTGGTTTAAAGCTGTTGATATTTCTTTTCCCAAAGGCTCAATGGTTGATCCGAAGAAATTGGTGAGCCTGCCCTGCTCATCTACTATAAACTTACAAAAATTCCATGATGGTTGCTGGTTGTTCCAGCCGTTTTTGGTAGAATCAGTTAGCCATTCAAATATCTTATTTTGATTAACGCCTTTAATTACACTGCCTTTTTGCATCAACGGGAAACTTACACCAAAATTCTTTTTACAAAAAGAAGCTATTTCTTCGTCCGTTCCTTTTTCCTGTTCTTTAAAGTCATTTGCCGGAAAACCTATTACTACCAGTTTATCTTTAAACTGTTCACTCAGTTTCTGCAGATCATCATATTGCCCGGTATAACCACAGTCTGATGCTGTATTCACCAACATTATTTTTTTACCTTTTAGTTTTTCAAAATCAAAAACTTTACCGTCAATAGCAGTATCTTTTAAAGAATAAAAAGATATAGCAGGCATTGCCTTTTCATTAGAGAGATTCTTTGTATTTAAACCTTTCTTGCCGGCAAACCATATCCAAACCGGGTAAATTGTTTTTAAAACTTTTTGTCTGGCTGTCATATTTTTTGAATTTCTGTTTGATATTTCTACGAAGCTCCAAAAAGCGATCATTAGTAACAATAGTACTATGAAAGTTTTTTTAACCCTGCTGTATTTTTTAATCTTCTGCAATTATCCTTTGATAAAATATTTATTTAATTACCATTTTAAACAGTTTCATCTTTCCCTTAAACGGCGGGTACTTTATTGCCGGGTCAAACCAGGTAGGTGTTTTCATAATTGCTTTTTTATGACTAAAGGTTTCAAAAGAATATTTGCCATGATACTGCCCGCTTCCGCTGAAACCTCTGCCGCCAAATGGTAAATTATGATTGGTTAAATGCCAGCTTGCATTGTTTACGCAGCCTCCCCCAAAAGCAACACTGTTCAGCCAGTCTTTTTCTTTTGTACTGCTTGATGTAAACACATAAAACGCCAAAGGGTTTTTATTTTGTTCAATTATTTTCAGCGCCTCTGCTTTGCTGCCAAAAGAAATGATGGGAAGAATGGGGCCAAATATCTCCTCTTTCATAATATCCGTATCCATACTTACATTTGAAATAACAGTTGGCTCTATAAAAAGTTTTTCTTTATCGGTTCTGCCCCCACATATGATTTGCCCCAGTTGTAAATATTTTACCAGGCGGTCAAATTGCCTTTCATTGATGATCTTGCCATAATTATAACTCTCTTCAGGTTTATCTCCGAAAAAATTCTGTATCGAATTTTTTAATCCGGTAATCAGTTCGTCCTTTTTGCTTTCATGCACCAGCACATAATCAGGTGCCACACACATTTGCCCTGCATTGCTGAACTTGGTCATGGCAATACGTTTGGCTGCAATTTTAATATTGGCATCTTCTTCAACAATGCATGGACTTTTACCTCCCAGTTCAAGAGTAACCGGCACCAGCCTTTCGGCAGCCATCTTATAAATTATTTTACCCACTGTGGTACTGCCGGTATAAAAAACATGGTCAAAAGTGAAATTGTTCATCATTTCAGGTATTACTACAGCACCGTCTCCTTCCACAAACTGAATATAGTTTTTATCAAAGGTTTCTTCAATCATCTGTTTCATTATTGAAGATGTTGCTGGAGCAAATTCAGATGATTTAAGAATAACACAATTGCCTGCTGCAATTGCTCCTGCAAGTGGGGTCATTAATAACTGAAAAGGATAATTCCAGGGGCTGATAATTAAAATAACACCTAATGGCTCCTGCATCACAAAACTTTTTGATGGCATGTTTAATAAATTGGTAGAAACCATTTCGGGATGCATCCAGCTTTTTAAATGCTTTACTGTATTACTGATCTCCGATAATAAAAAACCCGTTTCTGTAACCCAGCACTCTTCCGGGCTCTTCTTTAAATCAGTATACAATGCTGCGTGTATCTGCATTTCATATTTTTTTACAGCTTCACGTAATTTATTCAATTGCTCTTTTCTAAAATAAAAAGGTTTGGTTATGCCACTATTAAAATAGTTTCGCATTTGTATTAAGTTGTCCATTACATTTAAATTTGCTGAAAGGTACTGATTCGCCCATTTTTTTTAGGTATCAATTATCAGGTTTTATTAAATAAAACTACGCGGTACAGGTAATAAATTGGAATGTATGACAGATGAACAATATATGCAACAGGCCCTGAAAGAAGCGCAAAAAGCATTTGACATGGAAGAAGTTCCGGTTGGTGCCGTAATTGTTATGAATGATACAATTATTGCCCGGGCCCATAACCAGGTAGAGTTGTTGAATGATAGTACTGCCCATGCCGAAGTTCTGGCCTTAACCACAGCGTTTAATTATTTAAGCAGTAAATATTTACCGGAAGCAACTTTGTATGTTACGCTGGAGCCCTGCCTGATGTGCAGCGGTGCCCTTTACTGGAGCAAAATTGGCAGAATTGTTTATGGCGCTGATGATGAAAAGAATGGTTACAGGAAATGTTGTGGCTTCTCTTCCCCTCTGGGGGGAGGCCGGGAGGGGGCTCCTTTTCACCCCAAAACTATAGTGGTTAGCAGCGTTTTAAAAGATGAATGTGCCAAATTGATGATAGATTTTTTTAAAGCACGCAGGTAATTACCGGATGATCAGTTTATGCCGCAGGATTTTTTTGCCCTGTTGCAGTATTAAAAAATACAACCCTGGTTTTTCTGAAAACATTATAACAATGATTTCATTGCCGCTGAAAACAACCCTTTTATCATCAATTACCGGATTACCCTTATTAGCTAACAACTGAACCTGTATAATGCCCGGTTCAAAGCCCTTTATTTCAATCTCAACTTTGTTCTTTGCAGGGTTCGGAAATAATTTAACTGATGGTTTTTCTTTTAATGAAACCGGTTCATTTTTAGGATGAAGATCTTTTTTAATTTCCTTTTGATGTACACCGGCTGTATCATAAATCTCCAGGGGTTTTTGAGCAACCCCGGTATAAATTCCCAAAAACGTAATAAAAAATAATATGATTTTCTTCATTTTAAACCTGGTAAGGAAATAGATAACGTAAATTTGCAGCCTATCATACACAATAATTTCTTAAAAAATAAAACATACACATTATGGCATTTACTTTACCGGCTTTACCATTTGCACATGACGCATTAGAGCCACACATTGATACAAAAACCATGCAAATACACCATGGCAAACATCATCAGGCGTATATAGATAATTTAAACAAGGCAATTGCAGGAACCGCTAATGAAAATAAAAGTATTGAAGAATTGGTTGCTGCAGCCGGATCTATCAGCCCGGCAGTTCGTAATAATGGAGGCGGGCATTGGAACCACAGTTTCTTTTGGGAGAGTTTAGCTCCTTCCGCCTCAGGCGGGACAGGTGGTAATCCGCCAGCTGGCGGAAAACTGGCTGAGGCCATTAATGCTTCATTTGGTTCTTTTGACAGTTTCAAAGAAAAATTTGCAGCTGCGGGTATGACAAGATTTGGAAGTGGTTGGGCCTGGCTGATCGTAAAAGATGGCAATCTTGAAGTTTCTTCAACGCCTAACCAGGATAATCCATTGATGGATATTGCTGATGTTAAAGGAACGCCACTTTTGGGCTGCGATGTTTGGGAACATGCTTACTATTTACATTACCAAAACCGCCGTGCCGATTATCTGGCTGCTTTTTGGAATGTGGTAAACTGGAATAAAGTTGCGGAAAGATTTTAGCCCCCTCCGCCCCCTGAAGGGAGAACAGTGTAGAAGATAAATGCGATAATTTTTAAAACATCACAAGCCCAATTCGAGTTCCCTATCCTTTGGAGAGGGGTTGGGGTGAGGTCTTTTGGGGCCGGGCTTTAGAAATTCTATTGATCCTCATCGGCACAGTTTATCCCGAAAGCTTTCGGGGCAATCTTGTACTTAGGCAATTCTATTCATCAATTTACATTCATAGCTGTAATCTTAAATGGTTACAGCTTTTTATTGGCAGAAATAATCAATTCGATCTTCGCAATTTCCTCCTTCAGGGGGTTAAGGGTATTATGGCACCGGGTCATAACCATGCCCACCCCAGGGATGGCACTTACTTACCCGCTTAATAGTTAACCATAATCCTTTAACAGGACCATGTCTTTTTAAAGCATCAATACCATATTGTGAGCAGGTTGGTGTGTACCGGCACCTGGACCCCAGCCATGGAGAAATAATCCATTGGTATAGCTTTATTAAAGCGATGAAAGGGAAACTAAGTAATTGCCGGAGTATCTTCATTTGTAATTTTAAAGAGCCTGTTTAAAACTTTACCCGTTTTATCAAAAATAAACTGATACTCCGGTAACTCATTTCCTACATAAATAATAAATACGGCCAGGTATTTATGCTGTTTCATTAATTGAATTTGTAAATCATTTTTTTGCAGGCGGTAAGCTTCTCTCATTAAGCGTTTAATACGATTCCTGTCAACAGCTTTTTTAAAATGCTTGCTGCTTACAGCAAAACCGGTTTGTAATGGAAACGGTGAAGCATCATTAAACCTCCACAATACCCTGTAGGGAAAATTAGAAAACGACCTTCCTTCCTTAAACAATTGCTCAATTGTTTTCCGGCTTTTAAGCTTTTCTTCTTTTTTAAAAGTATATCGTTTTACAGGTTCCAAGTTTGTCAAAATTACTGCTTCGCTGATTATGCTTCCGGTATTAATTCTCAAAGGGATTTAAAATTGCCGCTGGTTGGTGAGGACACCAACCAGGGCAGTCCGCCGTGGGCGGTGTCCCCACCGCCTACTCATCAACGACAATTTTAAATGCACCTTTCCCAAGCAGCAAATGAGTATGCAGTACAAATAAAAATGTCCCCCGAAACATCGGGGGACCGTATTATTTTAACCGGATCTCCAGTTGGAAAATCTGGTAATCTTATTTTTTATCACCGTGTTCGCTGGAAACTGTAAGACTGTGACGTCCTTTTTTTCTGCGGCTTGCTAATACCTTACGGCCATTTGCGGTTTGCATACGCTGACGGAAACCATGAACAGATTTTCTGCGGCGCTTGTGTGGTTGATACGTTCTTTTTTTACCTGGCATTGTCTAAATTTTTTCCTTTTACAAATTAATTTCTAAATTCATTGTTGTTACACGCACCAGGGCACCATCCCTGCTGTTTGTGAAAGGACGGCAAAAGTAGGGGAAATATTTGATTTAAGAGTGCAGATTGAAGATTTTTTAAGTCTATAAGTGTAAATGAACAGATTTTACAGTTTTACCATAAAAAATGCCCGCATGATTGTCAAAATCTTCAGCAGAATCAGTGGTAAAAAAGGAGATCTGACCATTTTTACTGCATTTTTCTTCAAGTTGGGTATGTTTTTCCAAATACAGCTTTAGGCTATCGGCTACAATTTCTCCCTGTGATAAGACAGTTATATTAGCCGGAACAACCTGCTTTATCTTTTGCAGTAATAAAGGATAGTGGGTACAGGCTAATAAAATGGTATCTATATCCCCTGATTGCTGTAACAGGTTATTAATATTTTTTTGGATGAAGTAATCGGCACCGGGGGTATTATACTCATTATTCTCAATCAATGGTACCCACATTGGACAGGCTTCCTGGAAGACCTTAACTTTTGGAAAAAATTTTTGTATTTCCATTGGATATGAGTTTGAAATAACTGTTCCGTTTGTGGCCAGAATACCCACATTCCCTGTTTTGGAAAATTGTCCAATAATTTCAGTAGTTGGCCTGATAACTCCCAGTACCCTTTTTGATGCATCAATCTTTTCCAGATCATTTTGCTGAATGGAACGCAGGGCTTTGGCTGAAGCTGTATTACAAGCTAATATAACGAGGGAACAACCCCTTTTAAAGAGCCATTTTACACTTTCCAAGGTATAATCATATACTGTTTCAAAGCTGCGGGTGCCATAAGGCGACCGGGCATTGTCGCCCAAGTATATATAATCGTATTGAGGCAGTTTAGCTGCAATTTCTTTTAAAACAGTTAATCCACCATAACCGCTGTCGAATATACCAATAGGCTGTTGTTTCATTTGTCAAAAATAACAAAGCCTCCCGATGTTTCGGAAGGCTTTTATTCATTTTAAGAAAATTAAAATTAATTACCAGTAGGAGGCTTTGTGGCTGCCGGTGCCGGATCTTTTATACTTAATTTTGTTTTAACAGCTGGTAACAAATCATCTCCCGGAGGGCTTACCAAAAGCATTTTAGAAGAGTCATCAATTACATAGTTATACCCTTTTTCCTTAGCAACAACTTTAATAGCATTCATTGCCTTTTCACGTATAGGTGCAATTTTTGTCTGTGCATACTGGTTTGCTTTTTCCTGAGCTTCCTGATCATAATTTTGTAAACGGGTGTACAATTTAACCAGTTCTTCTCTTCTTATTTCTTTCATACTGGGTGTTAATCCTGAAGAATCCTTAAAGTACTGGTCCCTTTTACTATCAGCTTCTGCCTGTAAGGTTTGTCCCTGCTGCTGCAAAGAAACCTGGTATTCACTTAACTCTGTATTGATCTTTGCGGCTTCGGGCATTATACTCATTAATTCTTCTGTATTAATGTACCCGATTTTGTTTTGTGCTGAGGCATTAAAAAATCCTGATGCCATTACAATTACTACGATTAACTTTTTCATTTTTGTTTTACTGTTTGTTTATTTATTAGTTTATTTTTTTCAAATATTAGCTGCATTACTGCCTCTTATTTATGTTTTATTTAACACCCAGGTTTCTAAGTACATCTGCACTTCTGTCAAGTTTTGGGTCGGCAAAGATAACTGTAATTCCTTCACTTTTATCTAAAATAAAATCATATTGTTTTTCAACTGCCAGCTTTTGAACTGCATTATAAACCCTGTCCTGTATCGGTTTTATCAACTCCTGCCTTTTTTTAAACAAATCTCCTTCAAAGCCAAAACGTTTTTTTTGCAGGTCCCTTAATTCTTTCTCATTATTGTATAACTCATCTTCTCTTTTCTTTTTTAAAATATCGCTGAGCATTACCTGTTCTGCATCATATTCCTTAAACATTTTATCTACAATAGCCTGCTTTTGATCTACTTCCTGCTGCCATTGCTCACTAAACTGGTCAAGTGCTTTTTGAGCTTCTTTATATTCAGGCAGTTTATCTAAAATATATTTAGAATCAATAACAGCATATCGTTGGGCGGTTGCTGTTATTGTTATCATCAATAAGAAACAGGAAATAAATAAGATTTTTTTCATTATTATCAATTTTTATAAAATTAACAATTACTCAGGCTCCTGCCCTAACATAAACGTAAACTTAGCTGCACCTTTAAGGCCAGAGTTCTGGTTGTACCTGTCAAAGCCTATGCCATAGTCAAATCCTAATAAACCAAACATAGGCAGAAAGAAGCGAACACCTACACCTGCAGAACGGCGCAGTTTAAATGGATTATAGCTTTTAAAATCATACCATCCATTTGCTGCTTCAAAAAATGCCAATCCGTAAATGGTACTGCTGGCACTGGTACTGAAAGGATAACGCAGTTCCATAGTATACTTATTAAAAATAGTAAAAAACTCAGTAGGTGTTACACCATCAGGATTTATTTTTGGATTGGTACTGGAATAAACCGGGTACCCCCTGTGTGCAATAATATCATATCCCAAAAGTGCAAAATTATTACTTAATCCGGCATCACCCAGCTGAAAACGTTCAAAAGGTGAAATTTCTAATTTTTTTGTATACCTGCCAATAAGGCCATATTTAGCAGCGATTTTTAATATAAATTGTTTATTTTTTTCTGCACCTTTTGCCGTACCAATTGGTATATACCATTCTCCATTCATACGCCATTTATGAAACTCAGGATGCCGGTATGGACTTTCTGAAGGTGAGGTAATACCTAATGCATAATAAGGTAAAGTAAACTGCCCGCTTATCAGGAAATTAGAACCGCCGGTTGGAAAAATAGGATTAGGGCCTGCTGAATTTCGAAGTAATGTAAATTTTATACTAAGATTGGTAGATGGGCCGTCACTAATTCCCTTGAATATATTTGGATAATTGCGGAGATAGTAACGCTGGTAATTAAATGTATAAATAAGATTAAAGTAATCATCAGGCCATTTCAACTGCTTACCAAGTGAAACATTAATACTGCTTGTTTTAACGTAAGAAGTATCTCCACATGATTTACAATAGTTTCCAAACCTGTCATAGGCATTTGCATATTTTGTATTGGAATAACCTAATGTAAATGAATTTCGCTTTTTACCCCCCAGCCATGGCTCGGTAAAAGAAAAGTTATAAGAACGAAATGCTTTTCCATTTGACTGTATTCTGGCACTCAATTTCTGTCCGTCGCCGGATGGTAAAGGATCCCAGGTTGCTCTTTTTGTAATATTTTTAATTGAAAAATTATTAAATGTTACTCCTAATGTTCCGGTTAAACCAATACCACCGCCAAAACCTGCAGAAAGCTCAAGCTGATCGGCTGATTTTTCTTCAATTGCCCAATTAATATCAACAGTACCATTTTCAACATTGGGAACAACATTAGGAACAATTTTCTCTGCATCAATAAACCCGAGCTGGCCCAGTTCTCTTTGTGTACGTATAATATCTGAACGGCTGAATTTTTCTCCGGGTATAGTTCTTAATTCCCTGCGAATAACATAATCTTTGGTTTTATTATTTCCCGAAATTGTAATATTACCGTAGGTATGCTGAGGGCCTTCTGCCATGCGTATTTCAAAATCAATAGTATCATTATATACAGCTGTTTCAACCGGGTCTACCTTGAAGAAAAGATATCCATCATCCATATATAAACTTCCAATATCTACACCTTCTGCAGAAAGTTCCTTGCCAAGACGCTTATTCAATAATGCCAGGTTATAGATATCTCCCTTTTTTATACCCAAAAAAACATTCAAAATCGAATCACCGTATTTTGTGTTACCCCGCCAAACAATGTCTCCAAAATAATATTTTCTCCCTTCTTCTACTTTTATAAATAAATTAAGGTTGTTCCGGTTGTCTAGAATTGACGTATCGCCTAAAATAACAGCGTCTCTGTACCCCTTTGAATTATAATAGTTTAAAACCTGTTCTTTATCATCAATATATTTAGTTTCACTGAATTTGGCCCCACTAAAACCCCTTATCCTGAAAAAAGGATCGATATAGTCCCTTGTTTTAGTTATAGACATAAAGCCTACATCATGAATATATTCTTTAAACGATTGTTTTAATGCAGTATCGCCGAATGGGTTTTTTATTATAACCGGAAATAAAGTGATCCTGTTCATCTCTTTTGTTCCTTTCATCTGCTTTTTAAGCTTTGGCGAAGCAAGGCTGTTATTTCCACTGAAATTAATAGAGTTAACCCTTACTTTATTTCCTTTTTTTATAAAGAACGTTAAAGAAACTGCATTGTTTAAAGTAGGTATATTTTCTTCTTTCAAGTCTATCCCTACGTTACGAAAGCCTTTGTCATAATAAAATTTACGAATGGCTTCAATAGCGCTTAATTTCATGTTATCTGTTACTACCCTTTCTTTTACAAGCGCTACTTTAGGTTCCAGGTCATCCCTTTCCCCTTTTTTAATACCTACGAATTTAAATTCGGCTAATCGCGGCCTTTCTGTAATATCAAACTGAATATATAAATCTTTGCCTTCAAGTTTGGTAAAGGAGATCTCAATATTCGATATCAGGCTTTGCTTCCATAGTTTGATAATGGCTTTACTAAAAACATCGGTGCCCGGTATTTGCACTTTATCACCAACGGCCAGGCCTGATATGGAAATCAACAGGTTTTCATCAAAAGCAAGTGAACCATTAACCTTGATACCGGCGATAATATATTCTTTCGGAAATTTTGACTGGAAGATCTCCTGTAATTCCGGATTTACAGATACGGGTATAGTGTCGTTTTGTGCCCAAACAAACTGGCTGCTAAAACTGATGGTTACAATAAAAAAAATCCTTTGGTAAATCCTCTGCATCAATTTGTTTTTTACTTATACGTGCGGCAAATTAAGCCCAATAATTAAAAATATTTGTTAACCTCATCCTAAATCGTTAACCCTTCAGCTGCCTCATTCATAATACTTTTCCGACTGCCGGCCTTTGGGTGCAAAGAGGGAATTGGTCAGACTACATATCTGTAGATTCTTTATTTTTTATCTGCTCGCCTGTTTTACCAAATCTTCTTTCCCTTCTTTGAAAATCTAAAATTGCCTCATATAAATTTTCTTTCCTGAAATCAGGCCAAAGCGTATTGGTAAAATATAATTCTGAATAGGCAAGCTGGTATAATAAAAAGTTACTGATCCTGTATTCGCCACTGGTTCTGATCATCAATTCCGGATCAGGAAAATCATGAGTGGTTAAGTAATTCTGTAATACTTCCTGTGTAATCTTTTCAGTATCTAATTTTCCATTTTTAACGTCAATTGCTATTTGCTTAACTGCATTAACTATTTCCCAGCGGCTGCTGTAACTCAATGCCATAATAAGGTTAAGCCCGGTGTTAACACTGGTTTCCTTAATAGCCGCATATAATTCATTTTTTGCTGCACCAGGCAACATATTAATATCACCTATTACGTGCAGCCTGATATTATTTTTATTCAGGGTTGGCACTTCATTATGAATCGTATCTACCAGCAATTCCATTAATCCTGAAACTTCATATTCGGGCCTGTCCCAGTTTTCGGTGCTGAATGCATAAAGTGTAAGATATTTGATACCTAATTCTGCAGCACCTTCTACAATATTTCTAACACTCTCTACCCCATGCAAATGCCCAAATAAGCGGTCTTCACCTTTTTCTTTTGCCCACCTTCCATTACCATCCATAATTATGGCAATGTGAGTTGGTAAACGCAAGATGTCTATTTTATCATTCAGGGCCATAAAATACTAAAAATGAGTAGTCAGGCACAGGGCCTGACTTTGGGGGGCAAAAGTAATAAATTTTAGTTGTAATAAGTGTTTTAGTATAAATCTTATAATTTAAGAAGCTTACCATTAAATACCCGGCCATTAACTGCCATTTTATACAAATATAAACCGGGAGGCATATGACTGATATTAATTTGCTTAACCTCTTTAAAAATACCTACCTGTAAACCCTGTGTATTGGTTATGATAATTTCATTTGCCTTAAGCACCGATCCATTTTGTAATAAATTATAAATGCCATTAGAAGGATTAGGATAAATTACCGGATTTTCAGCGATTGCCGGCAACGCTGCCCCGGATACGCAGGATTCTTTAGCCCGTAAAAATTTATCATCATCTTTTAATCGTTTAGTAACACTACAATTAATACCATTCGTTAAAGTTACAATAGCATTTGGAGAGCTGTAATCAGGTAATTCTATTACAGACTGTTTGGAATAGGTATACGTTTGGCCCAAATCATTAATTTCCCATTCCAGATCAGCTGAATTTGAAGCTGCCGTTAACTGCGTAATACAATTCCCCTTTTTATTAATTACTGAAATTGTGAAATTTGCATTACTGCAGGGTTTTGGTTTTGGTTCGGCATACCAAAGAACATTTCCGATGTTTGAAAACACCAGGTTATATATTCCCATTTTAGATACCTTACCAAATTTACCCTTACTTTCAGGGGGTATATCCATATAAAACAAAGCAGAATCATTGGGGGTTACAAATCGAGCCTGTAAGGTATTTCCATTATTATCTTTTAAATCAAATGCATTATTTATTTTTTCTGCTGAAGCATAACCCGCTCCGCCCGGATTACTGTTGCTTATGCTGAAATACAGTTTATTAATCCCGCCGGGTATAAAAAAATATCCGGGAATGCCCTGTAAATTGGTAAGGTATTTTTCAGTAGTGGTTCCCAAAAAAGGCCCGTTTTTATAAAAATAATTTCCGTTGGTTATTATGTCAAGTTCAACTGCTGATTTATATTTAGAAAAAACCGATAATTTATAAGTGCCAGGCGAAGATAAAGTGATTACCAGGGTTCCTGCTTTAGCATTTCGGTCGATTGTAAAATCTTTTATTATTTCTAAAGCTTTGTCTTTTGATTCAACTGTAAAGTTGATATACCCTTTATCCGGCATGTCAAAACGGGGGTTGTAATTTATCGTAAAATTTCCGGCAGCGGGGGCAATTATATTAAATTCTGAACGGTTATAATAATCTAATCCGTTGCTGTAGCTTAACTGAACGCTGATCTTTTTAAGAGGATTAAGATCGTTTTTAGTAAACTGCTCCTGTATATAGGTAGCAGATTCAAATTTATATTCATCAATACTATTACCATATAAAGATTTATCTTTTTGAAAATTATCATCTATTTCAGCTGCAGTTAATAAAGGAAGATTACCATTTTGATATGCCGCTCCATTTGCATTATTGTATTGCTGATAAAAGTTACTGCCCGTTGAATATTTACCTGTTATAATGGCAATTAAGTAATAACTATTTACCAATTGAAGCTTATTGGTTTTAGCTAAATAAATACAAAGTGCAGCAGCTTTATCAATTTTTGCTACATCTTTTCGTGAATCGCCTGCCCAATCAAAATACAATATCATGTAGTGCAGATAAGCTTTTAATTCCCTTATCCTTTCCTGAACAGCAGTGGAGGCTCCCTGAGTCAGTTGTCCGGCTTCGGTAATCATTTGAAGGTATAAGGGGATTTTATATTTATTTGAAAAGCCACCAGCCATACTTTTACTGTCGGCCCATAATTGTAAAAGCGCATAAACAGTTTTGCTGGCACCTGCAAACATATTATCACAAAATTCCTGTAGTGTGTTATCAATAGGAATATTATCCTTTAAATTGTTATTTGCAGCTAATAAATAAGGAAGGCTTGCAAACTTTGCCGGTGATGCTTCCCAAACCAACCCCTGACTTTTTTTCTCTTTTGCAATTTGTACGGTTGCCTTAATATCATCCAGATAGAATGAAGGTGTTTCCCCACTCCATCCCGAAAGGTTTAAATAATTGTATTCAGAAATATTTTTTGACCTGTTATACCAACGGTTGCGTAATCCATTTGTACTGCTTACATTTTGATAAACAGCAGGTATCAGTTGAATATCAATTTTATCATTTATCAAAATGTTCTCATCCGGAACATCAGCATGAGTAGCATAAGCATATATTTGAAAATGTTTGCTGGGATAATTTACAGCAATTTGCCTGGCCGTATAATTTGATAATGTAAACTGTTGGTCACTTGGTTTTGAATAATCCTTATAATTACAGGAGTTGTTATCTTTTGAATTACCCCAAAGTGAACCATCAGGAACTTCTATACCTATATTTTGCCCCCCGTAATTAAAGTTGCGGTATTGGTTAACGTATAAAGCAGTATTGCCGAGTATTATATTTTTATACTGTGTATATTTTTGTTCAATAGTTGAGGACCATAATTTCATTGCATCCGGATTATTTACATCCGGTACTGATTGCCTGTTAGCTATCCTTGAATTATTATAACACGCAACATAGCAGGGATTATTCTCTAAAGCAGCAAGATAACTTCCGCTCATCATGTCGCCGCGGTGCCCTGTAAACCGGTATGCCCCATTCATGCCGTTGCGTCGCTGATATAAAGCCAGGTTATGTCCATTTTCACCAAAATAAGTATCCCATCCATAACCGGCATTATTGTCCATTACCCACCGATTATTGCCACCACTTATGAACCAGCTTTTGTATTTAAAATCAGTAGTATAAATGGTATCTGTTTTTTTATATGCTGAGGAAAGTAAAGGATAAATTTCCCAAACAGAACCGGGCTGATAAAACCGGAAACCTGAATTTTGGAGGTATTGGTAAATTCCAAAGCAAAGGCCATTATCCTGAGCGGCGGTAAATTTTATAAAATTAACCCCATCACTTTCTGTTTTACAGGCCTGGTTATCTTTGATGGTTGTATCATAAATAAAAATAATACCAGAAACCGGTATAACAGAATAAGACTGAGTTGTAAAATGACTGCCCGGTATTGCTTTTTGTAACAGCATTGCTGCATCTTCAGCAGTTGATTTTAATAACTGAGAAGATAAGAGTGGATAACTTACCGTTTGTGCATTTGAATTTATAATGCACAACGTTGTTACCACTATTAAAAAGCAGTTGCGAATGAACGCCATAGTTTAATGTTAAATAATTAAAAACTATGGTTTCATCACAGAATGGTAAGGATTTATGCTTTCGTTACTCTTTGGTTGGGAAACAGGAAAATAAGAATATATCTTCCGCTCTTGGGGACTGTAAATATAAACGAATTAATTTGAAAACAAAAAGTATTTATTGAAATTAATTTCCGGTTGTTGGACACCTGTAACTGCTGATATTAAGTGCTATACCTATTTCAGCTATAATATATTGGTCTTTTTGTTTACTAAATCCACGTTGTCTTCCTTCAACGCCAATGATGACGTTAGGGTCTAATTCATACGAACGGTCCTGCAATAAACCTGCTTTTGATAAAGGAGCAAATTTGTTAGCTCCTATATAAGTTGTACTAACATCATCTAAATAATCAGTCATAGTAAAACGGTGGGTTACCTCAAAAGATAAATTCATCCTGTCACTGATATTATACTTTATACCAACACCTAAAGGAAAGCATACAGCAAGGGTACTGTAAGGTTTTCTTCCGTTATAACCAATCTCCTGCCCTTCTGTTCCCAGCGGCCTTAAAAATTCTTTTTTACCGCTTAAAAAAGCATAAGGATCATAAGTAAATACGCCGGCGCCTATAGTTATATAAGGTGTAAACTGATAATAAGGATCGCCCGGGATAAATTTAAAAAAATTAAAATCACCTTGTACAGCTACCTCCCATATATTTGAATTAAAACTCAGGTTCCTGCTTTTTTGATAGTCATTTTTGCTATAGGTGTCACTATATCCCAATTGCGCATAATGAGCACTTATACGTAACCCCACATAATTACCAAATTGTTTACGAAAGAATGCACCCAATGCCGGTTTTGGCCGGTTAATGGCTGCCCTTGTATTAATATCCCCAAAATAGTGGGCGGCACCAAAAGTAATACCAAATTCCCCTTTTTGTACATATTCATAACGTTGTGCATTTGCAACTGCAGCAATTGCTGTTATAAAGAGAAGGATTAATAATTTCATTTTCATAATATGCAAAATAAAGAAATGTTTTGTAAAAACGGAGTGACTAATGTTTTGTGATAAAGGTTTTGTTAATCTTTATCAGGGTGTTTTCTTTTCAATTCTTAAACCAACGTTTATAATATTTTTTAAAGGATCATCCCGCATAATTTGAGATATATTAAAATTGTAATTACCTGATTTTTTAAACCTCCTGGGTGCGCCATTCAGTAATTTTCTAACTTCCCAGATATCATTCATTCCGGTTCCTTCCCATCCATTGGCATCATTACCCAGTTTAAGGTCTACTTTTTGATTATACATGCTGTCTCCAGGGGGTTGCAAACCAATATTAAGCCATATATTATTGTATTTATACGCATCAGTATGACGTAACAGCAGGTAAATACTATACTCAGCAACCGTATCTGTAATGATAAAATTTCCGGTTGCTGTAAAATTACTTTGCCATTCATATTTTGGAATAGCGGTATTTTTTTCAAACACATCTATATGCTTACACGCTGTAATAAAAAAACATACAACCGGTAATACCACAAAATAGAACTTATATATTCCTGTTTTATTCATTCAGTTTATTACTATTGATCATTTACTCTATACAGATGCGGTTAATTATAACACATTCAGTACCTGTTCTTTTGCCTTTTCCAATTCATTTTTCATATTTACTACACATTTTTGAATGTCGGCATCATATGCTTTACTGCCGGTAGTGTTAATTTCACGGCCTATCTCCTGCAAAATAAATGATAATTTTTTTCCTTTCCCTGCATCAGCTTCCTGTAAAATTGATTTAAAATATTCGCAATGCTGGCGCAACCTGATTTGTTCTTCATGAATATCAATCTTCTCCATGTAATAAATGAGTTCCTGCTCCATGCGGTTATTGTCAATATTTTCTTTACCCACATGTTTTTCCAGTAATTGATTTATTTCATCCTTGATCCGTTTTTTACGGTTAGGTTCCAGTATTAAAATGGCTTCTTCCTGTTCATTAATATGATTGATCCTGGTTATCAGGTCTTTTTCCAGCACAGCACCTTCATCAGCCCTGTGCATATTTAAATCATTTAAAGCAGCAATTAAGACTTTGCCAAACTCTGCAAAATCGGTCTCACTTAAAATATCGTTGGTTGGTGTTACAACTTCGGGCAACCTGAGTAGTGCACTTAAAACCGAGTTCGTATCAATATTTAATTCTCCGGCAAGTTTTTCAATCTGGTTATAATAGGCTTTTATTAAATCAGTATTTATATTGACAGGTTTAGAAGTTCCGTTTTGTTTTATGGTCACCATACAATCAATTGTACCCCTCACTAAATGTTCCTGCAGGGTATTACGTATTTCAAATTCATAAGGCCTTAATAAAGGAGGTAGTTTAACCTGAAGTTCAAATTGTTTTCCGTTAAGGGCCTTTATCTCTACTAAAAATGTTTTATCATTCACTGTTTGTTCCGCTCTTCCAAAACCGGTCATTGATTTAAGCATGTAATTTAATTTAGGCTGCAAGTTACAGCATATAACTATGCGTTTGTTTCTGTATATTCTTCAAAAGGTTTAAAGCCCATAATCCGTTCAGGTTTATCCAAAAGAGCAAACCCGAATTTAGCATACAATGAATGTGCATCTTTTGTTGCCAGTAACCACCTTCGTAAACCCTGTAAATCCGGATGATCCAAAATTTCTCTTACCAGGTATTTTGCCAGGCCCCTTCCCCGAAATGCCTCAATAACAAAAACATCAGCCAGATATCCAAAGGTTGCATAATCAGTAACAACTCTTGCAAAACCTATTTGTTTTATTGCATCAGTATTCTTGTTTTCTTTTATATACAAACCAAAACAACAGGAACCGGCAATACTTTTCTTTACAGTATCAGCAGGAATATTTTTTGCCCAATAACTTTCATAACACAAATAATTATGAATTAACCCGATGTTCAGTTTACTTTTATCAGTACTGATTATAAATTCACTTTTTTTGTCTTCGAAAATATTCATGTATTGTATTTTTATTTTTAAAAAATAGATATCCCATAAATAATAAAGCCCGACTTTTAAAAGTCGAGCTTTGCTATATAGATGGGTTAGTAAGTACCGGGAACCAAATTCCTTACACAATATTATAAATAATTTTCCCTAACCAAAAAATATTTGCAATAAATTTTATTAACATTTTTTTTTAGCCTGTGGATAAGGACAACAAAATTAAACATCCCGCAAGACTGGAATAAAACAAAAAAAACAGGAAACATTTTTTTGAGTACCACTACTGCAAAATATTTACAGGCTGAAAGTATTGAATTTACAGGTGTTACAGGAGTAACCGTATTATTAATTTATAAAAGATAAACCCCTTTATGATAAATATATTTTTTTATTGCTTTATCTTTTCAATCCGGATATGGGATGATTTTAAAGGAAAAAATATATAAAAATATTTTTGCGATTTCTGTATAAATAGGGCTCATTTTTTAGTTTCCGGGATAAATTCAAGTAAAAGCAAAGCACTGTACCTTTACTCAAATTTTAACTTATGCAATTCCCATCTCCCGTTTCACTGCAATGGATCGCTGAATTCATCGATGCAAAATTAGTGGGTAACAGTAATAAACCGGCAACCGGTATTAATGAAATACACAAGGTTGAAAAAGGTGATTTGGTTTTTGTTGACCATCCAAAATATTATGACAAGTGCTTAAACAGTGCTGCCAGTTTTATCATAATTAATAAAGAAACAAATGTGCCTGAAGGAAAAGCTTTATTGATCGTTGAAAATCCTTTTGAAGCGTATTGTAAAATTGCAAATCATTTCAGACCATTTGAACCATCAACTAAAATGATCAGCGATTCTGCAGTAATTGGTAAAGGAAGTTTTATTTATCCAGGTACATTTATAGGCAATCATGTACGCATTGGAAAAAACACAATCATACATCCAAATACATCCATTATGGATCATTGTATTATTGGTGATAATGTGGTTATACAGGCAGGCACTGTTATAGGAAGTGATGCTTTTTATTACAATACTAAAAAAGACCGTGAGCTTTGGTATAAAAAAATGCCGAGTTGCGGAAGGGTAATTGTTGAAGATGATGTGGAAATCGGGGCAGGTTGTACCATTGACAGAGGCGTTAGTCATGACAGTATAATCGGTAAAGGAACCAGGTTGGACAATATGATTCACATTGGCCATGATACCGTAATCGGTAAAAACTGCCTTATTGCTGCACAGGTTGGTATTGCGGGTGTTGTAAACCTTGAAGATGGAGTAACCCTTTGGGGACAGGTTGGCGTAAATAAAACATTAACCATTGGAGCCAATGCTGTTATTTATGCTCAAAGCGGTGTTGGAAAAGATACTGAAGGGGGTAAGGTTTATTTTGGAAGCCCCATTGAAGATGCCAGAGAAAAGATGAAAGAACTGGTATGGATAAAAAGAATTCCGCAGCTATGGGAAAAAGTAATGGGCAAATAAATTTTAACCCTTTTACCTTTTGAAACCCGCTACTTTTATTTTATTGTTCTTGATTCAATAGCTACTACAGTAAGTCCGTTAATTTTTTGTAACCGGGTATATTTAAAAGATGATGCAGTAAGCGTAATATTTTCGAGGTTAACCATTAATGGTACAGGATATAAAATTACAATTTCCATTTTTGTTTTTTCAGTATCCAGATATTTCCAGTTGAATTTGTATTCCTGACCGTTAAAGAAATAGATACCCGTATTACCTGTTTCAAATTTATATAAATCATTGTCAAAATTTATTGTATTCTCCTGCCCGTTTCTTTTATAATAATATATATTGTTTCCTTCTATTACCCTGCTTTCATCAATTTTCCAGGCTGCAGTTGTTAACAGGTCTGTTGTTGCAGAAGTTGTTTGTTCAATAACAGGCTTAATGGGCTCAACGTTATTTGTAATCATTTCTTTTGGCGCAAAGGATTCTGTTTTTTCCTCATAATTATATGGCAGCATATCTCCCACTTTTTCCCATGCCCAGTAACCTGTTATTGTTATATCATTTTGTTCATAATAGTACCCGTTTTGCTCAATATCAATAGATCCATTTGGCAAAAAGGTTACAACAGAAAGTTGAAATTTGGATGATGTCTCCGGATTTGCTGCTACATATAATGCTGATGATTCTTCCAGTTTATAAAGAATCGCCACCTCTTTTTGATTAGGCTGAATATCTACGGTATTAGAACTGTCATCCAGGTTATAATTCATTGCACTATAAAAATTTTTTAAGGGTACCGCCTTTTCTTTATCGTTATCTTTTATCAGGAACTGAATCTCAAACCCTTCTTCCTTTAACTTTTTTTGATACATACTGCGCATAAAGTGCAGGATGGAGCCATTATAAGCAAGCAGGCGGTTGGCCTTCCATTTATTTTTCTGCTCCCCGTTTACAGGTTCCAGCTCCTTAAACAATGGATAACCGGTATAAAGGCTTACCTGTGTGATATATTCATGGGTAAAAGAATCCAAGGTATATTTTACGGTGTAACCCAAAGCATCATTAACAATTTCCAAAGGTTCTTCTGCCAATACCTTTAACAGGTTTTTCCTTTTATAAAAAAAGAATTTAATAACTTCTTTGTTTTTAATACTGCACTCCCGGCTGTTTGCTGTTTTACCAATAAAATTTTCTAAAAAGAAATCACCATATTTTTCCCACCCGTTTTTAACTTCATAGCTTGCTTTTACCACAAACTCATTCATTGACTTTTCTTTTTTATTGATCTCAATTATAATGTTGCTGTTGCCGGCATCGGCCGTTGTAATTCTTTTTGTTTCGGTTTGATACCCAGTATATGTTATTGCCAGGCTATAACCACCATCAGGCAGCCTTAAATGAAAAATGCCACCGGTATCAGTAGCAGTGCCAATAGTCGTATTTTCTGCAAATACA
This sequence comes from Chitinophagaceae bacterium, assembly GCA_031413755.1. GTDB lineage: Bacteria > Bacteroidota > Bacteroidia > Chitinophagales > Chitinophagaceae > Ferruginibacter. The sequence continues at coordinate 90,282 of JANOFR010000004.1, forward strand.
GAAGCCCCCTGCAGGGGAAGCCTGGTAACTGCATCAATAACTTTTCCGCTGACCATATAACCGGTCTGGGAGAAAAGGGGTAAAGAAATAAAAAACAGAAGTAAAGAAGTACCTATTTTTTTCATTTCATATTTTTTTTCAGTATATAAATTGCACTAATCATGCGAAAGTAAATTAGATGCTGTTAATCTTTTGTTGTAATAAAGCACAGGTATACGCTACACTATCTTCAATTTTAAGGTAAGTAAAATCCGGCAAAAACTTTTTTAGTTTGCTGTTATCAAAATTTACTTTTGCCAATGCTGTGGATGCCGTTTCTTTGGTGATCATCGGATCTTTACCAGTAAAATAACTTTTTAATGCTTCCAGCCTCCAAACAATTTTTGCTAATACCGGTGTTACTTTTTTATGAGGTAGCTTTTTTCCAAATGCTTTTGCAATTAAATTAAATACATCAGCATAAGTCCGGTTTTCGGCACTGATGATAAACCGTTCCGCAGAAATATTACTGTTCATTAACTGAATCATGGCTTTTACCACGTCTCTTACATCAACAAATCCAGTTATTCCGCTTGCATACCAGGGAAATCCATCATAAATACTTTTAAATATCTGTGATGAACCGGCATTCCAGTCTCCGGGTCCTAATATAATAACCGGGTTAACCATAACAGCATCCAACCCTTCGCCAATACCACGCCAAACCTGCATCTCTGCCAGGTATTTGCTTTGGCCATAAGCACTATTGCTGGTTTCTTCAGTCCAGTTCATAGTTTCGTTTATGGTTTCGCCTTCTCTTATTCTTCCCAATGCAGCAACTGAACTTACATAAACCATTTTTTTTACTCCAGCATCCAATGCAGCATTAACTACATTGGCAGTTCCTTCAATATTTATTTTAAACATCTCCTGGTTACGCTTAGGATTAAAATTTACAATGGCAGCACAGTGATAAACCTGTTCCACATTCTGCATCGTTTCTTCCAATCCAACCACATCTAAAATATCGCATTGTAATTGCTGAAGATTTTCATTCTGAAAATCAAAAAGTGCTGTTTTATTATAAATCGCTCTTACCTGTTTACCATCGTTCAATAACTGGGTTATTAATTCTTTACCTAATAAACCAGCTCCACCGGTAACTAATATCATTGTATATGGATAATTGTTTAATTGTAATTATAGAACCCTTTTTTTGTCTTTTTACCAAACTCCCCATTTGCTACTTTATCAATTTGCAAGGGAGATGGTTTAAATCTTTCTGCTTTGTTACAGGCATCGAATAAAGATTGGGATACTGCAAGATTAACATCGTTACCAATTAAGTCCATTAATTTAAACGGTCCCATTTTAAAACCAGATGCTTCCATTATTTCATCAACATCTTCAATGTTTGCAATACCATTCTCCACCAGCTTCATTGCTTCAAGATAATAATGGCGGGCAACCCGGTTAACAATAAAGCCAGGTGCATCTTTACACATCACCGGGGTTTTATTCATCTGCAAACAAAGATCATAAACTGTTTGAGCAACCGCATCTGTGGTTTGATCTCCCTTTACCACTTCAACCAGTTTCATAACGGGTGCAGGATTAAAGAAATGCATGCCTGCCACTCTTTGTGGTTGCTGTACTTTTGCCTGAATTTCGGAAACGGATATGGAAGAAGTATTGGTTGCAAAAATAACTTCAGAGTGATTTAACTCTGCCAATTGGTTAAAGATGGCAACCTTGGCTTCAAGCTTTTCTACAATGGCTTCTATAAATATATCGGCCAGGCAATCGTTGATGTCAGTTATGAAATGTATTCGTTGATTAATGGTTTCCTTTTCTACGGCAGAAATTTTTTCTTTATCCAATAAATACTGCAGGCTTATTTGAATGGAAGTTTTTGCTCTTTCCAAAACATCCGTATTGATATCAAACAACAAAGTGTAGAAACCGCTTTGTGCAGCTGTTTGTGCAATGCCACTGCCCATGGTGCCGGCGCCGATAACACAAATGGAATTTATCATTAATTAATATAGATTTAAGTAAAGATATTATTTCTCTTTTACTTTTAACAAGGCACTTAATTGCTATAAATAAAAATACATCGCTATTTATCAAAAATAACGATGCATTATGGTGTTTATTATGAAAACTATTTTCCCGCTGCTTCTTTCTTTGCTTCTTCTTTCATTTTATCATTTGCTGTAATGGCAAATTCAACACGCCTGTTTTCGGCCCTGCCGGCGTCTGATGCATTCTCTACTTTTGGTTGTGCTTCACCATACCAGTTAATGGTAAGCCTTGATGATGAAATGCCATAATTTTTTAAATAATTACCAACAGCCAATGCCCTGCGTTCCGATAATGAAAGGTTATAGCTATCTGCTCCTTTATCATCAGTATGACCTTCAACCAGTATATTTGTTTCGGGATATTCCTTAAATATTTGGATCAGTTTATCCAATGCCAGCTTTGAATTTGATGTGATATCTGATTTATCAAAATCAAAATAAACACCCATTTTAGATCCATCGGGATTTTTTTCGCTGAAGGTTACAACAATTCCTTCGCCTACTCTCTGTACTTCGGCTCCAGGTATCTCATTTTTTATTTTTTCGGCCTGTCGGTCCATTTTATTTCCGATGATACCGCCTGCAACACCACCAATAACGCCACCAATTATGGCGCCTAAAACAGTGTTATTTTTGTTACCTACATTATTCCCGATTATCCCGCCAATTACAGCTCCACCAGCAGTTCCGATCGCTGCTCCTCTTTGTGTCTTATTTGTTTTCTTTGCTGTTTCGCAACCCGTTGCCATCAACATAACAACTGCTATTATTAAACTTACATTGCCCAATACCTTTTTCATAAATCAGTGTTTTAATAAATTATTTTTTTTTAAAATTATAAATGATCGCTCCTGCATGTCCATCAAATACTATTTCGGATCTCAGTTTAAAATGATCGCTTTCGAGTTCTCTAACCTTTAACCGGTAACCATCTCCATTATCCATGGCATTTTTTTTATCGTCAAGTCTTTTAAACTGAAACTCCTTAGCCAGACCCTCTGGTTCGTAAATGGACCATCGTATCAATCTTTTTAAAGGAACACAGGCTTTTGTGTTATCAACAATGGTGTAACTCCCCATACTGTTATTGGCAATGAAATTCCATTCACTTCCGATAAAGCAGCCAAATTCAGCCTCATTGAATATTTTAGTTTTTACTACCCCGGTAATCCCTTCTGTGGTTATTGTTTGAAGTACCCAATCGCCATTAATGGTTTTTTTCATGCTCCGTGCTTCTTTTGAAACAGAACATGCACTGAATGTAAGTATTACCAATGCAGTAATTAAACTGCAAATTGCAGATTTCAATGTCATAAAATTATTTTTTTATTATAGATTCAGTATGCTTCATACACATACCTGTTACTTTTCAATTATGATGCCAATGAGAATTTCCGGAGTTACATAATTCTGTGAATCATTGCATAATTGTTATCAGTAATTGATAACGGGGGTTGGGTCAGCTATAAAAAAAATACTTAAACCGCAGATGTAAACTGTTTTAAAAAACGTACATCGTTCTCACTAAACAGGCGCAGGTCTTTTATCTGGTATTTTAGCATGGTAATTCTTTCGATACCCATACCAAATGCGAAACCGGTATATTTATTACTGTCGATGCCGCAATTATCTAAAACATTAGGGTGAACCATACCACATCCTAAAATTTCTACCCACCCGGTTTTTTTACAAACACTGCAGCCTTCACCGCCGCAGATCAGGCAGCTGATATCCATTTCGGCACTGGGTTCGGTAAACGGAAAATAACTTGGGCGAAAACGTACTTTCACATCCCTGTCTGCCGCCGAGGCAGGTTTATCCCGTCCGATCGGGTCACCAGGACGGACAAACATTTCCTGTACGAAAAAATAAAGGGTTTGTTTAAGATCCGCGAATGAAACATTTTCGGCAATGTACAACCCTTCAACCTGGTGAAAAAAACAATGTGCCCTTGCACTGATGGTTTCATTTCTATATACACGCCCGGGGCAAATGATACGGATGGGTAAATTGCCCTTTTGCATTTCACGTACCTGCACACTGGATGTATGGGTGCGTAAAAGCCAGTCGGGGTTTTGTGATATGTAAAACGTATCCTGCATATCGCGTGCAGGATGATTTTCGGGTAAATTAAGCGCTGTAAAATTATGAAAGTCGTCTTCAATTTCCGGACCTTCAGCTACTGCAAATCCCAGTCGCTGAAAAATGGAAACGATCCTGTTTTTAACAAGACTTATGGGATGACGGCTTCCCAATGGCAAGGGATCCCCCGGTAAGGTCAAATCAATTTCGGGTCCTGTTATTGTTTTACTGATGGAAATTTGAGACTTTAATTCATCATACTTAGCCTCGGTAAACAGTTTAAACTCATTCAAAAGCTGGCCTGCCTGTTTTTTATTTTCGACAGCCACATTTTTCATTTCGCCCATGATGGCTTTTACCATTCCTTTTGTACCCAAATATTTAATACGAAAGGTTTCAGCATCGCCTTCATTAAAAGCGGTTATTTCAGTTTTTAAGCCTTCGATCCTTTGTATCAACTGTTCCATTTGGCAAAGATAGGGAATGAGACTTTGAACCTCATATTTATAGCCCCCTCCCCCTATTATCACAACTATAAGTAAAGTATTATATTTACTATATATTTAAATCTAATTTGTAAAAATTTAATTAAAATATCCATGCCATCCGTTAAAGTATTTATTTCTTATGCTCACGATGATGGCGAATATTTTGATGTGTTTAGTAAAGGGCTTAAAAATTGTTTAAACAGCTCTACCAATTTTCAATTCAGTATTTGGGACGACTCAGAAATACCTGTAGGATCTGATTGGCATACAGAAATTCAGGAAAATTTAAAAACTGCGGAAATTGCAATTTTTTGTGTTTCCAACAATTTTTTTAGATCTGAATATATTATATCGTCAGAGCTTAATGAAATAATTAATAAATATCCTGATACGCTGACTATACCCATTTATTTTGGCAAGTGCCAATTTAAGGATTGGAAAATTTTATCTAAAAAACAGTTTTTTAAACCCGGGGGCAAAGATTACGGACAAAAAGCAAATGAAGATTTTTCGTTTTGCGATTTGGCAAAAAATGATGATTTGAATATTTCGAAGTATTTTCAAAATCTCGGTAAGGCAATTGAGAAATCATATATTTCAAAAAAAATCGGCAACCGCAGATTAATTCCTGCCAGGCTGGAAGATAAGATCGTAGCTATGGTTATTCTGAGTGTCATCATATTATCCGTAATATGGATAATCTTTTCAGCGGTCACTACAGAAAGAGAGGATAAAATTATTAATATTCCATTAGGTGGCGTTATGTTTTTTGGGAGCAGCGCATTATTTATATTTAACCGAAAATCAAAAGCAAACCAGCTTAGCTTATGAGTAAAAATAACATACTTATTTCAGTTTTACTGTTGCTGATGTTAACGTCCGGCATTTTTTTGTGGATGGGGTTTAAAGACTTAAATGACCAAAGAAAAGAATTAAATAATGAAAAAGATGACTTGGATCAGGTAAGAAAAGATTTAAAATCAAAACTCATAGAAACAGACAGCCTTTTAAATATACAAAAAACAATAACGGATAAAATAGTTAAAGAAATTCCGCAAGGGAACCCTGCTGACAGCCTGCACAAACTCATATTTAAATATAAAAAAAATGCCGAATCTGTAAATAAAATTGTTGATGATCCTGAGAAACTGGCTTTACAATTTGAAAAAGATGGGTTTAATGCGCTAATAAATAACCAATTTACTATTGCCCTGGATAAATTTATGAAGGCAGAAAAAGCATCGCCTTCTTTTCATATGGCTTATGAGATATCCCGGTTATTAAAATCAGAGAAAGCAAATTTGGAAAATCCGGCAATTCAAAGAAAAATAAAAAAGCAAATTATTGATAAATATAGCTGGAGGGCACCTGTTGATCTGTTAAAGAAATTAAGAGCACAGATCAAGGAGTAACTCAATCATGAGTTTCCGGATGCTATTACTTAAAACTTTACTAATTCTTAGTATAATGCTGAAATAATAATTTTTTAACCCTTAATTTTGACCTCTAAATTTTATGTTTATGGATTTATTTAAATCGGGCAACCCTACCTTATCTGAAAAAAGATTTAAGGATACGGTACTTGACAGTGTAGTAAATGTTGATAATGCCATGACTGTTAAAGGAACGCTCAATAAGTTCGGGTTCATGTTTTTACTGGTTATGGGTACTGCCTTTTACTCCTGGAAAGAATTTATGCAAGGTGGAAATGTAATGCCCTTGTTATTAACAGGCGCTATAGGCGGATTGGTTGTGGCTATAGTTATAATCTTTAAAAAAGAATGGGCTCCTTTTTTGGCACCTGCATACGCTTTACTGCAGGGTTTGTTTTTAGGTGCTGTTTCTGCTACCTATAATGCTGCATTTGCTGAACAGGCTCCCAATATAATAATGAATGCAGTCGGTTTAACATTTGGAACAGCAATAGCTATGTACCTGTTGTATAGTTTTAAAATTATACAGGCAACTCAAAAATTTAAAGCTATTATTTTTACCGCTACGGCTGGTATTGCAGTATTTTATGTAATTTCTTTTGTACTTGGTTTCTTTGGTATTCAAATACCTTTCCTGCATGAAGGGAGTGCATTAGGTATTGGTTTCTCACTATTTGTTGTGGCTTTAGCAGCCCTTAATCTAATAATTGATTTTGATATGATTGAAAAAGGTGCAGATGGCGGCGCACCAAAATATATGGAATGGTATGGTGCTTTTGGTTTGATGGTTACTATTATTTGGCTTTACCTGGAGATACTTCGGCTTTTATCGAAGATCAGTAAAAAATAAAAAATATATTATTTTTAAAAAGGCCGTTCCGCTTAAAGTGAAACGGTCTTTTTTTTAATTTAATTCTTTTATCAGTGCTTTTACTTTCATGGCGATCAGATCACGTACTTCATTAAACTTCTCAGGTTCCATATTCTTTGGATCGGGTATTTGCCAATCTATAAATTTTTTGGCCGGCATCCAGGGGCAGGCATCACCACAACCCATGGTTACCACGGCATCAAAGGGTGCAAATTGTTTTACCTCAACCAGGCTTTTGCTGTCGTGCTTACTTAAATCATAACCGAGTTCTTTCATGGCAGCAATGGCTTTTGGATTTATTATTCCACTTGGTTTGCTGCCGGCACTATATGCTTCTACATCTTTACCACCCAGCATTTTTGCAAATGCCTGGCTCATCTGAGAGCGGTTGCTGTTTTCTATACAAACAAACAGTATCTTTTTTTTCATTAAATTCTTTTTTTCATTACAATTGCTGTTGAAGGACATAAAGAAGTGAACTCAGCGGTTTGTTTAATAGCCAATAAGCTATCTTCCCTATTGATAATACAGTAACCCAGCTTATCAAAAAAATCTTTTGCTGAAGTGGTAATCAGGTACAGGCAGCTTATACCACTTTCCTTTACGAATTTTTCCATTTCCTCATTTATGATCCTGCCAAAACCTTTTCCCTGTTCTTTTTTTATGACACTTACGCTGCGGAGCAGGGCGCAGTCTTCAAAAATTTCCAGGCCGGCTGTACCGATTACTTTTTCGCCTTTATATAATAAGTAAAGCAATTTATCCCGGTCGATATCCGAAGTAGGCAATTGATGTTGTTGTAATAAAGCAATTGCCTCCCGGCGTTCCTTTTCGTTCACGGCAATTTTTAAAACAGGTAATTCTACTATTTCGGTTGTCATATTTTTATTTCAATACTCATAAAAAAATAGGGTAGGCAATTTTAAAAATTAATTGCCTACCCATTGTTTTAGTTAGCAGCAACCCCAACCGGTTATGCCGCAGCATCCGCTGTTTGTAGTACAACAACCCGGATCTTTTTGATTTGTGTTCATGGCTTTACTTTTAGACCTCACCCCAACCCCTCTCCGAAGAAGAGGGAACTCGAAGTAGGCAGGTTATTAAATAAATACTTATATTACTTTACAGTTTTCTTCGCTTTAATTTTCTCCATTTCCTCCCCCATTGGGGGAGATAGAGGAGGCCTTAACAACACCCGCTTCCCGGTTCACAACAGTTCCTTTCATCTTTGGCAGGTTTTTCTGCATACACTGTAATACTTGTAATTTTTGTTTTACCGTTTTTATATTCTGAAATTTCGGCTGTACTTAAATAATTGGTTAAAATATTATCAGGTATGATTATGGCTTTGTCTTTTTGCAAAACAATATTTTTAAATCCAGCTGCCTCAATCATCTCCAGGTACACTTCTTTTTGAATAGCTCCTGAAACACATCCTGCATATAGTTCTGCTACTTCTTTCCACCTGTCCGGCAATTCTCCTTCCAATACAATATCTGAAATTGAAAAATGTGCGCCGGGTTTCAATACCCTGAAAATTTCACTGATAACCTTATACTTGTTGGGCACTAAATTTAATACGCAGTTACTTACAATTACATCAGCATAATTTGAGGTCACCGGCATATCATCAATATCACCCAACCTGAACTCTACATTATTAAAGTTCAGTTTTTCGGCATTGATTCTTGCTTTTGCGACCATGGCTTCTGTAAAATCTATGCCTAATACCTTTCCGTTTTCGCCTACAATGTTACGGGCAATAAAAGCATCGTTACCGGCACCACTTCCTAGGTCAATTACGGTATCCCCAGTTTTAATTTTAGCAAATTCTGTGGGTAGTCCGCAGCCCAGTCCAAGGTCAGCATCTGGGTTATAGCCCTCCATTTTTGTGTAATCATCTGCCATAATGTTGTACACTTCATCTCCGCAACAGGAAGATGTGGCTCCACAACAGGAGCTGGCATTTTGAGTTTGACTTTGTTCCGCAATTGCAGCATACTTTTCTTTTACAAGTTCTTTAATAGCCACCTCCTGACCTCCTCCAAAGGAGGAAGGTATTAAGGATGCAGTCTTTTTTTCGTTGTTCATGATTATGTTTTTAAATGTTTAAAATTAATTTCAGCAACACGCTTTTTCGTTCTGCACTTTCAGTTTATTAAAAAGAAAACTGAATTCACCCATAAATTTTTCAAAGGCTTTCCAGTTAATACAGTAGCAACTGCGAGGCCCATCCACATTGCCATCAATCAGACCTGCATTTTTAAGTTCTTTTAAATGTTGCGATACGGTTGATTGCGATAGCGGTAACACTTCTACTATTTCCCCACATATACACTCATTCTTCTGCGCCAGCAACTTTAATATTGCAATACGGGCAGGATGTGCCAACGCTTTGGCAAAAGCTGCCAGGTCCTGTTCTTTTTGTGTAAACGCTTCTTTTTTATGAATAGCCATATTTTTATCTTATATCGCAAATATACGATAAAGAAAATGAGACCACCAAATTTTTCTTGCTTTTTTTTAAAAAAAGAGTACTTTAACGGCCTTAACCAACAAATATGAATCAGATAATAAAAAAGGCCCTGCTCCTTTTCATAACTGTATTAACGATTACCCTGGCGCAGGCACAAGCCGACACCTGGACAGCCATTCAGCAAAAAATTGATGCTAAACCCTATGCCGGAAAGAACCTTAAGTTAACGGCCGCTGTGAGAGCAGAAACTGAAACAGGCATGGCGATGTTGATCGTACGGGTGGATAAAAAAGATAAAAAGATGGGCTTTTTCAATAACATGCAGGACAGTCCCATCCAGTCTTCTGAATGGAAAACTTACACTATTGAAGGAAAAATTGATGATGAAGCCGATTCTCTTTTCATTGGCGCCATCTGTGTAAATAATGGCATATTTTATTTTGATGACTTTATTCTTCAGATTGAAACAGGTTCGGGTAACTGGCAAACGATCAGCTTCTCCAATACTGATTTTGAGAAAAATAACCTGCAGGATAAATTGCCCGAAAACTGGAAACCCTTTTATAATACTTCGCCAAAATTTGAATACTCTTTTACTTCAACTAATACCTATAAAGGCAGTTACTCTTTAAAAGTTACCGGTAAAGAAATAGAAGACAATGCCGGGATGAACAGTTATTTAAGGTTACAATCATTTGTAAAAAATAATTACAACAAAAACGAGTATCAAATTACAATGAGGGACGGAATAAAAATTTATACCATTGTATATACACCCAAAGATGCCAGTGCAACAAACACTTATCCAATGATGATGAACAGAACTCCCTACAGCATTGGTCCTTACGGTAAGGATAAATACAATGGCTTTATTGGTCCAAGCGAAACCATGATAAAGGAAAAATACATTTTTGTTCACCAGGACGTTCGGGGACGCTATATGAGTGAAGGTATTTGGACAAATATGACTCCGCATAACGCTAATAAAAAATCAAACAAAGATGTGGATGAAAGCAGCGATACCTATGATGCTATAGACTGGCTGTTGAAAAATGTACAGCATCACAATGGCCGTGTTGGTCAAAGTGGTATTTCTTATCCCGGTTTTTACAGCAGTGCAGGAAGTATTGATGCACATCCTGCTTTAAAAGCTGTTAGCCCACAGGCTCCTGTTGCTGATGTATACTGGGATGACTTTCACCACAACGGCGTTTTTACACAGGGTTATTTCTGGAACTTTCCCATTTTTGGCACCGGGCCGGATAAGCCTACCGAAAATGACTGGTACACACTATTTGAAAAACCTACTCCTGATGCCTATGATTTTTATAAACGTGGCGGAACCTTAAAACAATTGGGTGATACATATTATAAAGATAATTTTTTGTGGAAAGAAATGACAGAACATCCCAATTACGACAGTTTTTGGCAAAGCCGCAGAATTGTAAAACACATGCGTAATTTAAAACCGGCCTATTTAGTTGTTGGCGGTTGGTTTGATGCCGAAGACCTCTATGGCGTTTTAACTACTTATAAAGAAATTGAAAGAAATAATCCCGGAGTATATAATGTGATTACCATGGGGCCATTTGGCCATGGTGACTGGTCGCAGGAAGATGGCCATCACAAACACCATCAATTATACTGGGGTGATAGCCTGGGAACTTTTTACCAAAATAAAATTGAAGCTGTTTTCTTCCGTCATTTCTTAAAAGAAAATGGTGATCGCAACACGGGTTTACCTGAAGCATATATGTTCAACACCGGGAAAAAAGTATATGAAAAATTTAATCAATGGCCCCCTGCCAATGTTCAAAAGAAAAAAATGTTTTTGGATAATAAGGAAAGGCTGAGTTTTGATGCCCCCAAAGCAAATGGTTATAGTGAATACATCAGTGACCCCAACAAACCGGTACCTTATACCATGGACATAGCCGGTTCTTTTGGAATAACTCCGCGAAATTATATGAGCGAAGACCAGCGGTTTGCGGCCAGCAGGCCGGATGTATTGGTTTTTGAAACGGAGGAATTAACAGTTGATATTACATTGGGAGGAGAAATAAAAGTAAACCTGAATGTAAGTACCACGGGTACAGATGCCGATTGGGTAGTAAAACTAATCGATGTTTACCCGGGCAATGAACCCAACTCAACTTACACAGATAAAGGAATAACATTGGCAGGTTACCAGCATATGGTAAGAAGTGAGATCATGAGAAGCCGTTTCCGCAACAGCTTTGAAAAACCCGTGCCCATGGTACCCAATAAAGCAACGGCTGTAAATTTTGTATTGCAGGATGTATTGCACACTTTTAAAAAAGGGCACCGCATCATGGTGCAGGTACAAAGCACCTGGTTTCCGGCTTTTGACCGTAACCCACAAAAATATGTTCCTAATATTTATAAGGCTGATGCAAAAGATTTCATTAAAGCAACCCACAGGGTATATAATAACAGTTATGTAGAAGTTGACATTATTCAATAAAAAAATTCTCAGGTATAAAAAAGAGGTGAGTCAAACTTTGACCCACCTCTTTTACTTTGTGTAAGTAATTATTCTTTTCCATCCAGTAAATTTCCAATTCCACCTAAAATGCCACCCTCCTCTTTGCGCTTGTAGGTACCGTACTGCATAATGCGGCCGGCCAAACGGCTTATGGGTAAACTTTGTAACCAAACATGGCCCGGACCCGTAAGCTTTGCAAAAAATAATCCTTCGCCACCAAACATAAAATTTTTAATGCCCTTCACCATTTCAACATCAAAATCCACATTGGGTGTATATGCCACCACACAACCGGTATCAACTTTTAAAACTTCACCTGCTTTTAATTCCCGTTCTACTACAAAACCGCCGGCATGTGCAAAGGCCAACCCATCGCCTTCCAGCTTTTGCATAATAAAACCTTCGCCTCCAAAAATACCTGTGCCTAACCTTCTTTGAAACTCAATACCGATACTGACCCCTTTTGCCGAACATAGAAAAGCATCTTTCTGTGCAATAATTTTTCCACCCAACTGGCTTAAATCAAACTTTATTATTTTACCTGTGTAGGGAGAGGCAAAGCTTACTTTTTTTTTGCCCTGCCCGGTATTTGTGAATGCCGTCATAAATAAACTTTCGCCGGTGATCAGGCGTTTACCGGCACTCATTAATTTACCCAAAAAGCCACTGCTTTGTTGCTGGCTGCCATCACCAAAAATGGTTTGCATTTCAATACCGTTATCCATCATCATAAAAGCTCCGCTTTCTGCAATGGCTGTTTCGTTGGGGTCTAATTCAATTTCTACAAACTGGAGTTCTTCTCCGTAAATTTTGTAATCTATTTCATGGTTTGTTCTCATCGTTATATTTTTTTGTGAAGTTAATATCAATTTAAAAAAAGAAAGTATAAAATTATGATGAATGGAAATAATCATTTTATTTTTGAAATTCCCGGCATCAGCGTCATTCAGGTTTCCCCGGGGGTTGTATCCGTTTAGCTGACTTTAAATAATTCATCCCACCTGGTGGTATATCGCGGACTTCTTAATTCCTGGCGCATCTTCCAGTCACGTTTTGTACCGGAACTGGCAAATTTTAAAACATCATTGCGCATACTGAAGTTTACATTGTCAATCATCTTCATCAGTATCTTTTCATGCTGGTTCGATGGTTGTTCAAATAAATTGAACTGCACAGCATTGTCGGGTACAATACTGCTGAGTATTACACCCGCTTTTAAATATTTACTTCCATCCCGGTACAGACTTTCTACCAGCGGCATAGCATGTACAATAAGCAGGTTGGTAAGTGATGTGGCAAAGGGTAGTATTGTATACAGCGACCGGGTAGCCGGCCTGTATTCATAGGAGCTGCTGTAATCATTGGTTACCACAAATACGCTGATGGTTTTTGCAGCACTCCCCTGACGGCGTAATTTTTCTGCAGCCCTGGTGATGTAGGTTGCTACGGCTTCCCGTAATTCCTGTACTTCATAAACCGGTTTACCAAACATGCGGGTGGTGGCAATCATTTTTTTTGTTTCGAGCGGATCCTTCATTTCAATGCAGGGTTCTCCACGCAGTTCTTTTATCAGCCTTACCCCTACCACACCACCCAGGTTTTTTCTTGCCCAGTCTTCACTCATGTTGCGGAGGTCCCAGGCGGTATTGATATTGAACAACCTTAATTTTTTTGAACCGGCGCCACCTACACCCCAAACATCTTCTACCGGCGTTTTTTGTAAGGCTTCCATTTGTTGTTCAGCGGTTTGCAGGATCATTACCCCTTTTGTACCTATTTTATTTTTTTTTGCAAGTTTGTTGGCTATTTTGGACAATACTTTGGATGGGGCAATGCCGATGGACACCGGAATACCCGTCCACAACTCTGTGGTATGTTTTAAAAAAAGCGAATATTCATAGAGCTTGTTTTCATCAATACCGGTGAGGTCTAAAAAAGATTCATCTACCGAATATACTTCTACATGTGGCGAAAGAATACGCAGGGTTTCCATCACCCGCCAGCTGATATCGCCATACAAATGATAATTGCTGGAGAAAACGGCCACATTATTTTTTTCAATCTCTTTTTTATGCTGATAATAGGGTCCTGCCATTTGTATGCCCAGCGCTTTCGCTTCGTCGGTACGTGATACAATACAGCCATCATTGTTGCTTAATACAACAACGGGCTTACCGTGCAGCGATGGTTTGAATAACCTTTCGCAGGCGGCATAAAAACTGTTACAGTCTACAATGGCTTTCATGCTGTTGGGCTAAAGCCCATTAATAATTGGGGTTCATTATTTTATCCCTGGTTTTCAAGCCAGGCCAATTCATGAGCTGCCTCGCCCTGAATTGCCTCGCCCTGAGCTGCCTCGACCTTTAGGGCGAGGATGAAGATAATTGAGAATAAATTTCGGCTTTAGCCCTTTACTATTTCAAATCCATATTTCTCCATAAACTCATCATACTCCTGTTGAAATGTTTTTTTATGATGATGTCTCTCCTGATTCTTAATGTATTCTCTTACATTGTTAACACCTGATTCACTCACAGACACTGCAAAATATTCATCCTGCCATGACAGTTTTTGCTCAAACAAATTATTTGTGTTTGCCCAAAAGGCACTTTCGCCTTTTAATAATTGTGCAACCCCGGCAATTGTCTGTTGAGCATTTAAGGATACCAATGCATGCACATGATCAATATGTCCGTTTACAAAATCAACATGAATATTTTTTAGCTTTCCGTTTTCTTTGATATGTTTAAATAATAGCTGGCGACTTTCTTTTGCCAGGTGGGGTTCTCTTTTTTTTGTAGCCCAAACAAAATGGATCCAAATTTTAAGGAGTGGCATTTTTGATAAATTTTATAAACCAATATTATTTTTTGGACTAAAGTCCAGTTCAAATTTGGGTGGTTATTTTTTATCTCCGGGCTGAAGCCCGGAGCAATTCACCGGAGCAATTCACCGGAGCAATTCACCGGAGCAATTCACCGGAGCAATTCACCGGAGCAATTCACCGGAGCAATTCACCG
>JANOFR010000005.1:0-23785 GCA_031413755.1 Chitinophagaceae bacterium
ATTGTCTTCAACCGCTGTTTTTTCTGTCTCTACATTTCCGGATGTTATCTGAAGCAGATGAAGTTTTGTGCCGAACGCACCGATCAGTTTTTGCATCAGCTTCAGATCTTCCGTTACCGGGTTGCTGAAATTGTGTACGAGCAATATATTTTGGATAACCAGATCTGAACGGTCGCACATTAATGAAAGCAAAGGTGTTTTTGATCTGCGTGCTATAATCTGTGTTTCGGAACCCGAAAGTTTTTCTTTAATACCCCAGGCTCCTTTGGTACCCATTACAATGATATCAAAATGCTTTTCCTCCGAAAAATTCAAAATGGCATCAGTAACTTTTCCCAATACCAGGTGGGTTTGAATATGGCTGCCATACAATGTTTTAAGGTTTGCCAGTTTGCGTTCTGCAATTTCTTTTTGTGTTACCACATAATTCACATCAATTTCACCACAGGTCTGAATATCGCCATTGGCTGTCATGGTTACCGTATCCGGCACATCTAAAACATGCAGAAATTGAATATCGATGGTTAAATTTTCTTCAAGCTTTTTTACCATCAGGTAAGCAAACTCGGCCTGTACAGAGAAATCTGTTGGTATCAGTATTTTTAAACTTTCCATATATCAGTAAATTACAGGATTTAAATTATTTGCAGTTAATATTCTGCCAGGCGCCTTTATTTTCAACATTAATTATACCGGCCTTTTCAAGCATTTCCTTAGCAATATCGGCCCTGCTGCCGCTAAGGCAAACAACAACAATCTTATTATATGCTTTTAAAGATTCTACTTTTGAATCCAGTTGAGCTAACGGATAATTAACACTGCAATTTGCATGGCCGTCATCTGCCCATTCCTCAACTGTTCTTACATCAACAATTATCGTTTTTGCAGTGTCTGTATCAATGGGGTTGGTTTCATTTGTATTTGAGGCTTCATTACTGTTTACACAGGCAATAAGACCAACCATAAGAGAAATTGCAATAAGACTTGATTTGAAGTATCTCATTGTACATACTGATTTACATCTTCCCATTTACCGCCGTTTACAACGTTGGTATATCCATTTTGTTCCAATATGGATTTTGCCTGGCCGCTCCTGTTACCGCTGCGGCAAAACACAATGATGTTTTTTTTGTTTTTAAATTTTGCCAGCTGATGTGTCAGGCTGTCTAAAGGAATGTTAACGGATCCCTTAACATGGCCAGAAGCATATTCTCCGGGAGTTCTTACATCTACTAAAAAAGCACCTTCTGCTATAGTGGCTCTTAGGTCCGGTTTTGGGCCACCTCCAAATAACTGTTGAAAAATATTCATGATCTTATTTATTTTAAACTGTGAATTTTTTAATTACACCAATCAATCCTGCTTTGGGCACCACTCCGCTTTGCCTCCATAACGGTTTACCGTTTTTAAACAGTATCAGTGTGGGTACACCCTGTACCTGGTATTCATTTGCAGCCTGCGGGCTCTTATCAACATCAACTTTAATGATGGTAACCCCATCCCCAATTTCCTTTTTAACATCTTTAAGAATAGGGGCCATCATTTTGCATGGACCGCACCATTCTGCAAAAAAATCAACCAACACGGGTTTATCTGAATGTATGATCTCGTTAAATGTCATGCTTATATTTTTGTCTCTTCTTTTTTTACCATTTCTTGTTTTCTTTCTTTTTTAAACATCCCAAACAATAATGACCCCATTATGGCTCCGTAAAGCGTGCTGTTAATAGGTTTGGATGTGATCATACAGGTACCGGATGAACAACCGATCTGTTGCCAGTAAATATATCCTGCAATGGCGCCAATTAAAGCACCAATAAGATACAGGGCATTATTTTTAAACCACTTCTTCATAAATAATATCTTTTGTGGTATCCTGATTTTTTTTAGACGGCGCAGCGCAGCCTGCAGTGCCGCAACAACCAACATTAAAAACGGGCATGGCTGTAAAGGCTAATCCTAAAACAGCAAATAATACATCTTTTGCCATAACAGCCTGTATGATTATGGCAATACCCAGTCCTAACCGGAGGAAACGTAATAAGGTCCAATTTGTTAAGATAGTCTGTTTCATCGTTTTCTTTTACTGATGCAAATTTAGATTTTTAAAACCTTCAATTAGGTAACAAAGGTTACACATGAGAAAAAGCACCTGCCGGCAGGTGCTTACTATTGATCTAGAAATAGAATTTCTATTTTTTCAGGAAAGCAGAGTACATCCAAACCAGTTTTTCCTGCATGCGTATATAATCACTCATGAGGGCATTGGTACCCTCGTCATTGGCATCAGCAGCAAGGTCCAGTATTTCCCTTTGCATGGAAATAACCGTTTTGAAAGATGCCAGAATTTGCTCAACAGCTTTTAATCCATCTGTAACTTTTGTACTTTCCTTAATGGCTGATGTTTTATTGTACTGCGAATAATTATGCTCCGGTGTATATCCTAATGTAAGGATACGCTCTGCCACTTCATCAATTTTAAGTAACAGGTCATTGTATAGTTCCTCAAACTTAACATGTAACTCAAAGAATTTATCCCCTTTGATATTCCAGTGAAAGCCCCTGGTGTTTTGATAAAAAAGAGAATAGTTTGCTAAAAGCCCATTGAGTTTTTTAGCCAGTTTTTCAGTTTTGTCTTTATCTAATCCAATAGCATTAGCATTTTTCATTTAACTTATTTTTAAAGTTTAGGCTGTTAAAATAAACAACATGTCTTTTGGTATTTGATTAACGAAGATAATTTATATCTTTTACTTTTTTAGTAACAAAGGTTACATATAAATAAAGCCACCGGGCTTCTGTCGTAATTACAATCAAGCATTTCCTGTAACTGGCTTATTTAATTGGGTAAGCTGTATCAAATTTCACTTCTGTCATGATAAAAGAACTTTGAACAGTACCAATATTGGACAGCTTAGCCAGCTTGTTTAAAATAAAATCATGATAGGCATTCATATCATTTACTACAATTTTTAATAAATAATCGTAAGCTCCTGTCATATGATAACACTCCATAACCTCAACCAGCTTTACCACCGCCTTTTCAAAATCTTTCAGCATCTGGTGGGCATGTTCTTTTAGCTGTACATTGGTAAAAGCTACCAGGTGCTTTTCAATTTTTTCCCTGTTTAATAAAGCCACATATCCTTTTATGTATCCTTCGTCCTGCAGCCAGCGTATACGTTCATAAACAGCGGTTGCCGACTTGCCTATTTTATCAGCGATCTCTTTTGTAGTTAACCGGGCATCATGCTGCAACAGCAGCAATATCCTTTTATCAATGGCATCAAATTTTGTCATAAAGATGTTTTAACTGCAATTAAGTACATTTTTAGATTATTTAACTGTATTCAGGGTAATTATTCAACCTATTCAGGTTTATTTTCCAATGTAACAAAAGTCATCGTTCTTTTAAACAAATAGTTAAACCTTTGAAAAAACAACAGATATGAACAACTTAAATTTTGCACCGGAAACACTGATGATGGGTTATGGATATAAGCCCGAACTGAGTGAGGGCGCTGTTAAATGCCCCATCTTTCAAACATCTACATTTGTTTTTAAAACCGCAGAAGAGGGCAAAGCCTTTTTCGAAATGGCACATGGAAGGCCGGGACATGAAGGACAGGAAATGGGTTTGATATACAGCCGGATAAATAACCCGGATATGGAAATACTGGAAGAACGCCTGAAACTTTGGGATGGTGGCGAAGCAGCTGCTGCATTTTCCAGCGGTATGAGTGCTATTGCCACTTCCCTGATCAGTTTTTTAAAACCCGGAGATATCCTGTTATTCAGTAATCCTATTTATGGCGGCACGCATAAATTCATTCATTTTATGCTGCACAACTGGGGTGTTACATCCATTGGATTTAATGCCGGTGATAGTAAAGAAGATATTATTAAACTGTTAGAAGCAAACAATGCAGGTAATAAGCTTAGTATGATCTATGCAGAAACACCGGCCAACCCTACCAACGATTTAATAGATATTGAAATGTGCAGTGAAATAGCAGCCATGTATTCTACTTCAGAAAAAAAAGTATTGGTTGCTATTGACAATACTTACATGGGACCATTGTGGCAGCATCCGCTTAAACAAGGAGCAGACATTGTGTTATACTCTGCCACAAAATATATAGGTGGCCACAGTGATCTTATAGCCGGCGCAGCTGTTGGCAGTAAAGAAATTATTAAAGCCATAAAAAAAACCCGGACCGTTTTCGGAACAATAATAGATCCACATACCAGTTGGTTGCTTATGCGCAGCCTCGAAACTTTAAAAATAAGAATGGAAGCCGCTGCAACCAATGCAGAAAAAGTAGCCGATTATCTTTTGCATCACTCCAAAGTAGAAAAAGTATATTACCTGGGCTATACAAAAATGAATAATCCAAAGCAGCTGCCCATTTTAGAAAAACAATACCTAAGTAATGGGGCCATGCTTAGTTTTGATTTGAAGGGTGGGGAAAAAGAGGCTTTCACTTTTTTAAATAATCTTAAACATATTAAATTGGCTGTAAGCCTGGGAGGTACTGAAAGCCTTGCAGAGCACCCTTATAGCATGACACATGCAGATGAACCTAATGAAGAAAAAAATAGGCTGGGTCTTACAGAAAAAATGGTACGACTAAGTGTTGGTATTGAAAATGGTATAGATCTAATTCAGGATATTGAACAGGCATTAATGGCAGTATAGTTGTTTTCCAAAAATATTTACGCTAAGAAAAATGCCGGAAATTTCCGGTATTTTTCTTAGCGCTTTTTAAAATCAGAATGAATAATTAATTCCAAACATGACCAGGTCAGTTGTCATTTTGTAAGACACATTACTGCCTGGAACAATTCCATAAGGATTGGCAGCACTCTTCATCATCGGGCTCAACAACGGACCGCTGGTAGTACCACTGCTGGTGCCATGATGGTACACAGCATTCAGATTGAACCGGCTGTTAAATTCATATCCAAAACCAAACTGGTATGCATTTTTAATAACGGCAGTTGCAGGTGTTGAGAAAAATGCCAGTTCGCTGTTAATTGGATTAGAACTATAGGTATATCCCACTCTTAATGGGAATTTATTTATGCCTTTGAATTGGATACCGGCAGATACAATGGATACATTTTTCCATCCAAAACCTGCAACAGAAGCTGTATTTGTCCAGCCTTTTTCTTTAAAGCCTGCAGTGTTTTCATAGTTCACAAACCGGTAATCAAGGGCAACATCAATTTTATTCTTTGAGTAACCTATCCCTGCAGATATAATGGCAGGGTAGTTCATTTTAAATTTTACATTGGGAGCTTTACTGCCATCCAGGTAGGTGTTTTCAAAATCAAAATTGCCAAAAGATTGTGGTGATTTGTATGAAGCTCCCAGTTTTATTCCTTTTCCGGAATTGTAAAATACGCCAACCTGGGCACCAATACCTAATGCAGTTGCTTTATCACTTACCGGGTAGCCCAGTGTTTGGCTGGGTGATGAAAGCGGGTTGGGAGCAAGTTTCAGTGAAGAATAATTAAAAGTTGGAGCCAGGCCAATAGAAAACTGATTGGTGATCTTATAGGCATAGGTTACGCCAACCTGCAACAATTGATAATCTGATTGAATACGACCAAAACCTCCCATGTTTTGCGGCATATTAATTGGATTCGTATTGCTTTCGGGAAAAGTAACTCCAAATCCACTGATGCCAAATGCAGACATACCAAATGTATGCTTACTGTTTTTTTTGCCCCATACCATGGCCAATGCAGGCATTAGCGAAACACCCCTGTCATCTTTTGTTACTCCACTCATTGGTCCACCCGGAGTGGGAGCAGTGGAATATAAAACAGGAGAAGAAAAGAATAAACCTGCATTAACCGAAAATATCTTTGAATCAAAGGCCGATATAGCTGCGGGGTTCCATTGTAAAGCGCCGTTTATATCAATTGGCTGAGCCGTTGCAGCACCTCCCATTGACATATTGGTTGCACCAATCCCTTGCATAATATGGCCGGCCTGGGCCTGCAAAATAACAGGCAATAAGCCTAGTCCTAATGTTGCTAATAACTTTTTCATAATTGTAGTTTTTAAACTGCAGTAACAGCAGTTTGTAAATAATATTATTACTTTTCCTTCTACCTGATTTTGTTACTGATTTATATAGAAGGATCATTGCTTATACAAACAGCATATGTACTCCCTCGCCCTGGCTCTGTTTATAAAAATCACCTACGGTGATCACATCATCCACACCTTCGTACAGATCTTCCTTTTTATAATGAAACATATCCATGGCTAATTTACATGCCCATAACTTAACACCTGAAGCAGTGAGGATGTCTAAAAACTCATGTACATCAGGCATATCAATTTTTTCCATTTCTTTTTTCATCATGCTGCTTGCCAACGCCTCCATACCCGGTAAACCACCCAGCATGGTTGGCATGTGCATGGCAGGGTTACCTACTGTGGCCACATGCAGGTGTTCAAGTTTCTTTTTATGCACAGCTTCCAATCCAAAAAAAGTAAAGAATATTTCAGACTCTATTCCTTCCATACGGGCACCGTTGGCCAATACAAAAGCAGCATATACATTTTCCAATGTTCCTTTTGAAAGGATGATCATCATTTTTTTAATTGCTCCGTTATTTTCACTCATAATTGACAAATTTTAAATAGTTAAATACAACTGGCCGGTTTGGGTATGCCGGCAATTTTTGTTGCGGTCTTTAAAGGTGCAGTTGGAAATAACTGGTAAAACTCCTTGATATCAGTTACTCCACTTTTTCCAATACGCCTGATACTGAGCGCAACCTGGTTCTTATGTTCGTTTTGCAGATACTTTAATATTTCCCAATGCCTTGCACTTAAGGGAATGTTTGCTTCTGCTGCAAGGGTTTCTCCAACTTTTTCATCCCATTGATTAAAGTCAGTTAAGTAACCCTCTTCATTTACGGTAATGTTTTTACCTGCTATAGTCTTTTCCATGATTTTTATTTTTATAGATTTAATAATTTAAGCATAATGTTTTCCACTTTCAGACATAGTAGCTGATACAAATGGAATGTGCGTTCCTTTCAGTAAAACATTCCAGTATATCCACCTGAAAGCAAGCTTACCCATATGATTCATCCTGCTTTCTTTTAACAGCCTAAGTGGCCCGATTCCCGCAAACGGAAAACTTCCTTCAACCGGCTCATGCGTATAATTAAAATCAATTAGCAAAGCTTTACCGTTACCGGTTTCTATAAAGCAGTTCGCATGCCCGTCAAACTCTTCTTTCAAAGGCTCCCCATGTACAAAGCGAAGAATGTTTTCAGTTAATATCTCTGCTTCAAAGTGCGCAACAGAACCTGCTTTGGAAGCGGGTATATTACTGGCATCGCCTAAAACAAAAATATTTGTATAGTCTTTAGACTGCAGGGTGGCCTTATGTGTAGGTACATATTTCAGATCATCTCCCATACCGGACCTTTCCATTAACTCATCTCCTTTATTGGTTGGCACTGTAACCAGCAAATCAAAAGGAATTATTTTACCACCATAATCCACAATCTCTTTCTTTTCATTATCCACCTTTTCTATAGCAAAATCAGGTTCAATATGGATGCCCTTTTCCTGCAATAAATGTTCAAGTGCTTCGGTAGCTTTTGGTTTTGTAAAGGCACCGCTTAATGGAGTAACATAAGTGATCTCCACCTTATCACGCATGTGCTTGTGCTTGAAAAATGAATCGGCTAAAAAAGCAAATTCCAGTGGTGCTACCGGGCATTTGATGGGCATCTCAGTTATGTGGACAACCAGTTTACCACCTTCCCAATCCCGCAGTTTATTTCTCAAGGCAAGAGCCCCTTCAAAAGTATAAAAATCAAAAACAGATTTCTGCCACTCAGGTCCTTTCATACCTTCAGTTTCTTCAGGTGCAATTTTAGCACCTGTTGCAATGATCAGGATATCATACGCCATTTCATCACCGCCATCAAGTTCTATTTTATTATCGGCAGGCAAAATGCGGTTGATTTTATGTTTGATCAGTTTCACATCCTTTGGTATAAACTCCTCAATTGTTTTGATAATATCTTCCGGAGCATAAATATCAAAAGGTAGAAAAAGATAACCTGGTTGATAGTGATGTTCTTCCCGTTCATCAATAATGGTTATTTCCCATTCGGGATGTTTTAACTGGTGATGCAGGTGATTGGCCATCATGGTTCCCGCTGTTCCTGCGCCCAGTATTACTATATGTTTCATACAAGTTGGTTTTAGTTTGAAAGTATCGCCTGCGCAATTTTTATCGCAGGCTTAAAAATGATTTTTGCTTTAACAGAATTAGAGATCAGGCAAGCCGCTTCTGATTTCTCCAGGATACGGATGGCTTTTTCTTTATCTGCATCCGGTGCAATGGTTAATACAGGGGATAATACAACCTCACTCACCATTAATTTTCCATCCACTTTTTCAAGTGTTCCATTGGCATTGCTTTCAAAATTTATAAAATCGAATTTGAAATTTTCTGCTATAGCCAAAAAAGTGGTCATTAAACAGCTGTTTACAGCAGCCACCAGCAAATGCTCCGGAGACCAGATACCCGGCATGCCTTTCGGAAATTCGGGAGGCGTTGCCACTTCTATAGTTGAATGTAAAACGGGAGAACTCATTAATCCTTTTCTGTCAGATTCCCAATTCACTTTTACTTCGTAATGATAAGCGGTTTCCATAACATCTTTTTTAAGTTTATAATCTAATTACAACTCAAAATTGCGCCGAAAATGCTGATAGTTTTGTAACTTATATCACACAATACTCAACTATGATGAGCTTCATACAGGAAGCTGATACTGGTCATATAGTGGATTAATTTCTATAAGGCAATTCGGCTAATTATGGGAGGGACTTAATTATTTAGCAAATTATAATTTCTCAAAAAAAACAAATAAAATCTAACCTGGTAGTTACAGTAACTGCTTTTAAAGAGAAATGGTATAAATAAAGGAGATAATTATTTATACAAAAGGGCTGATTCTTACTGCCGGAATAAATTTTTAATTCCGTAATGAGCAATAAACTGCTGCTTTAGCGAAAGTATATATATTCCGGCACCTAACGGGTTGGAATGTTACAAGCTGAAGCAGATTTTTAAACCCTGCAACAGCTTGTAATAATTATTAAAATAAATGCATTAACCCTTTTTAACAGGGCAGGTATTCAGCCCTACTAATTTATAGAGCGGACAAAAACTGATCAAACTGGTTAATACAAATACACCGGCCATAACCAGTAATACTATACCTAAGGTACCGGTAATGGTTTTGTTGTAATACAGAAACCCTATTATTGCCGCAAGGATGACTCTGATAATTTTGTCTGTTGTACCCATGTTCTTTTTCATAATAATTGTTTTATTTTTTAAATGATTGAATTGTCCAAATAATGGCAGTAACAATGCCTATGCAAAACAAACAAACGATCATTAACTTTTTCAGCTTTTGCTTCATTGTTACCGGTTATATTGCAAATGTAATGAGCTTACCATCTCAATCCGGTGACTTTGGTCACCTGCCTATAAAATTTCAATACCGTCTGGAAGCTGCCTTACCTTTCCTTCCTGTTCCAGTTTTTTCATAACCCGGCTGATCACCTCCCTTACGGTACCCAGTTCTGCTGCTATTTGCCGGTGACGTAAATTAATGACTTTACTGTTCTTTTGCTTTGCTGTTTCCTGCAGGTAATTATACAAACGTTGATCAAGCCGGCTATATAAAAGATGATTTATTGTATCCAGCAGGGAAGCATAGCGCTGGTCGTAAAGATTAAAAAACAGCTCATTTAAGGAGGGGAAGGATTTTACCCATTCCTTCAGCTTTTCAACCGGTAATAATAATAACAGGGCATTTTCATCTGCAACGGCAAATACTTTACTTGCACTACTTTTTAACCCTGCATTGAAGGACATAATACAGCTCTCACCACTTTCTATATAATAAAGCAATAACTCCTTATCCTCATGCCGGGTAAATACTTTTACGATACCTTCCAACACCAGTGGTACATATTTTACATACTGGCCTTCCCGAAGAATTTCTGTTTGTGCAGAAAAATCCTTTACAATTCCGAATTTTTCCAATTGTTCAATAAACCCGGTTGGTAAACCCTGCAGGTATTGCTGTAACGTTTTCATTTGCCTGTTATTTAAAATAGCAAGCTATTAAAAAAAGACGGAAATTCAGACTTGAAAAAGGCTCTACCCTATAAGAAAATCGAATTAAAAAATTACCCACCGGTTTTTTTAATAAACACCTTTATAATTTTACTGGTTGCCTTACTTTCCTTACCAGTGTTATCCCAAAAAATATTTTTGTCGCTGCTATTGATTCCCCCCACAATGTACCCTATAAGGATTTCTTCTTTTTTCAATGTACCGGCATCTGCAATCCCCTCTATAAACATTTTAGTATCCGGCATAAAAATAAATTCGGCTGCAGCTCCAAGGTAACCCGGCATTTGCAGGGGTATATAAATTTCATTTTCCTTCTCATCTTTTCTGATAACCACACTGATCGTTTTGGTAAAAGGCACCTCCTTATTATCAACCGGTTTACCATTAACATCGGGATAGTACCTGGCTATTCCGCCAAAAAATATGGAGTACATGGTAGCGGCAGTTTTATCATATATGGGCAATACGGCACTATGATAATGACTGAATTTTTGATTAAAACTATTATTCACTTTATAGCTTCCACCAACAATATCTACAAAGTTGGTGAAAGGCACATCTTCATGGTATTGAAATACACCTGAAAACATAGTGAACCCCAATTCATCATTTTTAAATACCTGTGGCACTAAATTATAATCTCTTCGATGGAGATTGATCGTATCTTTTATTGCTGAATAATTCTTTATAAGGGAAGTGTCTTTGTAATATTCAATCGTAAACTTCCTGATCTCATTGCTGTACTCCTGTGTAAAACCCGGGCCATGATCAGGACCATGCGGATTATACCTGCCGTCAAATCTTTGTCCGCCGGCCAATAAAAGGGTATCTCCTGTTTTTGCAATCCTGCCGCCTGCTATAGCCATTCTTTCATCCCTTATCTGCACAAATGAACTGCTTTCCACATTTTTATTCACGATTGCAGTCATTAATTTATCCACTTTTATTACTGTTAAAAACGGAAATGTTATATGATCATCTGCAGTTGCGCTGTATCCATATCCACCGGTCAATATAAGCCTGTTACCTGTTTGACAAAATTCCATATTGGTACTTTGTAATTGCTCAGTAATGGAGATAGGTAAATTTTCTAACGATTGTTTCCACACTTTTTTATTTACAGGATCAACCACATAGATAAATTTGTTTTGCCCTTCTTCATCAAATGTAGCCCAGGGTTGCCTTCGGTGAAGACCATCTTTTCGGCCACCAACCAATAACCATTTTCCCTGCCAGGTTGCATATGCAAAAGATTGCAATGCAGGCATGTTATTTATTTCAATTTGCTCAAGACGTATGGTAAATGGAAATTGCTTAGCCTGGTTTTGAGCCACTGCAACCAGTATGATAAAAACTGAGGCTATGGTAACTATTATATTCTTTTTCATATGCAAATGTTTTTAATAAAATAACCGGTTGGCTCTTTATTCAACATGATTATGTATCCCATAATCTAATGAATCACCTTTCACAATCCGGTTTCCATTGGGCTATTGATAATAGCATCAAACTCTGCCTGAGTAATATACTGTGGTAAATATGTACCTCCAACATTCAGAATATTTTTATAGAACGATCTCATGTGATTGCGGCTTCCTTTAGTAAGCATATCATACACTAAACGTATGTCCTGGTTGTCAATATTGATTAATGCGGTTTTCAAATCAAATATGTCAAGGTCTTCAATAGTTGCTCCCACCTTATAGGCTTCTGTTACATTGGTATTGCCCTGTACCAGCAACTGGTTATACAGGTTTTGCAATATTGTATTATTGAACACACCAACTGCATTAGAACCAACCGGGTCTGTTAAACTATACTTATTCAGTAACATCAGTATAGCATCCATATGGATTTGCTCGCTGTTTGAAATATTAGAGAAAATATTTACACCCCATTTATTATACAAAGTGATATAAACATCCCTGGCTAATTTTTCTTCTTCCCGCATAAAAAGAATACTTGTTAATTCAGCCTGGTTTAAAGGTTCTTTCGGTAAACTATTAACCTGTGTCTGGAGGTTAGCCATACCTGTATTTCCGTTGTTACCTGTATAGCTGGGAGGGGCGTCCTCCTTACTACAAGAGAAAACTGAAAATATGAGTACGGCCCCTATTAAATAGGAAGCGATTGCTTTTAATTTGTTTTTCATGATCAGGTGTTTTAATTATAATTAATTTTTAATACTATGAAGTTAGGTGGTTAAAAAGCTGAAATCAGTAACAAGTGTTACATAAACAATGATCAGTAACTTATGTTATGTAAAATGCTACCAGTAGTAAATATTAATCATAATCCTGTATTCAGCCATTGTTTGTTATGACCCCGGAACTACTGAAGAAATGACAAGAAACTGTATCAGGCTTTGAAAATCAAAAAAGCCTTTTCAATGACTTACCTGACGAGCAATAACTGGCTATCCTGTATCCCTTTCAAAGAATGATTTATCATCGGCTCAATAGTTACATAATCACCGGGCAATAAGTTCTCTTTTATTCCTTTTTCATTTTCAAAAACTACTTCTCCTGTTACACAAACTAAAAGAGCAGCTGTTTTTGTTTTATGTTCTTTTAACAACTGGTTGCTCAAAATTTGAATAGCCGTAACATTTCCTTTTTCAGCTTTAAAATGAGGAATAGCAGAAACGAGTTTAAGTTTTGCATGTAAATCTTCTATATTCATCTTCATCAATTTGTATTTTTTATTATTTCTATCATCCAAAGTCCACGTAATTCATTATTTCCATACCCAGTTGCTTTATCGGCTGGATATAGTTCCTTTATTTTTTGAAAAGTTGCAGCATCAATATCTATACCTTTTTTACCGTGGCATTGCAGGCACATGCTGGTTGTAATAATTGGGTAGTAACCAACAATTTTCCCTTCTGTTTCTGTAACTTTTGCTTCAGGCTTTTCACCTTTCAGCATTTTGTCTTTAAGTACCCGGAAATATTCCAATTCTTTTTCACCGGCCTGGTTAGCTGAGTTCCTGGGTCTGTCCGTTACTCTTTTAATTCCTGTATTTAACAAGTGAGCCATGCTATCGGTTAGTTGTATTACCTTTGTACTGCAAAATTCCACAGCATATTCAGTTCCGCCATCATTAATGGCGCCCTTTAAGTTTTTTGCTAAAACAGTTTGTGTTTCTACTGCAATACTTTTGCCTGTCTCCAAATACCCATTTTCCCTTTTTCCAGTATCTGCTTTAACCTGTTGCTTTGTACCTGAGTTATTACAACTATAAACCAACACGGCAATAAAAAGCGAAAAGATTGCAATCGTTAAATGTTTCAGTTTCATTCAAAATAATTTTTAAAGGTTAAGAGGTGTTCCTGTAGCTCTTCAAGTATTTCCATTTCTGAATTACCTGCTTTTAATTTATCTATCCGGCCTTTGAGAGGAAGTAAATAATTATGTAACTGGTTATGTGATTCGCCTGTCATGGTACACTTGTCAAAAATTGTTTTAAATTCTGCCTGCAACGAATCATAAAGTTTTGAAGCTTCAATTTTACCGGCAATTCCGTTTTGTACAAGAGAAGACATATTGTTGATGCCGGTAATGGTTTCGGCGTTGGCCTTCCATTTTTTTCCATTATCTAACTGAACTTTGCCAGCAGTTTCTTCATGCTCGTCTTTGTTTTCTTTTTGTTCAGCCTTCATTTCTGACTTTTGGTTGTTGTCGTGATTTTCTTCTTGCTTACTTTCCTGATTATTACAGGCAACTAATACAAGAAACATAGCTGACAATAAAAATTTAAATTTTTTCATTTTTAGATAGTTGTTTGTTTTTTAATAATAAATATGATGCAACTGTTAACAGTATAGTTAAGCCAATGCGAAATATCATTGCGTTTAGGGTTTTAGCTTCATATAAACCACCTTCACTAATATGTATCTTTAATCCGATAAAAGCTGCTACAAGAACAACCGCAGATAAAGCCAATAAACCAACCGGCCATTTTTTCATTTTAAATAACCCATACGCAGCAGCCAGGTATAAAATACTACTGATGAAATTTGCCCATACAACAATAGGTACATAGTTGCCTTCTTTCTCCCTGATACCAAACAGATCGAAGATTACTGAGCCGCTGAGAAACAGTGTAAGCAATGCAAATAACAATAATACAGCAGTTGTTATTTTCAGGATTGTATGTTTCATATAGTTTTTATTTTACACTTTTATTAATGTCAAAATACTGCCCATCAATTTATTTCCCTTTTGCTTTGCATCAAATGAGAACGCTGTCATACGCCATTGCAGCATGTGCAGCCGGAAACTGCCCATGAGGATGTGCAGTAAATCTTCTGCAGAGGTGGCAGTCTCAAAAATCCCTTCCTGCTGTCCTTGCTTAATAACCGGTAAAAGGTGCTTTTTTTTAGTTGCCATGATCTGCATGATGGCAGTATTGATTTTTTTACTTTCTTCCAGCAGGCCTTCTGAAAATACAGCAATCAGGAAATGAGGATGCTTTTCAAAAAAATCAAACTGGTTGTTGAATACAGCTTTCAGTTTTTCCACAGGATCTTCCAATTTTGCAACACAGGCCGTAAGCCGTTTGTCCATATCGGCTGCAAGGTATTGGAGCATGGTAACGATAATTTCTTCCTTACTTTTAAAATGGCGATAAAGAGCACTCTCCCCAAAACCCATTTTAGCGGCCAGGTTTTTTGTAGTAAGACCAGCAAGCCCTGATTCTGTAAGGATTTCACCGGCTGCTTCAATAATTTCCAACTGACGTTTTTTAATTTCCATTTTGCATTTTCATTTTATAGAAAGAAATACCTAACCATATTACAGAAGTTGTCATGGCAATAGCGCCTATTAAAACTAAAGCAGGAGGCAGGCCAAAATATACTTCTGATAAAATGCCGATTGGCATCAGCAAGCCCGTTAAAGCAAGCCATGAAATAGCTTTTACACTTTTAAGTTTATCTCTAAAATGCAACAATAAATACCCGATAAGGATATTCAGAAATGCAAACAGGTTGCCATGAACGTGGGCCAACCGGCTTTCAAAATGCTTTCCAAGGCTGTAAGAGTTTACCCATTCTTCTTTGCCAGGTGCAAAGTCCCTTAAATAAATTAAGAGAAATCCGTAGGCCATAAAAACTCCCATGGTAAGGAACCCGATAGCGATGTTGTTTTTCCCGTTCATGATTTTAGGTTTAATGTTTGTGAATGTTCGCTCACAAAGTAAAGGAAATTATTTTACCGGGAATATAACTTTTGTTACTTATAAATATGATATTACTCAGTGAATTGCTTTTTACACCGGAAAAAATAAAAAAACCGGTGTATAAAAATTAGCAAACTGCTTTTCTTAAGTTACTTACTCTTCACTTCCTTCGAAACCAATAATTTTTCTTCAATGATCTTTTTAAAAACATGCCTGGGTAAAGCACCCGGCTGCATCATCGGTTCGCCAGCGGCATCAATGAAAAGTATGGTTGGGATGCTTTGAATACCAAATACGGCAGACAATTCCTGCTCTGCATCTGTATTCACTTTATAGATAACGATCTTTCCTTCATATTCTTTGGATAGTTCTTCCAGCACCGGGGCCACCATTTTACAGGGGCCGCACCAGTCGGCATAAAAATCGATGATAGCCGGCAAAGTTCCCTGGTACTTCCAGTCGGCTACGGTATCTTAATTAAACACTTTATCCTTGAACTCCTGTGTGGTCATTTGTATGGTTGCCATGGTATTTTTAATTTTTGTAAAGGTAGAAATGTTATAAAGGGGTATGCGTAACTTTTGTTACCGTTCCATGCAAAGATTGCTTTTGCCGAATTTAAGTACCGGTAAAAACCAACAAAGGCAGCCTTTCAGCTGCCTTTGTTTTTCCCCTTGCTCTATAAAATTTTAATTACCTGTAATTATGCTTTCATCACTTTACTCTGGCAAACAAAATCTGTTCTGGGCACACCTGTATTGCTGATAGCCTTAAAGCCACCGTCTATTTCAGTAAAATTTCTGTACCCACGGGCCTGCAAAATAGAAGCGGCGATCATACTACGGTAACCGCCGGCACAATGCATATAAAAATGTTCATCAGTATTTATGACTTTTATCCAGTCATTGATATTGGCTAATGGCCTGTTATACGCTTCTTCCAGATGCTCAGCTGCATATTCACTCTCTTTACGGATATCTAAAATTTTATCTTTCCCTATTTCTACTTCCCCTGCAAACTGTTCTGCCGATATCCTGTCCACCACATCTGCTTCTTTACCTGCTTCAAGCCATGCTGTAAAGCCAGCTTTTAAATGCCCCAGCACATTATCAAAACCAACACGGCTTAAACGGGTTACTGATTCTTCCTCCTTACCCAAATCAGTAACCAGTAACAATGCTTGTTTTACATCTACAATCAATGCGCCAACCCATGGAGCAAAATCTCCATTCAAACCAATGTTAATGGATTGCGGAATATACCCTTTATAAAAAACGCCACTGTCTCTTGTATCTAATATCAATGCTTCGGTATTTTCTGCAGCAGCTTCAAATTCATCCGGAGTTAAAGCCCGCATACCATTGTTTAAAACGGTTTCAAAACTTTCATTGCCTTTTTTATTCATCGCCACATTTAACCCAAAGTATGCCGGAGGCGGTAGCAAACCTTCAGTTACTGCTTTTACAAAAGCCTCTTTATCGGGCTGATTTAGTGCATAATTCATTTTCTTTTGATTACCCAAAGTATCCACTGTTTCCTTCATCATGTTTTTACCACAGGCACTGCCGGCGCCATGTGCAGGATAAACAATTACATCATCTGCCAAAGGCATTATTTTGGTCATCAAACTTTCATACAGTAACCCGGCTAATTCGTCCTGGGTCATATGGGCAGCTTTTTGTGCCAGGTCCGGCCGGCCAACATCACCCAAAAACAAAGTATCGCCACTGAAGATGCAATGATCTTTACCTTTTTCATCTTTTAAAAGATAAGTAGTGCTTTCCATGGTATGGCCCGGTGTATGCAATACTTTAATAATAACCCCGCCAATTTTAAATTCTTCTCCGTCTTTTGCAGCAATAAATTCAAACTCGGGATTGGCATTGGGGCCATAAATAATGGCAGCACCTGTTTGCTTTGCAAGGTCCACATGCCCCGAAACAAAATCAGCATGGAAATGGGTTTCGAAAATGTATTTTAATTTTACCCCGTCCTTTTTCAACCTGGCTAAATAAGGTTGTGTTTCACGAAGTGGGTCAATAATGGCAGCTTCGCCATTGCTGGTCATGTAGTAAGCACCCTGTGCCAGACATCCGGTATAGATCTGTTCAATGTTCATAATATTAATTTTTGTTGAAGCAAAGATGAGCAATGAAAGATGCAAGTTTGGTAACTTTTGTTGCACAGTATAAACGGGTGTGTTCATTAACCACTGTAATCATAAAAAATAAAAAACCGCCGGTTAAGGGCGGCTTCCAGCCTGTATGGGAAACATATAAATCTTTATGAAACAACCGGCCCGCCTCCATTCACCCATTCATTCATACCGCCGGAAAAATTTACAATATTTGTAAAGCCATTCTTTGCTAAAACAGAATAAGCAATTGATGACCTGTCTCCGCTCTGGCAATGGATAATTACTTTTTTGTCTTTACTTACTTTATCTAAATTATCGGGCAAAGTACCTACAAATATATTCTCAGCTTTAGCTATATGCCCTGTTTTGTATTCGGAAGCACCCCTCAGATCAACTACCTGCACCCCGTTGTTATTGATCAGTTGTTTAGATTCTGTTAAAGAAATATTATTCACTTTTTCTAATTTACCGCCTGCATCTGTATATACTGATGTGGAAGGTACGTACCCAAAAATATTATCCAGGCCGATCCGCATCAGCTTCCTGGTAAGATCATCCAGTTGAGTTTCATCAGCCAGCAGCATAAATGATTCATCATATTTTAAAAACCAACCTGCCCAGGTGGCAAAAGAATTATTTCCCTGTATGTTGATACTGCCGGGTATATAACCAGCTGCAAATGCTGTTTTAACCCTGGCATCGATCAACTTCATTCCTTTTGCCATATTTTCTTTTAAAACTTCTGCTGATAGTTTTTTAAGTTTTGGCACTTCTGTTAATAAAGGACGATCTACTTTATTCAGTTTTTTCATCATGGCAAAATACTTTGGCGGTTCCGGCTGGTCTTCGAGTAAATATTGAACAAAGCCTTCCTCGTTATTTGCATATTGAAATGCCCAGTTTCTGTCTTTTTCATAACCAACTGTTGTACTGGGTACTGCACCCAACGCTTTGCCACAGGCAGATCCGGCTCCATGCCCCGGCCATACCTGAATAAAATCGGGCAATGCTTCGAATTTTTTTATGGATTTATACATATCTTTTGCACCTGCTTCTTTGGTACCCATCATGCCTGCTGCTTTTTCTAAAAGGTCGGGCCTTCCTATATCGCCTACAAAAACAAAGTCGCCCGAAAACAGCATTACCGGCTTTTTACTGGCCGGATTATCCGTTAATAAAAAACTGATACTTTCCGGTGTATGGCCCGGTGTATGCAAAACATCCATCGTGAGATTGCCCACTTTTATTTTATCGCCATCCTTTAACCCTTCATGCGCAAATTCATATTCCCAACCCGGTCCACCTTCATCAGACAGGTATAATTTTGCACCGGTTAGTTTGGCCAACTCTCTTGAACCTGCCAGGAAATCAGCATGAATATGGGTTTCAAGAATATGTGTAATGGTCATGTTATTGGCTTTCGCAATTTCAAGATAGGTATCCACATCCCTTTTCGCATCAATAACAGCGGCCACACCTTCTTTTTGACAGCCTATAAAATAACTAGCCTGTGCAAGGCTTTTATCGTAAATGTGTTGAAAAAACATAATTTTATTTTTTTAGTAATGCAAATATGTGAATTATTTTTTCAGGATTTGGTAACATTGGTTACATTAATTATTCAAAGTTCAAAAATTATTACTTCCTGGCCAGAATTGCAAATAATTCTGTCTCCTGTCTTTTGGTAAATGAGTTATAGCATCTTTCAAATACTTCTATATTAAAATCCTTTTCAAACAACATTCTGTATTCATATTGGCTCCCTCCAAACGGTGGCCCGTTTTGTTCAAATTCCCTGTCGAATAAAACACCAACCAGTTTACCATCTGTTGCCAAAAGTTCATTCATTTTAGCCACATAATCTTTTCTTAATTGCGGGTTAATGGCACAGAAAAAGGTTTGTTCCAGTATCAGGTCATATTCGCCTTCCTGGTTAAAAAAATCACCCAATATGATTTTTATGCTTGGATTACCCTGGTATTTTTCTTTTAACTGTGCTACAAGAGTAGGAGCAATATCAATGACTGTTATATCAGTAAATCCCTGCTTTAAAAGATAAGCTGCTTCGTAGGTATTGCCACAACCCGGTATTAAGATCCGCAGATCTTTATAGGTAAGCTGATCAATATAGGCCTTAATTGGAGGAGACACTTCGCCTAAATCCCAGCCGGTAGTTTTAGCTTCATATTGATTGTTCCAAAAGCTTTCGCCCGGCGGAATAGTATGGCTATCCTCGCCATCTTTTTCTTTATTACTATTTTGATCGCTCTTAATTCCCACTTTAATTATTTAAAAAATAGTTCCTTGATAATAATATAAATGCCCATTACCATTACAAACCAGCCAAAACCTTTTTTAAGTTTTTGTCCGGGTATTTTTTTAGATAAAAATATACCAATAAAAATACCGGCAACTGCAAATGCGGTAAATATGCCCAGCAATTTCCAATCAATGATCTCGCTGCCCTGTAAATCGCCGATAAAGCCGATCAGTGATTTTGCAGCAATAATAAAAAGCGAAGTACCAACAGCCAATTTCATCGGCATTCGGGCAAGTAATACCAATGCAGGTATTATAAGAAAGCCGCCGCCTGCGCCCACCAATCCGGTAAGTAACCCTACTACAGCACCTTCCAATAAGATCATCGGATAATTATATACCCTCGGTGCATTTTCATCAGTTTCCTTATTTTTTCCCGGCCTGATCATGCTAACCGAAGCCAATATCATTACTACAGCAAACAATAACATTAATCCAATTGATTTGGTAATAACCAATGAGCCAATTGTGAAAAGTTCATCTGGGATTACCGGCATCAACCACATACGGGTAGCATATACAGCCGCAATGGAAGGGATACCAAAGATCAATACCGTTTTAAAATCAACTCTTTTTTGCAGGGCACTTTGTACACCACCTACCAGGGCTGTAGAGCCCACAATAAATAAAGAATAAGCCGTTGCCAAAACCGGGTTAACGCCCATGATATACACTAAAATGGGCACCGTTAAAATGGAGCCGCCGCTGCCAATTAAACCCAATGATATACCTACCAGTACAGCTAATACATAACCCAGTATTTCCATTTTTTATTTTTTGTAACAGTAAAGATGAGATTATTAAAATAAAGGCAATGTTACAATAGTTACATTACATGGTAATTATGAATTAACAGCGCTTCTTATAAAAAAATAATTTTACAAACCGGCAGTTTGTTTTTTAACAGCTAAAAATTGAAACCTTTATTTGAAATAAAAATGATATTTTTAAAATATGGCTCTATATCAGGCTAAGCAGGCAGAAACAGTTTCTAACCCGGCATCAACCGAAAAATGGTTGTTCCCGTTTATATTAGTAACCAGTTTGTTTTTTTTCTGGGGTTTTGTCCATAACCTTGATCCGATATTAATACCCCATCTTCGAAAAGCATTTCAATTAAATGATCTTCAGTCTTCGCTTATTGATTCTGCCGTATTCATCGCTTATTTTATAATGGCATTACCCGCAGGGTATGTTATGCGAAAGTATGGGTACAAAGCAGGAATTGTTGCCGGATTGATATTGTTTGCTTTAGGTTGCTTTTTATTTTTACCGGCTGCCGATACACATCAATACCTGTTCTTTTTAGGCGCATTATTTATCATTGCAAGCGGCCTCACATTTTTAGAAACTGCAGCCAATCCTTATATTACGGTCTTAGGTCCGCCCGAATCGGCAACCCGGCGATTAAACTTTGCACAATCCTTTAATGGCTTAGCAGCCATGATGGCTCCTGTCATTGGCGGCAGTATTATTTTATCCGGTAAAGAAATGAGCGAAGCGGAATACAGGATATTATCGCCTGAAGCCCTGAAGCAATACCTGGATATGGAATCGCAAAGTGTAAAAACACCATATCTGGTATTGGGCATACTTGTTTTCCTGGTAGCGGTATTATTTTTATTAACCAAGCTTCCTGATGTAAAAGGTGAGCAGGATAAAGAAAGTGGTAATCCCCTTCATGCATTCAGACACCGCCATCTTTCATGGGCAGTGGTTGCCCAGTTTTTTTATGTAGGCGCCCAGGTTTGTGTTGCAAGCTTCTTCATTAAGATGGCCAGAACGGGTGCAGGCATGGATGAAAAAACCGCAGCACAATATCTTGGATGGGGTTATGGCCTGGCTTTTATGAGCGGACGTTTTATCGGCACATGGCTGATGAAATATTTTAGATCAGAAAAGTTACTGGCAATATATGCTGTCATCAATATTATACTGGTAACTGTTGCCATATTTGCACACGGAATGGTTGTGGTATATGCATTGATAGCCATTGCCTTCTTTATGTCAATTATGTTTCCTACCATTTTCTCATTGGGCATAAAAGATTTGGGAACAGATACCAAACTGGCTTCCAGCCTTATCGTGATGTCAATCGTTGGTGGGGCAGTACTGCCCCCGGTATTGGGAATTATTTCAGATGCAACAGGAAGTATTCAAAACGGATACATAGTCCCGCTGATCTGTTTTGTAGTGGTGTTATTATTTGCGATTAAGGGATATAAAATTAATACGTTGCATAAACAGAAATAGACCGGCGATGTTACAGAAAGAAAAAGTTCAAAAGAATATGGTTATTAAAATGCATGCTGATGATAATTTATTGATTGCTTTAACCGATTTGGCTCAAGGGCAGGAAGTTTTTTTTAACGGCGAAACAATCATGCTGAAAAAGACCATTAAAGCAAAACATAAATTTGCAATAAAAGATTTAGCGGAAGATGATAAAGTTATTATGTATGGGGTATTGGTTGGTAAAGCAACAAAAAAAATAAGCAGGGGAGAACTGATAACTACTGAGAATATTGTACATGCCGCAGAAAACTATCATTACCGGAAAGTGGATTTTAAATGGCAGGCACCTGATAC
The DNA here is from genome assembly GCA_031413755.1 of Chitinophagaceae bacterium. Classification (GTDB taxonomy): domain Bacteria; phylum Bacteroidota; class Bacteroidia; order Chitinophagales; family Chitinophagaceae; genus Ferruginibacter. The sequence goes on from JANOFR010000005.1 coordinate 22,429, forward strand.
AGCAAATTTTAAAAACAAAACCTTTAACGGGTATAAAAGAAATGATGGCCGAACGGGTACTGCCAATTACTGGCTGTTTGTACCAACTGTATTTTGTGAGAACCGTAACCTGGATGTGATCCGGGAGGCACTGCATAACAGGCTGGGGTATGCCGCAAATGATAAATACAGTAAATATACCGGGCAATTGCTGCAAGCTTTCAGGGATGGCCAAAATATAGATTCAATCAATTTTAACCCCTCACCTGCAGCGCATGCTGACCGTGTTTTTAAAAATGTAGATGGAATAAAATTTCTTAATCACCAGGGAGGTTGCGGGGGTACTAGGGATGATGCAACAACACTCAGTGCCTTGTTAGCCGCTTATGCCAATCACCCGAATGTTGGTGGCATTACGGTATTGAGTTTGGGTTGTCAGCATTTGCAGGTGCAACATTTTTTAGATGATGTAAAAAAACAAAACCCCTCATTCTCTAAACCCTTATTTGTTTTTGAACAGCAGCAATCAGTTAGTGAAGAACAATTGATAGGTAACGCCATTAAAAAAACTTTTGAGGGTTTAATAGAAATAAATAAACTGGAGAGAACCCCGGCTCCTTTAAGCGAATTATGTATTGGCGTAAAATGTGGTGGCAGCGATGGGTTCAGTGGCGTATCAGCTAATCCTTCCGTTGGTTATACATCCGATCTGCTGGTCGCATTGGGGGGTAAAGTTTTATTGGCTGAATTTCCCGAACTGTGTGGCGTAGAACAAAACCTGGTTGATCGTTGTACTACCGAAGCGACAGCAAAAAAATTTATTTACCTGATGCAATCTTATAATGAACTGGCGCATAAATTAGGTTCAGGCTTTCACATGAACCCTTCACCCGGAAATATTAAAGATGGATTAATAACGGATGCTATAAAAAGTGCAGGCGCTGCTAAAAAGGGAGGCACTTCGGCAATTGTTGATGTACTGGATTATACCGAACCGGCCACAAAGCCGGGGCTGAGCCTGGTTTGCACACCCGGTAATGACGTGGAAGCTACTACCGGCAAAGCTGCTTCTGGAGCCACCCTGATTTTATTTACTACCGGCCTTGGAACACCTACCGGAAATCCTGTTTGTCCTGTTATTAAATTAGCCACCAATTCTTCGCTCGCAAACAGCATGAATGATATTATTGATATTGATTGCGGACCCATCATTGAAGGCGATAAAACTATTGAACAGATGGGTGAAGATATCCTGGAGTATTGTATCAAAGCCGCCAGTGGCGAAGTGATACCCAAAGCAGTACTCTTAAATCAGGATGATTTTATTCCGTGGAAAAGAGGAGTAAGTTTATGAAGATGAAAAATGTACTAATGTTGA
>JANOFR010000006.1:0-1559 GCA_031413755.1 Chitinophagaceae bacterium
GGCTGCTTGTATTCCATACGCACACGGTTGTCTTTTTTAAACCAGAAATTTCCTTTGGAGGTAATTTTTTCTGACAGCATACTCAGGTTTTTATCCTGTGTAAAATCAGATTTTATAGAAATGGTTTTTTGAGCTGCGTCAGCAAAAGCTGATTTAAACTTAGTCAGATCGGAAACGGGGGTATAACCGGCGTATTGGGCTTGTGTATCAAATCCGCCAGTTATTAAACAAAATATAAATAGTAATTTATGCATAAGCCTGCAAATCTAACATTTTATCCAGCGGTACAATATGGTAGCCTCTTTTTTTAACTTCTTGTATAAATCCAGCCAGTATATCAACAGTAGCTTTACTGGTATCGTGAAAAAGAAATACGGCACCCGGCTTTATCCCGTCATTGATCTTACCCAGTAATTTCTTTCCATCTTTTATCACCGTATCCATTGATCTTATACTCCAGCCAACCGGAGTATAGCCTCCATTTTTGATTGCCTTTGCTAAATTAGGATTCGTAACTCCATAAGGCGGCCTGAATAGTTTTGGTTTCAATCCCGTTGCCCTTTCCATTTCTGTATCCATCTGTTTCATATCATCCTGCATTTTTTTTAAGGAATACAGATCAAACCAAAAATGATGGGAATAGCTGTGGTTACCAATGATATGCCCTTCTGTATCTATCTGCTTTAAAATACTTTCATTACCTGAAATCCGGTTGCCAATGCAAAAGAATATTGCTTTTACCTGCTCTGCTTTTAATATAGCCAGAATCTGGGGTGTGTAATTTTCAGCCGGGCCATCATCAAAACTTATGGCGATTTCTTTTTTATTGGTAGCAGCCTTACATACAATTTTAATAAAGAAATTAGAACCCACGTAATAACAACCCCGGAATACAATGAGCGAATAGGCAATAAGCAATAAGCAATACATATAAATTGGCAAGCCGTATTTTACATGTACGCCAATTAAAACAGCTAACAGTACAATGAAAAAGATATTTGTATTCCGGAAGTTTAACATGCCGACAGTAAAGATAAAGAATGATGTATGCCCTGGTAATGATTATAAATTAAAATGCTGGTGATTTTCTTATCTGCGGAGCCGGTGAAATTAAGTGCAGCAGGAACTTTTCCCGATCTGAGGGTATTTGCTGCAAGCCACATGGCAAAAGCTGCAGCAGTTGGATATTCGCCGCACAGATATTTATAGTTAACAAAATCTTTATTATTGAAAACAGTTTTAGCCAGTTGGTCATAGATTCCGTCCGATGAAGCATCGCCGTTTTTTCCGGTAATGATCAAATCGATCTCATTCATACCGGTCGATTGTCTTTTCAAAAACGAAATGATCTGCTTTTCAATTTCAACAATTCCCCCCGGCTTATAAAAAGTATGTAACGCATCAAGTTTTGCATAATCCGTTGATGAAGGTTCAGTGGCCAGTAAAAAAAATGTGGCGCCTTCACCGGCAATGGTTCCTTTGGTTTTTGTTTTATAAAGATCCAGGTTTGAAAGGGGGCCTTGTTTATACAAACCCAGCCTGTTTAATAAAGCATGACT
>JANOFR010000007.1:0-24819 GCA_031413755.1 Chitinophagaceae bacterium
ATGATTCCTTCTATTATGCAGGCAAAACAGGTTGTAGAGTGTATAAGAACATTACCCCTGGGTTACAGAACGGTACTTAACCTGTATGCTATAGAAGGTTATTCACACAAAGAGATTGCAAACATGCTTGATATTGAAGAAAGTACAAGCCGTAGCCAGTATACAAGGGCAAAAGCTATGCTGGAAGAAATTTTGATCAGAAAAAATATTATTCAAAAGAAAGTAAAACGAATACCATTTTATGGGGCTGTTTCACCAAGATAGGTTTAAAAAATAAACCCTGATTTTTGAAATACCAATTACTATAAGCTTTGCGAAAGATGGAACAAAATTTTTATACCGATGATTTTGAGCAACTGTTAAAGGAAAAATCCGATCAGTTCAGGATGTATCCTTCTAAACGGGTATGGCACAGCATCTATAACAACTTACATCCTGGTCGCAGGTGGCCATCTGTTGCCATGAGTATGCTTTTAATTATAGTGTTGATGCTTATTGGGTATTTAAATACCAGCGATAATACTGTTACGAATCATTTTACTGCAAACTCCAACAGCCAAAACAGTAATTTGACTGATAAATTTAATAATAAAGAAAACACACAACAACCATCTTCTATTAATCCTAAAAACGGGCAATTGACAAATTTGGGTTCTGCAGTATTAACTGAAGCAGGTATAGAGCCTGGATCAGATAATACAGCAGTGAATCTTGTTAACTACAAAGAAGCTGATGTAAACAGTGTTAGTGAACCAGATCAAAAAATTCAAAATAAAAGTAACAACAAATCAGTTGTAGAAACTATAGATAACTATATAAAATATAATCAAATCTTTGCAGACATTTCAACAAGTATTAAAAAAGAAAGTTTAAAAGGGGTTGACCAACCTGCCGGTAAAAAGGTTCAGGAAGATTTGTCAGATGACCATTCGCTTGATATAAATCCTAACCCAATTACTGTGATAACTGACATTACTTTACCAAAAACTTCCGGATTGACTGTTTCAGAAATAAATATACCTGCTGGCGGCATAGAAAGAACTGTTGATAAAAACAATTTACCCGATGCTGATACCAGATCTTTATCTCCGGAGGAAAAATCATGGATTGAAAATTATGCAATGTACAATACTGCACCCCGAAACAAATGGAAGGACCGGGTAAATGTTGCATTTTATGTAACTCCGGCTGTTAACTACCGTAAATTAAGCACTAATACAAAAGGATCTTCCACTCCATTTGCAAATTCAGATATTAATCATTCAATCAGCCAAAAACCGGGAATAGGATTAGAGGCCGGGATAGGATTAGAATATGCAATTGCAAAAAATTTAAGGATTAAAGCAGGTGCCCAGTTTAATTATACAAATTATAATATCAATGCAGATCAAACCAATCATCCGATATTAACTTCTATACTGCTTACCGATACATACACCGGGTATTCCTATCTTTCATCAAGAAGCTCTACCATATCTAATAACTATAATTCATCGGCTCATCAACCTGTAGTATTACATAACAGAACATACCAGATTTCAATTCCGGTTGGCTTTGCTTACAGAATGTCGGGTAATAAAAACGTTGAGTGGTTTGCGGGCGCTTCTTTTCAGCCTACTTATGTTTTTGGGGGTAATGCACATCTCATTTCATCTGATCTTAAGAATTATGTTTACGACCCGTCATCGATCCGGAACTGGAATTTAAATTTAGGTTTTGAAACCTATATGAATTATAAACTTGGATCTTATAATTTACAGGTTGGGCCCCAGGTACGCTACCAGGTATATTCAACCTACAACAAAAATATTGCACTTATTGAAAAGCCTTATGCTATTGGTTTTAAAATGGGTATTGTAAAAGGATTTTAAATTATCAGGCACGGTTTAATAATTATCTATTGTGCAACCGGTTTTATTAACCTGTTGCTTTTTTATTTAACACCGTTCCTTAACCGGGGAGTTTTATGATAAAGGAGTTTTGCAATTCCATCCTTTACGTTTAATTTTGAAAAATGAAAATGTTCCTTCCGGTTTATCCCATATTATTTTTTTTTGTGTCTTGCACTAATTCTTCAACTGAGGAAGCAGGTTTAATCAGTCAGGAAAAAGGGTCAGTTGAAAAACAAAGTTTTTTCCCGGTAACCAATTATATAAAAGGGCAGCTGTATGAAATTAAAAATATGGGCATTAACCCTTTAAAATTTACTACCGATAATAATAATCATACAGATTCAGTTTGGCTTAAGCTTGAAGAAATTGATAGTGCTGTAAAAGAGTTTTTACAACCAGTTATTGATTCTGCAAACCTTATCTCTTTATTCACTGAAACTAAATTTGCAGACCAGACTCTGGACGCTTTTACTTTTACTTATGATGCTACCGGTATTTTGCCCGATACAATGTCATGGAAACACTGGGATGTTTATATTGACCCTGCTACCGGAAAAGTAAAAAGGCTCTACTTAGTAAAAGATGTTGGCAACCAAAGGATATTACAATTAACCTGGCAAAGTAATAAATGGTGTAAAATATCCACCTTGATTACGGATCAAAATGGGGTAACTTCCGTTGAAAAAGAAGAAAAAATTATCTGGGAGTTTTAATAATAATGACACAAATTGAATTTTCGGCCATTGCTTCTTCTATCCCCACACTACCGGGTATTTACAAGTATTATGATGATACCAATGAATTGCTGTATGTAGGTAAAGCAAAACAGCTGCGTAAAAGAATAAGTTCTTACTTTTCTAAAACTTTTACAACTTATAAAACGCATGAACTGGTACAACGTATCCATCACATAGAGTTTACCATAGTAAACAGTGAACAGGATGCCTTTCTGCTGGAGAATACACTTATCAAAGAATTTCAGCCAAGGTTTAATATCAGCTTAAAGGATGGCAAAACCTACCCTTATATTATAATTAAAAATGAACGGTTTCCCAGGGTATTTTTTACAAGGCGAAAAATAAATGACGGTTCAAAATACCTTGGTCCTTACACATCGGTAGAAAAAGTAAGGGAGCTGCTGGATTTTATCAGGCAAACCATTCTTTTACGTACGTGCAATTTAAATCTGTCGGAAAAAAATATTAAAAAAGGTAAGTTTAAAGTTTGCCTCGAATATCATTTGGGCAATTGCAAGGGGCCCTGTGCAGGTTTGCAAACTGTTGAAAACTATAATGAAGAATTGCAGCAGTTGGTTAATTTGTTAAAAGGAAATCTTTCACCTGTATTGCAGCATTTTAAAAATGAAATGCAACAACATGTTCAACAAATGGAATTTGAAAAAGCTGCGTTGTATAAAACAAAAATTGATCATCTTAAAAATTACCAGGCAAGGTCAACTGTTGTAAATACAAGAATAGGAACTGTTGATGTTTTTTCAATACTGGAAGATGGTAATATTGCATATGTAAATTACCTGGCCATAAATGCAGGTACCATTGTTCGTACCAAAACAATTATGCTTGAAAAAAAACTGGAAGAAACCCCCGCAGAAATACTCTCATTTGCAGCAGCACAATTAAGAGACAGTTTCGGTAGCACAACAAAAGAAATAATCGTTCCCTTTCAAATTGAATATCCCGAATCGGATGTAATAATCAGTATTCCCAAAGCCGGGGATAAGAAAAAATTACTGGAGCTGTCAGAAAAAAATGTCAACTATTTCCGGGAAGAACTGAAAAAGAAAAAAATGCTTAACCTGGAAGAGAAAACAATTGAAGAGAAGATCAAGGTGTTGCAACAATTGCAAAAAGATCTTAATCTATCTGCCCTTCCCCTGCATATAGAGTGTTTTGATAATTCAAATTTACAGGGCAGTTACCCTGTTTCGGCAGTAGTATGTTTTAAAAACGGACAACCCAGTAAAGCAGATTACAGACGGTTTAAAATTAAAACAGTAGTTGGCATAAATGATTTTGCTTCTATGACTGAAGTTGTTTACAGGCGATATAAACGGGTACTGGATGAAAATACAGCATTGCCACAACTTGTAATCATTGATGGTGGTAAAGGGCAGCTAAGCGCTGCCATGCAAAGTATTAACGCTTTAAATTTGCCCGGAACAACCTCTGTTGTTGGATTGGCGAAAAACGAAGAAGAAATATTTTTTCCCGGTGATACACAATCAGTAAAATTACCCTGGGACAGCGAAAGCCTTAAACTAATAAGGCGCATCAGGAATGAAGTGCATAACCATGGCATTACCTTTCACCGTAACCTGAGGAGTAAAGGCACATTTAAGAACGAATTGGAACAAATAAAAGGCATTGGAAAAGCAACAGCTAATATGTTATTAAAGGAGTTTAAATCAGTTAAAAATATTAAAGAAAAAACGGAGGAAGAGATAGCCAGGATAATTGGTAAAGCTAAAGCGGATATAATTATACAGTATTTTAAAGGATAAAAAAAGGGGCCTGAATAGAAATTCAGCCCCGTTTAAAATCCAATATCCTATGAAAAACCGAGACGAAGGTAATTAAAGAATAATTCATGAACAATACCCACAATAGGGTATTACTCAAAATTTGATAAAAATTTAATAACTGAGCTGAAAGGATTGATAAATGAAAAGCCCCCCGGAAATCGGAGGGCTTTTAAATTTATATCAGAACAAAATTATTAGTAACTCCATAAATCCTGTTCGTAATTAAATATTTTCTCTTTAATATTTTCACCTTCCAATAATTGAAGTATCCCTTTATCCTTTAAACCGGGATATTGACTGATAAACCTGTCATAAGGGTTATCAATGGTACTTTTAATTATACGGCCATAAAACATCCTGCTTTCAAACAGATCTTCCCAACTCATACGGGCCCCGTAATTTTTACCATTGTACACTTCGTATTTGGCAAATATTGGACGCATATCAGGGTAGTAAACCCAAAATAATTCTGTTGGCCCAAGATTAATTCCCTGTGATGTAATTACATCTTTAACCGGAGCTATTCCTAAAATTCTCCAAAATAAACGAGAGCTTTCTTTATCAAAAATCACTTCCTCTTTCACCCTGAATCTATAAAAAGAATCCAGGTTAACATCATTACGCTGATATCTTACTCCATATTGAACACCATTTGAATCAATTAACGGAACGGCAACAGAATCACCTGCTATTACTCCGGCTACCTCACCTTTGGTCATAGGGGTGGTAAACCTGTCATCTATACTGTTAAAAACAGTTACAGCACTATCATCAATAGCTTTTAATAAAATTGAAATGAAGCGTTGATTTCCATTATCTTCATTTGCAGAATATTGGAACGGATGGTTCAATTTTTCTCTGGTATCGATCTCCCTCCATATTTTGTGCCGGTACATTGCATCATCAGCCCTTAAATTTTCATAAACCAAAGGTGTCCTGTCTTTTAGCACAGTAGTTTCCACTGCTTCATCAGGCCGCAGAGATTTTTTAATAACAGGGACAGGCAAACTATCATTAGGTGGCGGTGGCACAACCATTGCTACAGTTTTTACAGTGTCTGTTACTGCTACAGTTGGGTTTATTGTTGCCTTGGTCTTGGACTTAGCTGTCTTACGGGTTGTAGCTCTTTTAGTAGCTACACGTTTTTTTGTTGTTTTCTTTTGTGCATCAGCAACACCTGCAAACATGCAGAAACATATTGCCAATAAGAGGAATTTTACCAAACGCTTTTTCATAGCTACTATTTATAAATAATTAATATAACGCAATTGATTTGCCATCTATTGTTCTAGCACCGTCCGGGCCGGTTACTTTAACATTATCAAAAGATATTACTGAACCCGGTCCGCATCTTGCCATTAATGTTTTAATTGGCGCAAGATTATTACTGTTTATTGAGGCTGTAGCAACATTTGAAAAATTTGCTCCAGAGAAATACACAGTAGCACTTACTATGCTGTATTTTGTATCAAAATCAAAATTTTCCAATTCTGCCCTGCAAAAGTCCTGTGCCTTAAACGAAACAGATGGCATTCTTATTTTACCGTCACCTACTTTAAATACAGGATCAGGAATTCTTTTTACACGGAAATCAAATTTGCTGCTCTTTCCATCTGCAGTTACAGTTATACTGGCCGGTCCAACAGCAGTCACCCTAACTGTTCTGTTTGTAGTACCTCCGCTAATTGTACCTCCTGCCATTGACACATTTGTTTTATCCCAGCCAGAACCTGAAGAAATAGTTACAGGATTATCTACACCTATATAAAATACATTCATTTTATCCAGCATTACCGCTGCACCACCCGGTACACCTACAGTATAATCAATATCTTTTTCTAATCTGTCGGTTGTACCATCGGGCTTTGTATACGAGATAACAACATGAATTTTTTTATTCCCTGTACCTGAAACTTTGAATTTTCTTTCTGCTACTCCATTTTCATTAAGAGGGGTAGCTGCTCCATCAATAGTAATTACAGGTCTTGCCGCGTCATTAAATGCACCAACACCAGCTACTACAGCCATTTCCTGCCCTGGCATAAGGTAAGTAGAACTGCCTGAAGCTATTGGTTCAAATTTATTAAATATCAATTTCACTGCACCAATTTGGTTATGACAATAAGTTACCACCTGGTTTTCTGCATTTTTAACATTATTCTGTATCTTGCTTAACATGGTTAATGCTGCTACAGCTGGTGTCATGTGGAAATAGCTGGCAGTCCAATCGGTAACCGGATTGCCTGTTTTAGAATTACCTGATTGAGTGGATGGTATACGCAAATCAACTGGAAAAGATGCAGAGTCAATTGCAGGATCTATTCTAAGCATAGACTTTCTGTAATCAGAAAGCATTTGATAAAGGACCTTGCCTTCCCCTTTCTTTTCAAATATCCTGGTAGAAGCTTCCAAATAATCAAATTTAAAATCTTCATTACCATCTTTGTCAAGAACAGCATTTCCGCTCTTATCTACCTTTAAATCTGCCTCAATTTTAACTTGTTTTTTCAAACCTTCAACATAACTATATAGGTCTTCTGAAAGCTTTTTGGCCTCGTTAGCTTTGGGAACCCAAATAGCTGCCTTTTCTTTTGTTTCGTTGTTGCTTAATTTTTCTGCAAGGGATAGAAATAAAGTTGTATTACTTTTTTCAATATTAATATTTGAATCAGTTAAGCTTTTATCAACTGTTTTAAAGGCATTGATTACTTCAGCTGAAACATTCAGTGCCAGGATTGCGGTCAACACTAAATACATAATGTTGATCATCTTTTGCCGGGGCTCTCTAGGTAAAGCCATAATATTTTAGATTTACGATTGTTTAGTTTTAATTGGTTTCATTTCTTATGCTGGGTTTTCTTCTGAAAACCTGGTTTAGCACTAACAGCAAGCCTTATTGACGGCCCTGCATTGCACTTAGCATATTACCATATACAGCATTAAGCTTACCCAGGTTATTTGCCAATACACTAATCTGTTCTTTTGCTTTACCTGCATCTTCAACAGTTCCCATCATGGTTTGGCTGGCTTCGGCCAATTTACCATAGAACGTATTTAAAGACTTTAAGTGATTATTACTTTCTTTAAGTTCAAGCTCATAAATTGTATTTAATGAACCCAGGTTTTTAGTCAATACCTGTACCTGCTCATGAAAACCTTTTGCACTTTCAGCAGCATTACTGAAACTACTCATTGTTACTGCACTGCTTGAAAAAGCTGTAGTCATACTACTTAATGCAGTAGTAGCTTCTTTTGTTTTATTGCTGAAATCTCCGGTATTTTTTACCACATCCCCAATTTCATGCATGTTACCAACTGTGCTCTGTAGTTTTTGAAACCCATCTCCTAATTTCTTAAGCGTAGTTGGTGTAATATCGGCCTGTTGCAGCATTTTATCCATTGATTGCAAAGATGGGTTTTCTATTACGTCTTCTGGCTGGTCATCTTCTTCATGATGTTTTGGTTTAACCCACTCAATACCTGCATAAACCAGAAAAATAGCGGTTTCCGTCCACATTCCTATGGTTAACATCATATCAGCAAAAGGCTGGTGTGTAAGTTTTGCCCAGGCAGCAAAAATAATTACTGCGGCACCGGCACTTACCAAAACATCAATCAGGGTTAAAAAGGTTCTTTTGTTGTGAGGCATGATTTAAAAATTTAGAGTTTTAACTGGGGGTTAATTTAAAGTTTGATTATACAAAAGTTATTATGTACCTGTTATAATATTATAACAGGTACTTTTAAAAAAATTTTAGTCTTGGTAAACGGTTTATTTTTTTCCTCTTTTCTGAGAAGGGGGCATATCAATCACACAACGAAAACCAATATAAGATTTTGCTGTATCCTGATATTCATATGCACGGGTTCCAGTCCTTAAAAAATATCCTACATCTTTCCAGCTTCCTCCACGTAATACTTTACGTTTATCGCGTGACTTATCCGTTTCTTTAGCATTATAACGAATATCCGGATTCATATCATGTTGAAAATTGTAAGCGCCTTCATAAAACAAAGAAGATGTCCACTCAGCAACATTACCCGCCATATTATATAAACCAAAATCATTTGGCCAGTAAGCATCGGCACGAACCGTATAAAATCCACCATCCTCAGGATAGTTACCACGGCCGGGTTTAAAGTTTGCTAATAAACATCCTTTTCTATTTCTAAGGTAATAACCACCCCAGGGATAATCGGCCTGAGAACGTCCGCCACGTGCAGCATATTCCCATTCAGCCTCTGTTGGCAGGCGAAAGTCAGATTCTGCAGCTCTTTTCTTAGACTCAAGATAAGCGTTCAGATAATGAGTTCTCCATTCGCAGAAGGCAGTTGCCTGTTTCCAGCTTACACCCACAACCGGGTAATTTCCAAAAGCAGGATAACTAAAATATTTTTTAGCCATTGGCTCATTATACGAATAGGCAAAATCTCTAACCCAACAAAGCGAATCAGGATAAACCGATACGGCTGATTTCAATATAAATTTTGAACGGGGAACGGTTGCATCCTTATTTTTAGCAGCGGCCGGGTAATCAAATGTTTCGGATTGATAAACGATTTTATTGGCATCTATTTCCTTTTTGCCAAAGATCCTGTTGTCTGGAGTTACAATGATAGCATCAATCTTTTCAAGTGTTGCTTTATCGCCCCACTTGATAGTTTTTGTTTTGGTCCAATCAATGTATTCATTACCATCAGATCCCTGTTTTACATAACCCATCAGCTTCGAGGCAATAGAATCCCTTACCCAGTTTGTAAACTGCCGGTATTCATTATTGGTTATCTCAGTAGCATCCATCCAGAAGCCGCTGATTGAAACAGATTTATTACGGGCAGTAAGTGCATAACTCATATCTTCATCACTGGAGCCCATGTGAAAGGTTCCCGGTGGAATGTACACCATACCCGGAGGTTTTGGTAGACTCCATTTAGAAGAAGGAGCAACACCGATAAGTTGACCCTTATCGGTTGCATAACCACCTGTTTTACTACCAGATTTTTTACAACTGGTTGCCATAGATGTAATAGCTATAATAGCTATTGGGTAGAAGAGCCTGTACTTCATTGTTTTTAACTTTGAGGGTATTGGGCAAATGTAATGATTATTTTGAATTATCATCGTTTTCAAGTTGAATAAGTAATTTTTTTTTCAACAAAATTTAGTCCTGAAAAATGTAAACGACCATATTTTATTAATATTGTGTTTAACAAGTCAATTATTACCAACAAATTTTAACATTTAACCCGGGAAACAGTTCAAGGAAAAGCTTAAATGGAAGTTAATTATTATTAATAATGCTAAAAATACAATATAGCGTGGGTTGCTAATTATGAGGGCGTTTTTGAGTTTAAGCTGAATCAATATACCTATTATTTCTTTTTGAGTGAGGAAAGGTATAGTTCCAGGGCACTAACCATACTTTGAGCCAGTGGTTGAGGCGCTTTTATATCCAGTACCAGGCCAGCATCCTCTGCTGCTTTAAAAGTGTTTGCTCCAAAAGCACCAATCTTTGTTCCGTTTTGTTTAAACTTTGGGAAATTCTCTAAAAGACTCTTCACGCCACCCGGAGTAAAGAAACAAATAACATCATAATTTTTTGCCATTACTTCTCTAATGTCATTACTTATTATGCGATAAAGTACCGGGGTAGCATGTTCACAATTGTTTGAGATTAACCAGTTGGTTATTTCACTATCAAAGGATTCGGAACAGGGATAAAGGAACTTCTCATTATCCTTGTGTTTATTAATCACATCAAATAAATTTTTATTGGTGCCGTCAGCACCATAAAAAACCTTCCGTTTACGGTATAAAATAAATTTTTGAAGATATAGTGCAACTGCCTCTGAAATACAGAAATACTTGGTTTCCTGTGATACAACTACTTTCATTTCATCACAAATGCGGAAGAAATGATCTATTGCATGACGGCTGGTAAAAACCACAGCAGAATAACTGGCAATGTCAATTTTTTGTTTTCTGAAATCTTTAGCTTGTATACCATCCACCGCAATGAACGGGTGAAAATCAAGGTTCAAACTGTACTTTTTGGCCAGGTCAAAATACGGAGACTTGTCGCCATCCGGCTTTGGTTGGGTTATGAGTACTTTTTTAACTGTCTTGGCTGAACTAACAGCTTGAGTTGAACCGTTTGTAACCATAATTAGTTTCTGCAATGGTTACGCAAAATTAAAGGTTTTTATTTAAAAAACCCATTAAAGCCTTGTATATCAACAAAAGGGGCAATAATTCTATCCCTGATATATACAGAATAAAATGAAACCTGCTGATTTTAAACTGGTTTTGTAAAATGCTATAAGATCTAAAAAAGCGTAATAAAACGAATATTCCAATACTCATCAGGGAAATAATGACAGCAATTTTTACAATAACGCTATCTGAAAAAGAAAGTATAATTATAAAAGGGATTAAGAAAATACCAATGATCTTGTTTATGAGAAAAATAATAAATATATACGTATTGGTTATTTCCTTTAAGCCCGTAATCCATCCGGTAAATTTAAGTGTACAATATTTAATAAGATAGATTGATCCAAGTATAGCAATTGAAGAAATAAGTATTATCCATTTTTTATTTTCATCAACCACCTGAAAATATAATAGGAGTATATATACATACAAACCCCCGCTCAATAAAAAAAACAGGTTAAACAGCAGTGAAGGTAATTTTGCCTGTAATAACTGGTCCGTTAACTGGCTTTGCCTGAGGGAAGTATTAAAAAATACACGAAACAGGTTTGTAAAATACCGATTGTAGAAATATTTAAAAAAAGCAAGTAGCAATGCCATTCCGGCAATCAAATAAAATATATCCTCCTTACTATTTTCCTTTTTGCCCTGAACTGCAAATGAAACAGGCTCAGCGTTGCTGTTTAATAGTTTGTTTTCCAGTTTAAATAAAGGCCTTGTTGTAACAATGGGTTTAACTGAATCAACTACAGGCCGTATTTGTACAGAATCTGTTTTAATAGCCGTTGAATCGGGATTTTGGGCACACAGGGAGGCAGAAAAAACGAATATTCCTATTAAGAAGAAAAATAACTGCTTCACTAATAAATTATTTTGCTGCAAAAATAGATGCTGCTGCTGAGATTTTTAAAAGTAATTGATGTATCCAAAATGTATTTTAGATGCTTCGCGGAGGTTTAACTTTATATCATTACGTTTACCTGCAGCATAACTTATATTCAACAACCCGAATTTAGTTTCATAAGCAAGCCCGAGCCCCGCACCAATAAAATTATTATTGAGGTTAACCGATTGGTATTTATTTTTAACCAAGGCACCATCTGCAAATCCAAACAAATATGAATTTAGTGCAAGCCGGTAACGGTACTCAACCGTTAATACAGCATATTGTGTAGCATAAATGCTTTCTTCATTAAATCCCCGCAGTAACTTATACCCACCTATCTGAAAAAGTTCATTTTGAAAAGTACTTGGGCTGATAAAAATACCTCCGTTAAAAGCAGTTTTAACCGTTGCCTGTTTACCCACCGGAAAAAAGTGTGCAGCACCAAGTTTTACCTTAAACTGGTAAGAACGTTCCTTTACTGAATCGTATAAACTGGCATAATCAAAAGATGGATCTTTTAAACTCAGAATTTCACTATTTTTTTTAATATTTTTTATTCCAACGGTCATCGTAATTTTTATTTCATTCCCGTTACGGGGATTAAGCCGGTAATCGGTTTTAATCCATTCATAATCCAATCCTATATTAGTTGAAGCAACATCTATATTGGGTGGTAGTTGTTTAGTTGCTTTTACCAGGTTTGTATCTACCCCGCTGCCCAATAAAAAGCTGCTTTGCCATTGAAAAAATACTTTACCCGATTGGTTTGCCGATAATAGATATTGAACACCTGTCAATGCATTAACCTGTAAAAAAGAGGAGTCTTTTTTAAACAAATCAAATAAAAAATCGAATCCAAAATTTGAATTAAAAATATAAGGTTGCTGAAACCCTAAATTTAACCGTGGAGATTTTGGCTGCAACTGTTGCCATTTAAATAAAATGGTTTCGCCGTTGCTTAAAGCATTTTTTAAATCGAGGTTTACATCGGCAGTTAATTGCAACTTCCCCGACTGACCCGTACCTGGCTGAAAACCTATTAAAAAATTTGCCTGACTGCTTCTTTTAGGCACCAGGTAAAGATTTAGGAAAGAACCTGTTCCCAACATAGTAATATCATTTGGCTGCAATTCCCGTAAATAAGGCAGTTCCAGTATACGTTTACTTACCTGTTCAAGTTTTTCTTTGTTATACAAACTTGCATTAGGTATTCCCAAATAATGACTTAGAAATTTTTTGGAGATCTTTGCCTTACCTAAAACCCTGATACTGTCAATTCGATACAATGGCCCTTTTCTAGTTTTAAGAAGCGCAATCATCTTATCATCTTTGAGGACAATGCTATCTAAAAATATTTCGGCAAAAGGGTAACCGTTTTTTTCATAATAATTTAATACCCTTTCCTGGAGGGATAAAACCTGCTGAATATTCAATGGCTTTCCGACATAATCTTTTTCTTTAAACCGGCTATCATCCATGGCTGCTTTTTCAATTCCATCAGGTATCAATTTTATCCATTGGTATTGCCTGCCTAAGAACAAATGAATAATGGTATAATTTTCTTTTTCAAAAATACTGTCAACCGATGCTGTGGGGTAACCTTTAGAACTTAATAAGCCTGTTAAATTCTGAATATATTTGCTGCATAAAGCGGTGTTTGCAAAAGCAGTTTGTAATTTTAAAGGCTGCAGATTAAAGGAGCTATCTTTGTCAACGAATTGAATAAATAATTGATAAAGTGGACTTTTGGGTACCTGTGCCTTACAAATAACAGCCGGCACCAAAATGCCTGTGCCCAGTAATACAGGAAACAGAATTTTACAGCTTATTAATTTAAAAGGCATCATTAATAATCAAATCTAAAATATTATCCCGATACTTATCGGTGCTTAAACCAGAAATCTTTGCCGGGCATTTATATTCATATACCATTTTGCAAACAGGCCTGTCATTATTGTAATTTTCATTTTTCCACTTCATTGGGGCAAAAAGAAAAAATGGTGGCAGCAATTGTGAAGGAAATAAACTTAACACAGCCCCGGCACAAGCTATCTCAACCGGTGGTGGACGAATTGGAGATGATGGCAACGACGAAGAAGTCAGAAGTAATTTCAACCCTTTATTTTGGTGGCGGCACTCCCAGTATTTTAAGCATCGCCGAATTAAAAATCATTTTTAATGCCTTGCATAACCGTTTTGTTTTTACTGATGATATAGAAATAACACTTGAGGCAAATCCTGATGATATTACAGACATAAAATTGAAAGAATGGTTAAACCTCGGCATTAACAGGTTGAGTGTTGGTATACAAAGTTTTTTAGAGGAGGAACTAAAATGGATGAACAGGATACATACTGCAGCAGAATCATTAATATGTATTGAAAAAATCAGGGATGCCGGTTTTACAAATTTTTCTGTTGATTTAATTTATGGTTCGCCTATTTTGAGTGATGATGACTGGGAAAAGAATGCAGCTATTGTTATTAAAAAAAATATCCCCCACATATCCTGTTATTCATTAACAGTTGAACCAAAGACTGCCCTGTATAAAATGATTACACTTAATAAAAAAGAACCTGTAGATGGAGAAAAACAAGCCAGGCAATTTTTATTATTAATGGAATGGATGGAGCAGGCGGGATATGAACATTACGAGATCAGCAATTTTGCAAAAGCGGGATTAAGAAGCAAACATAACAGCAGTTATTGGTTTGGAGAGCCTTATTATGCCTTTGGCCCGGGAGCCCATTCCTTTGATGGAAAAACCCGGAGATGGAATATTGCCAACAACGCATTATATATTCAGGCTTTGCAACAGGGCATTATTCCTTTTGAAGATGAAATGCTGACTGAAATACAACAGCTTAATGAGTATATTATGACATCAATGCGGACTATTGAAGGACTGGACCTGGATTATGTTAGTAAAAGATTTGGTGAGGAGAAAAGTAAAAGAATATCATTAGCCTGTCATAAGTACAGGAGTACCGGAAAATTAAAAGAAGTATACCAGAAATTTATTTTAACCAGGGAAGGAAAATTATTTGCCGATGGAATTGCAGCAGATCTATTTTTTTAAGTGCGTATAATTCTTTCTGAGATACTTAACAACTTCTGCAATAGTTAAGCATAGCAACATAAAGATTAAAACAGTACTGCTGATATTTGAAAATGAGAAAGGCATTTTATATTTTTCTACAATAAAATTAGTGTATTTTTAAATCAATGTTTGCTCAATTCTGTTAAATCCTTTTGCGGCTGGGAGGTTTTCCCATAAAATTTGATAAACGGTATCCGCAATAGACATATCGGCCATTATTTTCCGGTTAATAAGATGTATACACCTGCTGGCATTATATCCTTCGGCAACCATACTCATTTCCAGCTGAGCAGCTTTTACTGAATATCCTTTACCTATCATATTACCAAAAGCCCGGTTACGGCTGTGAAGTGAGTAACAGGTAACCAACAGATCTCCCAGGTAAACTGAAGCTGCATAATTATTTGATCTATGCTCCTCAGCTGGTTTACGGATATCAGTATGGCCTACTTCAATATTTTTTATTCCGGCTTTCTTTAAAAATCCTGCCATTTCATCAGCGCAGTTGGCAATAAATACACTTAAAAAATTATCCCCGTAATCCAAACCGTGGGCAATGCCTGAACCAACAGCATAAATATTTTTTAATACTGCTGCAAACTGAACACCATATATATCATTATTTTCAACCGTATTTAAATAATCGGTTTTAAAGAAAGCAGCAATTTCATGTGTTGTTTTTTCATCTAATCCGCTAAAAGTTAAATAAGATAATTTTTCGGCCGCTATTTCTTCAGCATGACAAGGTCCTAAAACTGTAAAATAATTATTAAGTTCAAAATTGAATTCAAGCTTCAGGTATTCATTAAGCAATAAATTAGTTTCAGGTAAAATTCCTTTAATAGCAGAAACGATCTTTTTCCCATCAAAAATATTCCTGTTTAACCCTTTTAAAGCATCATCGGCATAAGCAGACGGAATAACAATAATTATACAATCACATTTTTCAATAACTTCTGCAGGATTGGTGGTGAGATTTAATTTTGAAGTATCGAAATGGGCGGCAGACAGGTATTGTGGATTATGATGCCGTTCAAAAATGTATTGAATATGTGCTTCGCTCCTGTTCCACCAATAAATTGTATTTCCGTTATCGGTTAATATTTTTGCTATGGCGGTTCCCCAGCTTCCGCTACCTAATATTCCAAAATGCATACTATACGTTTCTTGTTTCTCGTTCATCGTTTTACCGTTTCTCGTTCTTGGCTTTCAAAAGAGTATATTCAATAATAATCCCCTTAAATTTAAACAACGAGAAACAGAACAACGAGAAACAAGAAACTATTTTATAATCCTAATTTATCTACAGCCAATTGTGCTGCAATCTGGCTGGCATCTTTTTTATTAAACCCTTTTGCTTCGGCAATTAACTCTCCATCTACAGTGGCGCCAATGGTAAATAACCTGCGCCCGTTCTCAAATCTTTCGTCCAGCGTTTCAAATTCAAGCGCTTTGCCGTTTTTATTTGCCCAGCCGTATAACCTGTTTTTAATATTAATTTCAATATCCTCCAGATCGTCAATAAACATGTGCGGCATTATAATGTATTTCTCTACCCATTTATGGGTACCTGCATAACCCCTGTCCAGGTAA
Source organism: Chitinophagaceae bacterium (assembly GCA_031413755.1). Classification (GTDB taxonomy): domain Bacteria; phylum Bacteroidota; class Bacteroidia; order Chitinophagales; family Chitinophagaceae; genus Ferruginibacter. The sequence continues at coordinate 16,229 of JANOFR010000007.1, forward strand.
ACGGCCCCAATTAAAGCTTCCAGGGTATTACCGAAGATCTGTGAGATCTTAAGTGCATTATCATACTTATTGTAAAAAGTAATTTTTTTAAGTCCCATCTTCAAAGCAATATCATTCAGCTTCTGGCGGTTTACCATTTTGCTTCTCATCTCTGTTAAAAACCCCTCGCCTTTGTATGGATATTTTCTGAACAGGTAATGCGCAACTATTGAACTTAAAACAGCATCGCCTAAAAACTCCAGCCGTTCATTATTTTCATCAGCACCCTCACGTACACTGCGGTGGCTTAACGCAGTTTTATATAAATTAATTTCGCCGGGCATAAAGCCGAGTACATTACTGAGTTCTTTTTTAAACTCCCGGTTATGCGTCTGGCTTTTAAAAAAATCTTTAATAAATTGCAAATTATATAAATTGTTTGCGTGAAATTAATCTTATTTGTACCAAATAAAATTAAGAAATTTCTGTTGTGCGGCAGCTGTTTTTTAAAAAAGGAAAGTTGAAAAAACAGGGAATGGGGAAATTATACAATGTATTTCTTAACAATAACACTTGCATTATGCCCGCCAAACCCAAAAGTATTACTGAGGGCAGCATTGATGGTACGTTTCTGTGCTTTGTTAAAAGTAAAATTCAGTTTGGGATCCAGTTCAGGATCGTCAGTAAAGTGATTAATTGTAGGAGGTACAATATCTTTTACAACAGCCATAATACAGGCCAGTGTTTCCAATACCCCCGCTGCACCAAGGCAATGGCCCGTCATACTTTTGGTAGAACTTATGTTTAAATTATACGCATGGCTGCCAAAAACACTTAATATAGCTTTTGTTTCGGCAATATCTCCCAAGGGTGTTGATGTACCGTGAACATTTATGTAATCAATATCTTCCGGTTTCATGCCTGCATCTTTTAAAGCAACATTCATCACATTTTTTGCACCCAATCCCTCCGGATGGGGAGCTGTAATATGGTGAGCATCGGCAGTTGCACCACCACCTGCAATTTCACAATAGATTTTTGCGCCACGTGCAAGTGCATGTTCGAGACTTTCCAAAATTAAAACACCGGCGCCTTCACCCATAACAAATCCATCACGGTCTTTATCAAAAGGACGGCTGGCAGTACCCGGGTCGTCATTTCTTTCACTCAGTGCTTTCATGGCATTAAAACCACCAACGCCCGGCGAACTAATAACAGCCTCACTGCCCCCTGTAACGATAATATCAGCTTTATCCAGTCTTATAGTATCAAATGCATCTATAACTGCATTGGTACTGCTTGCGCAGGCACTAACGACAGCATAATTGGGACCCCTAAAACCATGACGCATAGAAATCTGGCCCGCAGCAATATCTAAGATCATTTTAGGAATGAAGAATGGATTATAGCGGGGTGTTCCATCTCCTAAGGCATAGTTGCACACTTCTTCATAAAAAGTAGTAATGCCGCCAATTCCGCTTGCAAAAATAACACCTACCCTATCAACATCAACATTTTCCCGGTTGATCCCCGCATCTTTTATCGCTTCGTCGCTTGCGATTAAAGCAAACTGTGTAAAGCGGTCAATTTTACGGGCTTCCTTACGTTCAAGGTACTGGGTAGGTTCAAAATCTTTAACCTCACAGGCAAACCTGGTTTTAAACTTACTGCAATCGAATTGTTTGATAAAATCACATCCACTAACCCCTTCAGCCAAACCCTGCCAATAAGTATCGACAGTTTTGCCCAATGGGGTTATTGCTCCCAATCCGGTAACTACAACTCGTTTTAATACCATAAAATTTGCCTGTGATAATTAAAATTAATTACTTAGCATGCTCCTCTAAGTAAGCATTGGCCTGACCCACAGTAGTTATGGTTTCGGCCTGCTCATCCGGAATAGAAATATTAAATTCTTTTTCAAATTCCATAATAAGTTCAACGGTGTCCAAGCTATCGGCACCTAAATCGTTGGTAAAAGAAGCTTCAGGGGTAACCTCTGCTTCATCTACTCCTAATTTGTCAACAATTATTTTCTTTACTCTTGTTGCAATGTCTGACATGATTATTAATTTTAGTTTGTACTGGTTGCAAAAATATACAATTTGAGGTAAATACAAAGAAATAGATATTGTTTAATAAATACAGTAAACAGGTATCTCAAATCCAGGTAAATCAAAAGCCGTAAAATTCCTTTTCTTTCTTATACCTGATGAATTGGTTTTAATACCTATAAAGCTTTCAAAATGAGTTTTAAGACATAGATGCCATAATAGCAAAAAAATTGTATATTGTTAACGCGTCTCCTGCCGAAACTTTAACCTTAACCAAAAAGCATATCCTGTTATGGGCTTAAAACAAATAGATCACGGTACTAAGGAATACCTGCAAATGATAAATCTCCGGAATGAGATATTACGTAAACCGCTGGGGCTTTCGTTTACTCCTGATGAATTGGCTAAGGAAAAAGAAGATATATTGATTGGTGCTTTTGATGATGATGATATGCTGGCCTGCTGTATGCTTACCAAAACTGAAGATAATTGTTTACGCTTAAGACAGATGGCCGTACAAAATAACTTGCAGGGCAAAGGTATTGGTGCCAGTATGATGGGTTTTGCAGAAGTATTAGCCCGTGACAAAGGTTATACTAAACTGATCATGCATGCCCGGGTTACCGCTATAGGTTTTTATGAAAAATTGGGTTATAAAGTTGTAGGTGATGAGTTTATTGAAGTAACAATTCCTCATCATATTATGGAAAAAAGTCTTTAACCCTTGATCTTATTTGGCAATTTTTGCCCGTAATATCTTTCTTGCTTCATGCACATCATCACCTTCAAAGGCTTCTTTAGGTATAATAAAAAATGAACGGCTGTTAAAATAAAGATGGTAAAAATGCGGGCTTTCTGTCCAGGTACTGAATTCACTCCAGTTCCAGCTCCTGCCTCCCCTTTCGTTTTCAATTCTAAAAGCTTCATCTGTAAGAATTGCCCTGAAACGGTCTTTAAAAGTCTCAGCCTTTTTAAAAACCAGGTAAGGCATCAGAAACCAGAATAAGATCATCAGCGAAAACCATAATAAAGAACTGATCAGGAAAGCATAGGGAGATATTTTTTTTAAAAAGAATAAAGCCGCTGAGAGTATGGCAAAAACATTTACCAGTATCATCATTATTTTAATTTCTTTCCGGCTTATAAAATGATAGCGTAACGCCTGTATTACTTTTTGCTTGTTGTAGGTAAAAAACTGTGATGTCATAAAACAAAGATAAAGGATACAGCATTCGGGATTGTAAGCCTGATGAAATTTCCGTTTAAATCATCAATCATCTTGTTCAGGCAGTTCTGCAATTACCCGGTTCCCATTTTCTGCAACTCATTCCGCTTTTCCTTCAACTCACACCTTTTTCATTGCCCTGGCAGCAAATCAATAGTAACATTGGTTATTGAAATTTATTACTCAAAATATTTTATAAAAATCTAAAAACTACAATCATGAAAATTTTAAAGATGTTAACCGCATTTGTACTGAGCCTGTTTTTTTTGCAGGTTGATGCTCAAACTGAAGCCCCAAAAGGATTCAGCACCGGAAAGGTTGTCTTACCGGATAATACAGTTGTGAGCGGTTTTATAAAGGATAATATCCGTAAAGACGCTTCGGTTATATTACTTACTGATGGAAAAGAAAAAAAATACAATGGTTCTGATATCGCATCCGCCGAAATAAACGGCACCGGTTACAGTTGTATCAAAGGAGATTTTTTTAAAGTGGTTTGCCATGGCGAATTAACCTTTTTACAAAAATCAAGTAATGCTTCTGCTAAACCAACTTATATTGGTAATGAAGCTTTTTTTATCAGCGGAACTGAAGGCAAGCCGGGTGATTATTTCATTTACGAAAACAAGAATCAGCAATTGAAACTGGTTTCAAAGAAAAACCTGAACAATGTTGTTGCTTCCAGTTTTGCCGGTTATGCACCAGCTATTGAAAAAGCAAAAGCTGCCGAAGCCGATATTGCACAATTAAAAGATGCAGTTGATACTTTTAACAGCCGAAGCAATAAATAATTATTAAAGCAGATTTGATCCACAGTTTAAACCCGGCAGGCTTATTTCCCGTATAATTTACGGGATTGCCTGCCTGTTTACCTTGTGGTTTTTATATCTTTACTATTATGAGGCGCATCAATTGTAAAATAGGATTTAATGACGGCTGGTTGATGTTATTCACCATTCCTGCTTTAAGTTTTATTGTGCCCCTCGTTTTCATGGGCTGCCGATTCGACCGGAATCCATTTTTTACATGGGACAGGTACTTTACAACATTTTTCATAATTGTTGCTTTATGGGTTGGCGACAGGATGATCATGATCTGGAGCCGTAGTAAATTTCCCAATTTTACAGATGTTCGCAAGCGACTGATTCACCAGTCTGTCTTTATGTTCTTATTTACAGTTATTGGCGACAACTTGCTCGGCTGGCTTATGAATGATATTTATTTTAGTAAAGCGAATGGCGGTCAATTTAATACAGATGTATTTATAAGCTCAAATTCAGCCGCCATATTTTGTACCATTATGATAATCGCAGTTTATGAAAGTATCTACTTTATGAATGAGCTTAAAAAATCGGTGGAAGAAAAAGAAACGCTGAAAAGAGAAAGCCTGAAAGCCCAGCTTGACGCTTTGAAAACACAGGTTAATCCTCACTTCCTGTTTAATAACCTCAATACATTAACTGCGCTTATACCTGATACACCCGACCAGGCTATTGAATTTGTACAACAAATGTCAAAAGTGTATCGCCATATCCTGGAAGTGCAGGATGAAAAGACCATCCCCTTAAAAGATGAACTGGATGTTTTAAAAGCCTATGGTTTTTTATTAAAGACAAGATTTGGCGATAACCTGGATATTGAAATTAATGTACCCGATGAAAAACTGCAACAACGGATTGTACCTTTATCGCTGCAGTTACTGATGGAAAATGCAATCAAACACAATATTGTTTCGGCCGAAAAGCCTTTAAAAATTAAAGTCTTTGCCGAAAACGGGCACCTGCTGGTAAGTAATAACCTGCAGGTAAAAAACCAGCTGATCGAATCAACAGGAATTGGTTTGGATAATATCCGCAACCGCTATAAACTATTCAGTAATGATGAAGTGAGAGTGACAGAAAGTGGAGAAAGCTTTACGGTTTCTATCCCGCTCATATCAAAATAATATGAAGGTAATAATCATAGAAGATGAAACACCCGCAGCCAAACAGCTTACTAAATTGCTGCAGGCTTTGAGTGATGATTTGGAAATTGTTAAGCAGCTTGATAGTGTGTCGTTGGCTGTACAATATTTTCAATCGGCTCCCGCTGCCGACCTCATCTTTATGGATATACAACTGGCAGATGGTTTGAGCTTTGATATTTTTTCGCAGGTACAGATAAAGGCGCCGGTAATTTTTACAACCGCATTTGATCAATACACATTAAAAGCTTTTAAAGTAAACAGTATTGATTATTTATTGAAACCCATCGAAGAAAGTGAACTTAGATCGGCCGTTGAAAAATACCGGGAACTGTATCATAAAAAATCAAATGATTTTTCCGACAAACTGATGAAGCTGGTAGAAGATTTGAATACCTCAAAATTCAAAGAGCGCCTGCTGGTAAAGCGTGGGCAGCAACTCAGCTATATTAAAACCGAAGCCACTGCATTTTGTTATGCCGATGGAAAACTTTGCTTTGCAGTAGATTTTAACAACAACAAACATCTGCTCGAAAGCAATTTGTCGCAACTGGAAGAACAATTGCAGCCCAATAAATTTTACCGAATTAACCGGCACTTACTGGTTAATATTGAAGCCATAAAAAAAGTACATACCTGGCTGGGTGGCCGGTTAAAACTGGAGATCGTGCCCGCAACAAATGCCGAAACGGTTGTGAGCCGGGAACGGGTGAATGGTTTTAAAGATTGGCTGGGACAATAAAAATTACAGGCACAATACAACCAACCCGATTTAATACCATACTTTGAATTAAACCATGCAGTTTAAAAAATATAAAACGCCACTCCATTGAGTGGCGCCTTATTTTATGTTCGTGCTTAATCAAACTATGTTCAAAACTCTCCCATTGGAGGAGATTTAGAGGAGCCTAACTGCAGCCCATGCTGTTGCCGCAATTCAAACACTTGTAACAGGTACCGCTGCGCACGGTTATGTGCCCACAGGTATTACAGGCAGGCGCATCACTTTGCATGCTCTTTGCGGCTGCATTTACAGCATCCATACCATTGGCAGCTTTTTTATGTGCCGTACGGTGTTGTGCGGTTGCAGGTTGTGCCATAGTTTTTGAGGCACCCATTACCCTTACTTCACTCAGCTCCGGCTTGCGTTCGCCAATGGTGGGTGTAGCCTGGTCCCATTCTTCATTACCCAGGTTTTGTACTTCAGGTGCATCCAATACATGAACCAGGTCATTCCTTCCTAAATACTCATATGCCAATGAACGGAAGATGAAATCAATGATGGATGTTGCACTCTTGATATTCGGATGGTCAACCATACCGCTTGGTTCAAAACGGGTGAAAACAAATTTCTCTACATACTCTTCCAATGGCACCCCATATTGAAGACCGATAGAAATGGCGATGGCAAAACAGTTGAGCATACTGCGCATGGTAGCACCTTCCTTGGCCATATCGATAAAGATCTCCCCTAATGTACCATCATTATATTCTCCGGTACGCAGGAATAAAGCCTGTCCGTTTATTTTTGCTTTTTGTGTAAAGCCGCGACGCTTGGCCGGTAAAGCCCTGCGTTCAACGATCATGGCCAGTTGGCGCTTTAAGGTTGTATCAGCACTGTTCTGCACACGTTTGTTCATTTCATCCAGCAGGTCATCAATGGTTAATTTACCCATATCCACCATGGTAGAAATATCTGCGGCCAATGAAGCTGCATTTTCTTCACTGATCACTGCATCCAGTTTCTTTTTCTTATCACTTTTATTACTTAATGGTTGTGATAATTTAGAACCATCACGGTATAATGCACAGGCTTTTAAACCCAGTTCCCAGCTTAGCCTGTATGAATCTGCAATCTCATCCTGTGTGGCTTCGTTTGGAAGGTTAATGGTTTTTGAAATAGCGCCGCTTAAGAAAGGCTGTGCTGCCCCCATCATACGGATATGTCCATGTGCATGTATATAACGTTCGCCGATCTGTCCGCATTTATTGGCGCAATCAAAAACGGAAAGGTGTTCATCCTTTAAATAAGGTGCCCCTTCCACCGTCATGGTACCACATATATATATGTTGGCAGCCTCAATTTCTTCATCACTAAAACCCAAGGCTTCCAGCAAACTCCATCCATAATCACTGTATTGCTCCGGTATAAATCCAAGTCGTTCCAAACAGGTTTCGCCCAAAGTATATACATTGAAAACAAATCCGATTTCGAAAGCCGCACCTAGGGCACCATTCAGTTTAGCAATATCTTCTTCTGTAAATCCTTTTTCCAATAAAGTTTTGGTATTGATGAAAGGAGATTTATCCAGAGATGCATGTCCTTTTGCATAGCAAACAATTTCTTCAATTTCTTTTTCACTGTATTTTAAATTACGCAATGCCTGTGGTACACTCTGGTTAATGATCTTGAAATAACCGCCACCGCTTAATTTTTTAAATTTAACTAAAGCAAAATCAGGCTCAACTCCTGTAGTATCGCAGTCCATTACCAACCCGATAGTACCTGTTGGCGCAATTACGGTTGTTTGTGCGTTTCTATAACCATACTTCTCTCCCATCTGTACTGCATCATCCCATGCCTTGGTAGCGGCTTTCAGTAAATAATCAGGACAATATTTTGCATTGATACCCTGTGGTTTTATTTCAATGCCTTCATAAGCATCGGCAGCATCGTAAGCAGCCGCACGGTGGTTATGCATTACACGTAACATGTGTGTTTTGTTTTCTTCGTACTTATCAAAAGCACCCAGGAAGCTGGCCAGCTCTGCCGATGTTTTATAAGATACACCGGTCATGATGGCTGTTATTGCACCTGCAATACCTCTTGCATCTTCACTATCATATGCAATACCGCTAACCATTAACATAGAACCCAGGTTTGCAAAACCTAAACCAAGTGTTCGGTAATCGTAAGAAAGCTGAGCCACTTCTTTTGAGGGGAACTGTGCCATTAAAACAGAGATCTCCAGTACAACGGTCCACAAACGGCAGGTATGTTCAAAGCCGGCAACATTAAATGTATTGTTTGATTCATCAAAGAATTGACGAAGATTAACACTGGCTAAATTACAGGCCGTGTTATCGAGGAACATATATTCACTGCAGGGATTGGAAGCCCTGATGGGACCACCCTCCGGACAGGTATGCCATTCGTTGATGGTAGAATCGTATTGTGTACCGGGATCAGCACAACGCCAGGCGGCATAGGTGATCTGCTCCCACAATTCCCTTGCTTTTACTTTCTTCATTACCCTGCCATCGCTTCTGCCTTTCAGTTCCCAATCGCCATCTTCATCCAGCACTTTGAAGAATGAGTTTGGAATACGAACAGAGTTATTGCTGTTCTGTCCGCTTACTGTGCGGTATG
>JANOFR010000008.1:0-3655 GCA_031413755.1 Chitinophagaceae bacterium
GACTGAAGCTTTGCGAAGGCGAGCAGGCAGGCTCAAGCATGACAAAATCCTCACTCCTTTTCTCTTTTGTCCTCTTAGCAAAATTATTCCGCTCTTCTTTCTTTTATCTCAGCAACTAGTTCATGCACAAATTCAGTTACATCTTTTGCACCCAGATCTCCTTTTCCCTGCCTGCGAACTGCTGCTTTGCCTTCATTCATTTCCTTCTCACCAATCACCAGCATGTAAGGCACTTTTGCCATTTCAGCATCCCGTATTTTCCTTCCTATCTTTTCATTCCGGTCGTCAATCTCAGCACGAATATCAGCTTTTTTCAGCGTTTGAAAAATTGTATTTGCATAATCCATAAACTTATCGCTGATAGGCAATATTTTTACCTGTAATGGCGCTAACCATGTTGGAAATTTTCCGGCATAATGCTCGAGCAAAAATCCAATAAATCTTTCATGGGTACCCAGGGGTGCCCGGTGAATGATCAACGGCACTTCAGGGTGGTTATCCTTATTGGTAAAACTGAGTTTAAAGCTCTGGCCCTGGGCAAAATCAACCTGGTTGGTAGCCAAAGTAAATTCTTTACCAATGGTACTCCATATCTGTACATCTATTTTGGGACCGTAAAATGCTGCTTCATTCTGTACTTCAACAAAAGGGGTATTGGTATCTATTAAAACCTTGCGAACCATGTCCTCCGTTTCCTTCCAAAGCTCCGGCTCATTTACATACTTTTGACCCAATTTAGAGGGGTCGTGAAGGCTAAGGCGCATGACATATTTATCTACACCAAATATTTTAAAATACTTGATATACATTTCATTTACAGCCCTGAATTCCTGGGCAAACTGCTCTTTGGAACAATAAATATGTGCATCATTCATGTGGAGGCAACGCACCCTCATCAACCCGAATAATTCGCCGCTTTGTTCGTAACGATAGCAGGTACCATATTCTGCAATGCGATAAGGCAGGTCTTTATAACTCTTTTGCCCTGCATCAAATATTTTATGATGGTGAGGGCAGTTCATGGGTTTCAGATAATATTTTTCGCCATCCATTTCCATTGGGGGAAACATGCTATCCGCATAATAAGGTAAATGACCGCTGGTGAGGTACATGCTTTCTTTTGCAATATGCGGTGTAACCACTCTTTTATATCCTGCTGCATTTTCAGTTTCTTTAGCCAGCTTTTCCAACTCTTCTATTATAACTGTACCATTGGGCATCCATAAGGCCAGGCCGGGGCCAACATGATCATCCATGGTAAAAATGCCCAGCTCTTTTCCTAATTTACGATGGTCTCTCTTTTTTGCTTCTTCCAGCATTAACAGATAGGCATCCAGTTCTTTTTGATTGGGAAATGTAACACCGTAAATACGGGTAAGCTGTTTATTTTTTTCATCAGCTTTCCAGTATGCGCCGGCAATGCTGGTAAGTTTTATGGCTTTGATAAAACCTGTATTGGGGATATGGGGCCCACGGCACAGATCAGTAAAGCCACCCTGTGTATAAAAGGTAATTTCCCCATCGGTAAGGCCACTTAGTAAATCGAGTTTATATTCATCCCCTTTTTCTGAAAAATATTTTAATGCCGCATCTTTTGAAATTTCTTTACGAACATAACTGTTGTTTTGTTTAGCCAGCTCATTCATCTTTTTTTCCAAATGAACTAAATCTTCTTCAGTAATTTTTTGATCACCCAGGTCCATATCATAATAAAAACCATTATCCAATGCCGGGCCCACCCAAAATTTTACCGCCGGAAAAGTTAATTCAACAGCCTCTGCCATTAAATGTGCCGATGAATGCCAGAAAGTTGATTTGCCATCCGCATCATCCCAGGTAAGTAATTTAACAGAAGCATCAACTTCTATTGGCCGTGCTGCATCCCATACCTGCCCATTGATTTTGGCAGCCAATACTTTCCTGGCCAAACCCTCGCTGATTGATTTGGCAATATCAATGGCTGAAATGCCTTTTACATATTCTCTTACTGCGCCATCAGGTAATGTTATCTTTATCATATCTTTATATACAAACCTCTTCGGGTTTAAGTCTGCAAATTTAACGAAGTATTAGCTATGGAAAAATTTATCTAAAATATCTTTGTAGGAATGAAAAAAATTATACAATTATTGTTTTTGTTTTTTTTTACAACACAGGTATTTGCCCAAAACTTTACCGGGCAATGGAAAGGCCAGTTTACAGACAACAGTACTTCTTTTGTAGGCTGGGGTGGCGACAGATGTGATTATGTGCTTGAAATAGAATGCAGGGGAACCAGAGTAACAGGATATTCTTATACCTATTTTTCCGATGGGGGTAAGCGTTATTATACTATTTGCAGATTAAAAGGCACATTAAACAAAGCCAGTAAATACATAGAGATAATAGAAATTGAAAGAACAAAAACCAATGTACCTGTTTCAATACGTAACTGTTTTCAAATTCACCGTTTAACCTATTTTAATCAGGATAACGTACAAACACTTGAAGGTACCTGGATACCAGCTCCTAACCAGGAAGGAGATTGTGGTTTTGGTTCAACAATACTTTCAAGAAGGATACTACAAAAAAATCCATTTGTGGCAAATACTGTTAAACCTAAAGTTGAAAAGCCCAAAACAAGTGTGCCTTTAGTAAAAACAAAACCTAAACTGACTGAATCAGCTCCTGTTGTAAAAGTCAAACCTAAGCAATTGCAGCCGCCACCGGCCGTAAAAAAAACAAATCCAGTTGAAAAACCGGTTGTTTCAGAAGTTAAACCCATACCTGTTGAACCTGATAATACAGCTAAAACTGATGTGGTAAATCCCAAAAAAAATAAAGAAAAAATTGCAGAGAATAAAATAGCGGGTCCTGTATTTGAAAAAAGAAATACTGAACTTATCAAAACTATTGAGATTGATAATGAAACTTTTGATGTTAACCTGTATGATAATGGAGAAATTGACGGCGACAGCATTTCCTTAATGTTTAATGGCCGGGTTATATTATCAAAAAAACGGTTAAGTGATAAAGCAATCAACTTAAAACTAAATGTAGATGAATCAAAAGATATTAATGAATTGATCATGTATGCTGAAAACCTGGGCACTATTCCTCCAAATACCGCTTTAATGGTAGTTACAGATGGCATTAACCGTTATGAAGTACGTATTTCCTCCGACCTGCAAAAAAGTGGCGTTATCCGGTTTATTCACAAGTCAAAAAAAAAGCAATAAAGTAATAAGTATTCCGTTATTAGCTCAACCAATAGTTGATTTGTAATGAAAACTTCTTACTCAATCCTTGTATTAATAGCAGGCCTTTTTTCAGTTTCTGTTATCAGCAATTCCTGTGCAAAGACAGATAACAGTGACGATTTACCAAAAGAACAACAGGTTGTAGGCTATTGGAGTATTAACAGGATTCAGCTTAGAATATATACTGGTGGCGTTTTTATAAAAGATACTATTGTAAAACAAACCCCTCACCCTGTAAATTTTGTAACATTTGATGCAGCGGGAAATATTGAATATAAATTCAACACATATACTTCTGATGTTGGGAACTACCAGTTTGTGGGTGTTGATTCGGTAATATCTACTACAAATACCCAGGTTTACAGGTGGAAAATGTTAACCCTGACAAATAAATTATTTACAGTTGTAACTAATAC
>JANOFR010000009.1:0-15108 GCA_031413755.1 Chitinophagaceae bacterium
CTGGCGGAACAGTTTAACCCAACTTTTCTTCTTTACGGAGAGGGTGGGTTTCGATCCGCCGGCTGGCGGAATAGTTTAACCCAACTTTTCTGCTTTGCGGAGAGGGTGGGATTCGATCCGCCGGCTGGCGGAACAGTTTAACCCAACTTTTCTTCTTTACGGAGAGGGTGGGTTTCGATCCGCCGGCTGGCGGAATAGTTTAACCCAACTTTTCTGCTTTGCGGAGAGGGTGGGATTCGAACCCACGGTACAGTTTAACCCGTACGACGATTTAGCAAACCGTTCCTTTCGGCCACTCAGGCACCTCTCCAAAATTATTTCTATCTCAACTTCAGTTTACATTTACTTATTAATCAGTAAACTGTTCTTATAGTCCGCCTGCCGGCGCAGCCCCTCCTTTCTTTTTTTGGGAGGGGTGGCAAAAATACAATGATGAGGATTAATACCCAAAACAAAATAAGAAAACCAGTCTTTATTCATTAATAAAAACTTACCGGAAACAAAAAATCCAAAATCAGTAAAGTTTTGGATTAGGGTAAAAGTGCCTGGTAATTATTTTACATGGCTGCCAGATGAACTTTCTGCTGCAGTTCCAATACGCTTTCCTTGAACAGGCTATCAGTATCCATCAGGTCTTTTACAGTTTGGCAACTGTGAATCACGGTGGTGTGATCCCTGCCACCAAAATGCTCACCAATGGTTTTAAGCGAATTTTTAGTAAATGCTTTGGCAAGGAACATCGTAATCTGCCGTGCCTGTACAATTTCACGTTTACGTGTTTTTTGTAACAGCTTATCATAAGGGACATCAAAATACTCACACACCATTTTTTGAATAGCATCTATAGTGATCTCCTTGCTGGATGATTTTACAAAATTTCGTAGTACTTTTTTTGCCAATTCGAGGTCAATTTCTCTCTTATTAAGCGAAGACTGTGCCAATAATGATATTAATGCTCCTTCCAGTTCCCGTATATTACTGTTGATATTATATGCTATATATTTAACAACCTCACGGGGCATTTCCAGGCCATCATTCTTCATCTTTTTTTCCAGTATCTCAATTTTTGTATCATAATCAGGTACCTGCAGGTCGGCACTTAAACCCCACCGGAACCTGCTTAACAATCTTTCCTGTACCCCTTCCAGGTCTTTTGGGGGTTTATCACTGGTTAATATTAATTGTTTGCCACTCTGGTGTAAATGATTGAATATAGAGAAAAAAGCATCTTGTGATTTTTCGGCACGGTTAAAGAATTGAACGTCATCAATGATCAATACATCTATTAACTGATAGAAATGTATAAAATCATTAATGGCCCCATTACGGCCATGATCTATAAACTGGTTGATAAACTTCTCAGAGCTTACATATAATACAACTTTATTGGTATGAAGTCTTTTTACTTCGTTACCTATTGCCTGTGCAAGATGCGTTTTGCCTAACCCAACCCCCCCGTAAATAACCAAAGGGTTAAAAGAAGTAGTACCTGGTTTTTCTGCAACGGTTTTACCGGCACGGCGAGCCACACGGTTACAATCTCCTTCAATAAAAGCATCAAACGTATAAGCATGATTCAATTGTGGATCAATCTGCATTTTTTTTAGCCCTGGAATTACAAAAGGGTTTTTAACCGGATTATTTATGACTAAAGGAAAATCCATTTCGTTATTTGAATATGATTTATAACCCTGTCCCGGTACATCAACAGTTTGGGGCTTGTTTTTACTATTTCCACTATCCACCATGATCCGGTATTCCAATCTTGCCTCTTTTCCTAATTCTCTTTTCAATGTTTTTGCTAAAAGCGAAACATAATGTTCTTCAAGGTACTCATAAAAAAACTGGCTGGGTACCTGGATGGTTAAAATTTTTTCTTTTAATGCAACCGGCTTAATGGGTTCAAACCATGTTTTGAAATGCTGCCATTCAACAATGTCTTTGATTATCTCCAAACAATTGATCCATACTTTTTCAAAAGCTTTATCCATTAGTCCTTAGGCAATTTATATATTGAGTTAAGATTAGTTTCTCTTGCACTTTGCCGGTTAAAATTCTTTTTCATTTTTATTGAAAAAAAACCTTCGCAGGAAAGCGAATATCGAATAAAATGTTGAAAAAAAAATTTTTTATTCATTTGTTTTTTTCTATTAAACCACAGTATGTGATTTTGACAAGATTTTGCTTTCGGTACCCTGAAAAGTAAAAACCACCATTTCCTGAAATAATATCTTACCAACCTCACTGATTTACAGGCCAATCGTTCCGGATTTCATTTATAAATTCCTTTGAATCATTTTCAAATACAGGGACATAAACTCCCTCAATCAAGTCTTTTAATCCCATTCCTTCCATGTATTCTTTCTTTATTATTTTATTCTGATAACCTGAATAACCCAATTTAATGATAAAACCGGGGTATGTGTCAGGCCTATATGTTGAGATTACTGCACACAGATCTTCTTAAAATTTTCCTGCTTTTTTTACAATAAAGGGTTGGTGTAATAATCCTGTTATCCCTTTGCCAAAAAAAAAGGTAAATGAAAAAAAAATTTCTGTTGCTTTTATAAGGTGGCTTTATCTTTTAATTGATATTTTCCTGTTTAATGATTTTGTTTTACAGGGTAATCTTTCATAGTGTATAAATTGGGTTTAACAGGAAAACTTACAGAAAACAGAAAGTTTTGTTTTATTAAATTCAATTAAAAGTTATATAGCTGATCAGGTTTTGTAAAATGCTTAACCTATAATAAAAGGAAGATAACAATTTTCTTAATAATAAAGAATAGAATCAAAAAATAATTTTCCCATAAAATAGAATTACTTTTGGATATTAAATTATTTATATGAGTTATGAACTAAGTGGTAAATTAGTTGCCAAGTATGATACAGTACAACGTACCGAAACTTTTAAGACCCGCGAATTTGCAGTAGAGAAAACCGAAGATATAAACGGCCGAACCATTACTAATTATGCCAAGTTTCAATGTGTACAGGATAAAACTGCTATCATTGACCGCGTAAACATAGGCGATGAAATTAAAGTGTACTTTAATATTAAAGGCAGTAAATGGGAAAAAGATGGAAAAGTGAATTATATAACCAATTTAGATGCCTGGAGAATTGAACAGATATTACAAGCCGGTACTTCTAAAACTGATAATGATTACCTGGAACCATTGGATACATTCTCTGAAACTACACCGGATGCTGTAGATGATTTACCTTTTTAACACGCCTGGGCTACTCCGGCTGGCTGAGCAATTGAGCAACCATTAAAAATTACTCCTGCTTTTTGGATAAAAACCAAACGCATGCAAAAAAAGACCTCCTTTAAACTACTTCCTTCGGAAGCAACTGACGAATCATCTGTAAAAAAATTGATTGCCGCTACTTGTGGTGAAAAAACCGGTTTGGTTACAGGTTTTCATATTCTGAAACAATCTATTGATGCCAGGGCAAAAACCATTTGGGTTAATTTAACCGTGAATGCATTTATTGATGAGCCCTTTATAGAAAGAAAAATACAGGAATTCCATTTTAAGGATGTAACCAATACTGAAAAGCAGGTTGTTATTATTGGTGCAGGGCCAGCAGGCCTTTTTGCTGCATTACTTTTAATTGAACAGGGTATCAAACCCATTATATTAGAACGTGGTAAAGATGTAAGATCAAGAAGAAGGGACTTAGCCATTCTTAATAAAGAAGGAATGATTAACCCCGAAAGTAATTATTGCTTTGGTGAAGGGGGAGCAGGCACTTACAGTGATGGTAAACTTTATACCCGCAGTAATAAAAGAGGCGATATTGACCGCATTCTTAATCTATTTGTACGATTTGGGGCCGATGATCAAATTCTATACCAGTCGCACCCACATATTGGCACTAATAAACTGCCTCAAATTATTACTGCTATGCGGCAACAAATTACAGATTGCGGTGGTGCATATTTATTTGAGAAAAAAGTGGTTGATCTTAATTTTGAAAATGAAAAAATAAAATCGGTTAAAACCAGTGATGGAAATATTTTTGAAGCAGATGCATTTATTCTGGCTACGGGGCATAGTGCCCGGGATATTTTTGAACTTTTACATCTTAAACAAATTTTAATTGAAGCTAAAGGATTTGCGCTGGGTGTAAGAATTGAACATCCACAGGAATTAATTGACAGTATACAATACGGCCCCCACCAAACCCTGCCTACCGGACAGGCAGGCTCCTCCCAGGGAGGAAGCTTTGAAAGACCCAAGGAACTGCCAGCTGCATCGTATTCATTAGTAAAACAGGTAAATGATAGAGGTGTATTTTCCTTTTGCATGTGCCCGGGAGGTATAATAGCGCCTGCTGCAACTTCGCCCGGCGAACTGGTGGTGAATGGCTGGAGCCCTTCAAAACGAAATAATCCTTATGCCAATAGTGGTATGGTGGTGCAGGTTGAATTGAATGATGCTTTGAAAGAACTAAAATCTTCAATGTTCAATGCTCAATATTCAATGCTCAATGAAAAGCATCCTTTAGCATTGTTATATTTTCAGCAGATGATAGAACGTAAATGCTTTGAAGCCGGTGGCGGAAAATTTGTTGCACCAGCGCAACGTATGGTTGATTTCAGCAATGGTACTACGTCTTCATCTTTACCTGCCTGTTCTTACCAACCAGGTTTACAATCAATTCCTTTAAAAGAAGTTTTACCTGCTTTTGTTTATCAGGCTTTAGCAAAAGGTTTTATTGAGTTTGGAAAAAAAATGCCCGGGTATTTTACCAATGATGCCGTGGTATTGGCTGCAGAAAGCCGTACCTCATCGCCGGTCCGGATTCCCCGTAACAGCCAAACCCTGACCCATCCTCAATTAAATAATTTTTACCCTTGCGGTGAAGGTGCCGGTTATGCCGGAGGTATTGTAAGTGCAGCTATGGATGGTGAAAGAGTTGCCGGTCAAATAGCAAATACATTTGCATAAATAATTTACCGTTGGTAAAATCACTATTACTTATTATGTATACATTCCTACATTTGTCATTCCAAAAAAATAACTACACAACTCATGAATATTTTAGAACTACATAATCTTAAAAAATACTTTGCCACTCAAAAAGCAGTAGATGATATCAGCATGGAAATTCCCAGGGGAAGCATATTTGGTTTATTGGGCCCCAATGGTGCAGGTAAAACTACGCTGATAAGGATGATCACCGGGATCTTTTATCCGGATGCCGGTGAAATAATACTGAAAGGAAAAAAGTTTGATCCGGAAAATGATGCAAAGTATATCGGTTACATGCCCGAAGAAAGGGGATTGTATAAAAAGATGAAGATAGGCGAACAGGCTTTATACCTTGCCCAATTAAAAGGCTTAAGCCGCAGTGATGCGATGTACAAGATAAAAGACTGGTTTAAGCGTTTTGAAATGGAAAGCTGGTGGAATAAAAAAGTGGAAGACCTGAGTAAGGGCATGGGCCAAAAATTACAGTTTGTAATTACTGTTTTACACGAACCCGACCTCATAATACTGGATGAGCCTTTCAGTGGACTGGACCCTGTTAATTCCAATTTAATTAAAGATGAGATATACCGTTTGGCACAAAATGGTGCTACCATCATCTTCAGTACACACCGTATGGAACAGGTGGAAGAAATTTGTGATAAAATAGTTCTGGTAAATAAAGGAAAGAAAATTTTAGATGGCAGTGTGAATGCAATAAAGCAGGATTTTAAAGAAAATTTATTTGGTATACAGCTGGAAAAAATCCCCTCAACGATGAGCAACAATACCTTTGACATAATTAAAACAAATAAACAGGGACTGATCGTAAAAATAAAAGAAGGCTATAAATCCAATGATGTGCTTGGGCATTTTATTAACCAGGACATCAATATTGTTTCTTTTAAAGAAATGCTTCCCTCGATTAACGAGATCTTTATCCGCCTGGTGGAAGGAACACCTTCTGCAAGGCAATTTGAAAAAACTGAAGCTTAGTCAAAAAAAATTCCAACCAACTAATTTTTATTATGAACAAAATACTGTTGATCATACAAAGAGAATACCTTACCAGGGTAAGGAAAAGAACATTTATCATTGGTACCATTCTTTTTCCGGTGCTGTACCTGGCGCTTATTTTTGGCACCGGTTATATTGCCGATAAAAGCAGGGAAGATCTTAGTGTGGGTATCATTGATAAGTCTGGATATTTTACAGAAAAACTTATAGCAAAAGCAAACCAGGCTGATAGTGTTAATAAGCTATCGCTCATAAAAATTCCGGAAGAAGTTTTTAAAAAACAGTATGATTCACTGGGCTACAGTGGATATATTGTAATACCCGAAAATACCAATTGGAGGAAGGGATTAGACAGCCTGTTATTCAATACCAATAAAACTTACGGTATTGGTGCTACCGTTCCGGTTGAAAGGAAACTGAACAGGTTATGGAGTGAGATAAAAAATGACAGCCTTGGAATTGATGAAACAAAAAAACAGGTACTGGCTGCAAGTAATATCAGCCTGAAAATATATAATACAAAAAACCTGGCTGCTGATGCAGGCTCGGCAACTGTCATAGGGTATGTATGCGGCTTTTTAATGTATCTCATCTTATTATTGTATGGAAGCCAGGTAATGATGGGTGTTACGGAAGAAAAAACCAGCCGAATTGCGGAAGTGGTGATATCATCTGTAAAGCCTTTTCAACTAATGCTGGGTAAAATAATCGGAATTGGCATGGTGGCATTAACACAATTCCTGATCTGGATCGGCTTTGTGTTCCTGATCTATAATATCGGAAAATTTTCAGGACAGGACGCAGGTGGAATGGCCAATGCCGTAGGTATGGTTCAAAAAGTATTTACCAGTGTAAATATTTTATTGGTTGTAAGTTGTTTTATTTTTTACATGCTTGCAGGATTCTTTTTTTATTCTTCGCTATATGCAGCCATTGGCAGCGCCATTAATGAAGATATGAGAGAGGCACAATCATTGAGTTTTCCTATTACCATGCTGGTCATATTTTCCATTGCTTTAATGACACCCGCTATTTCAAACCCTTCAAGCCCCATTGCGGTCTGGTCAAGCATTATACCTTTCAGCTCTCCCATTGTAATGATGGCAAGAATACCTTTTGGCGTACCCAATACTGTACCATGGTGGCAATTAGGTTTGTCAATGGCTTTATTAATTGCAGGTTTTATGTTCACCACCTGGTTTGCAGCAAGAATTTATCGTACCGGCATATTAATGTATGGTAAAAAACCAAGCTGGAAAGAAATGATCAAATGGGCTTTCAGGAAATAATAAACCCGACCCTTCACCAAAGTGACAGGTTTATGATTTATTTAAGGGGTTCAGTTTGCGGTTTTACGAATTCAACTTTAGGCTTAGATGCTTTTTCGATCGCTTTATTTAATTCTTCACTGAAATACTGGTTAATTATTTTCCAGCTAACTATTAAAAGGCCAATGAAAGTACCTAATATTAATCCTAAAAGGCTATAAATCAGTTTAGATTTTTTAGTTGGATCATAAGGAGGTTCCGGCCTGTCTAATGGTTCTATAATGGGTGTTTCTTTTTGTAACCTGTAAGCCGCTGATTCCCGGTTATTAACCGCATAATAATATTGGGATTGTACGGTAGCTTTATCCTGGCCCAGGTTAATTTTAGGTAAACTATATCTTTTACGTTCCTCATTTGTAAAAAAAGTCTGTTCATCCTGGGTAATCGCCCTTTTATCCAAAGCATTTAAAACAGTTAGTAATGAATCCGCTTTTTTAACCGCAAATTCAAAATCAATCTGTGCCTTTTTCTTTTTCAGTTCGATGTAAAACCCCGAGAGTTTTGCAATATAAACATAACTTACCTCTCTTACTATTTGCTTATTACTATTGGTAAAGTGTAATTCAAGAATACCATTTTTATTAATCTTTGCTACAAAGGCACCTCTTAACAGGTTACTGGCGATATTAATTTGCTGCAGGCTGTCTGCCGGAGGTTCTATTTTTTCATTCTGCATAAAACCGGTATGACTGTTATTTTCTTCGATCAATAATTCCGAAATGGTTTTATTTTTCAAAGAGGGTACCCGTTCCATAGCAACGGCTTCACGGGTTCTTCGGCTGGTTGCCAACTCCACAATGTTAATAGAAGCCTCTCCACTAAATGATTTTGGCACATCAGCCAAACCTAAAAGATTACTGATTGTTGAGCCAGGGCTGCTTTCAGTGGAACTGTTTAATGGGAATACAGTGGCGGTTGAAGTATATAACATGACACTTTGCCTGGCGATGTAAAAAAATAATCCTCCAAATAAAACAGCAAAAACAGCAATCAGCCAGCTGTATTTTTTTAATCTTCGTAAGAGATTTTTTATAAGTTCTATATTATTCATTTCAGAAGTGTAATTTTATCAAAGTTCATTAATTGATTATTTTAACCAGGAAAGCAGCTACTGCAATGGGGATACTGGAAAGTACTACCTGCAATACCGCATCTGTTACTTCAGCCCCTTCGGGTCTTATAGGTACATTAACAGTGGCCCCTTCTTTTACCTTTGGATAAAAATGTATAAAAAACAGGCTTCTGGTACGCCTGCTTTTGCCATTGGAATACGTAACAAATATTCTTTTTTTCCAGGGGCGTATTCCATAGCCTCCTGCTTTATCTATATAAAATCCAACATTGGTATGTTCTTTATCGAATGTTAATTTCAATGGCGACTGAACAATGCCTGTTACCTTCACAAAGGGATTTATTTCCGGGATAAAAATAACGTCCCCATCCTGCAGAATTATATCATACTTCGTGTTTTTATATTTTAAAGCCCGGGCCAGATCAATACTAACAGGTTCATTGGCTACTTCACTAAGACTGGTTTTGGCCGAATCTAAAACTATACTGCCGATGGAATCGGTTAATGAACCAGCTTTACCGGCAACATTCTCCCGGAAGAACTGTGTTTTCCTTCTATATAAAATTGCACCGCTTAAATCTGCATTTTCTTTTATCCCACCTGCTCTTTCTATATAAGAAGAAATGCGCTCATATTTACTGAGCCTGGGGTATGGTCCGGAATATTGTACCAATCCGTTTATTTGTACTAATTGCTGTAATTCAAATGTTGGGTTCTTTCTAACATAAACCTGATCATAAGGTTTCATTTCAATTGTTCCTGTAATACTATCAAGCTCCAGGTTTGGCATTACTTTAATTGAACGCAATACCGTTCGTGTTGGTTGCTGCAGTCCTTTTGCGGAATCAAGATCGACAACACTGGATATTTCAATCCTGCCATATTCGGCAGACTGTTTCAATCCTCCTGATAAATACAACAGATCCTGCAATGTCATTCCTAAATACCTGTTTACTTTACCTTCTTTCCTCACTTCCCCAAATATTTCTACATATTGTTTATCAGCAAACTGATTGCTGTTAAAAAGCAGCACCTGGTCGTTGGCAAATAATTCCACATTAAATATACTGGCAGTATCATTGGTGGTAATATCAGTTAAATCAACCTCCACTTTACTTGCCTTAATATTAGTACTATCACCGCCGCCCCTGAAAATATAAGCCCTGGGTAAGTACGTGTTACGGGTAATACCACCGGCCCTGTTTATGATGTCAAAAAGCTTATCCCCTTTCCTGGTTTCATATTGTCCGGGGTAAGAAACCTCTCCTTTTATATCAACTTTATTAATTAATCCCGGGTTAACAGCAATTACTTTAATAATATCACCATCTACCAGTGAAAAATCCAGTCCTTTTAAACGGTCATCATTGGTAGGATTAATAATAGCTGTAACATTAACATCATTTATGGTCTGCTTTTCCAATTCTGTTCTAAATACTTTTACGCCGCTAGAAAAAGCATCTCTTTCCAATCCACCGGTATATCGTAAAAGGTCTTTCATCCCTTCATTTTTTTTCAATTGATAAAACATAGGCCTTTTAAACTTACCCTCCGCCTTCACTTTCTTTTCTACTGTTTGCAGAATTACAAAATCATTATTTTCGAGGTAAATGTGTTTTCCAAAATCACCCGTTGTAAGATATTTATAAACATCCAACACATCTATTACCCTTCCATTTCTTTTAATTTGAATATCGCGAAGATTAGCCAGGTCAGTAGGGCCGCCGGCCAAAGCAATTACATTAAAGGCATTGGTAAAAGCTGAAATAGTAACAGGGCCCTGTTTTTGTACTTCTCCTGCAACATTTATGGAGATTGTACGGGGCTGCCCCAGCGATACCGAAATATTAGTAGAAGCCGGTACAAAAGATTTAAACCGCTGTGTTAAAAGTGACCGTACGTTTTCAAATGTTAAACCCTGCAGGTATATTTTACCAATACTGGTAGGAAAGATAGAACCATCTCTGGCTACCGTATAATCCAGGGTTGCTTCTGCTCCATTCCACAGCGATACAACGATCTGATCATACACACCAATGGGATAATCTAAAGGAGGTGTTGACAGTTCGGTTATAGATGCCACAACACCCGATCTGAATAAATTCATGCCATAGGTGTCTTCCGTAATATTTTGTGATTGGGGTGTATTCTCTTTAACCAGGCTGTCTTTTACAATTTTATCTTTAAGTACGCTGTTATTATCTGAGCCGGTTTTTTTACCATCTGTATTTTTATCTTTTAACAGGTCATATAACTGCGGGGGCGTAAAATTAGTGGGTAACTCAGGAATATTAGGATTACTGGGATCTTTGATGATCTGGGCATTTGTAAATTTGATTACAAAGAAAAAAAACAAGCTGAAAATAAAAATCACTTTATTATAACGGGAATACACTTTTCCTGATATTGATAACATTTGTTGGGGGTTGATTTACAAAATTTTAATAATGCGCAAATATAATAATTTATTTCAGTGGCTGCTTTAATGCTTCTTCAAACTCATTCCACATTTCTCTAACAATTTCTGCAGCCGGTTTTATTTTATTTATTAAAGCACTCGCCTGTCCTATCTCTAATTCACCTTCATCCAGATTACCCTCAAACATGCCTCTTTTTGCCCTGCCTTTTCCTAATAATTTTTTCAGATCTTCTGCTGATGCGCATGCCTGTTCTGCCTGTTGTACCTGTAAAAAAAAATTATTCTTTAACATTCTTACGGGTGTCACCTGTTTTAACGTTAATTGGGTATCTCCTTCTTTTGCAGTTATTACCAGGTCTTTAAACTTTTCATGTGATGAAGCTTCATGGCTGGCAACAAACCTGCTGCCAACCTGCACCCCATCTGCACCTAAGATCATGGCAGCCAGCATTTGTCTTCCGGTTGCGATACCTCCAGCCGCAAGTACTGGAATATCTACAGCGGCACAAACTGCAGGTATTAAAACCATGGTAGTGGTTTCCTCTCTTCCGTTATGTCCGCCGGCTTCAAAGCCTTCTGCTACAACCGCATCACAGCCGGCTTCCTGCGCTTTAACTGCGAATTTGCTGCTGCTGACAACATGTACTACTTTAATTCCTTCATGCTTTAATATGGATGTCCAGTTATTTGGATTACCCGCAGACGTAAATACAATGGAAACTTTTTCTTCAATAATAACCCGGATATGTTTTTCAATATCAGGATATAACAGGGGCACATTTACAGCAAAGGGCTTTTTTGTTGCTGTTTTACATTTCTGAATATGCTCCCGCAGTATATCCGGATACATACTGCCGCTTCCTATTATGCCCAAAGCCCCGGCATTACTTACTGCACTCGCCAGCCGCCAGCCACTTGCCCATATCATACCTGCCTGAACTATAGGATAATCAATGTTAAACAGTGTTGTTACGCGGTTTTGCATGTATAGTAAATATCTTTTTTTCAAATATCGTTAAAAATAATAAACAAACAGAAAGTACTTTGAAACGCAAAGTAAAAGAATTTATTTTACAACCCGCCGCTTTTTTGTAAAAAAATAAGAAGTTGGTCAGTGAAAAATAATCTGAACAGGCTAAGTTTTGCCCCCGCCACTAAGGTCGATGGCTGTATTATCACCAATGTTTAAGCTGCGGTTTACGCCTTTTACTTCGGCATCACTGCCGATAAGAGAATTGCTTAAAACGATTTCAAAGAGGTTTGAATAGGAACCGATTATAGAATTTTTTATGATAGCATGATTAAGGGAAGAATTTTCTCCAATGGCAACATTGGGGCCAATAACCGAATTTTTTATATCACATCCGTCAGCAATAGAAACGGGTGGGATGATTATGGTGTTTTCAAAATGATGGTTTTCTGAGATATTACCGCCAAATTTTTTTAGTAAAGTTGCATTTGATTCCAGTAAAGTTTCTTTTTTGCCACAGTCAAACCAATTTTGCACTTTAAATGACTGAAACCTGGCTCCACTCTGTATCATACATTCCAGGGCATCGGTTAAACTATACTCCTCATAACTTTTCGTTTCTGTTTCAATTATTTTTTCAAGGCAGGAAAATAAAAAATTTGTTTCTTTAATTTTATAAACCCCTACCAATGCCATATTACTTTTTGGGATTGATGGCTTTTCTACAACCCGGCTTATAAAGCCATCCTCTTCAATATCGGCTACACCAAAATTCCTGGGATCATCTACTTTCTTAACCCCTAACATAGAAAATGGTGAATCCATTACTTCTTTTACATCATATTCTGCAATCGTGTCTCCTAAAACGATCAATACCTCATCTGTTCCTACTATTTCCCGGGTAAGGTTAACTGCATGTCCAATTCCAAAACGCTCACTTTGCTGAATGAAATGACAATCTAAATGAGGATATTTTTCCTGAACATAATCCTGTATTTTTTCTCCCAGGTAACCAATAATAAAAATAAAATCCTTTATACCGGCTTCATGCAGCTGATCAACAATAATACTAAGTATGGTTTTTCCTGCCAGGGGAATTAATGCTTTGGGCTGAGTATAGGTATGCGGACGAAGTTTTGTACCTGCACCCGCTACCGGAATAATTGCCTTCATTGTTTAAAACTAATCTGCCATGGGCAGTACATTTAGTTCATAATTGTATTTTTCTTAAATCTTGAAACGGGTGTGAAAGTAGTAAATTTTAAGTAAATACAATTAATATACTATTATGCCGGATATAATCAATTTAAAAAAGTAACCGGTGCTGCTTATATTTGCGTTTCTAATACATACATATGCAAAAAGATAGTTTGGTTTTTGATTTAATTGATAAAGAATTGGAACGCCAGCAAAATGGTATTGAATTGATCGCTTCAGAAAATTTTACAAGTTTGCAGGTAATGCAGGCAATGGGTACTTCATTAACCAATAAATATGCTGAGGGATATCCGGGTAAAAGATATTATGGCGGTTGTGAAATTGTAGATGAAATTGAAAACATAGCCATTGAAAGATTAAAAAAAATCTTTGATGCCCGTTGGGCAAACGTACAACCACATAGCGGAGCACAGGCAAACGGTGCTGTTTTTCTTGCTGTTATGAAACCCGGTGAAAAATTTTTAGGCCTTGACCTGAATATGGGTGGGCATCTTACGCATGGCAGCCCCGCCAACTTCAGTGGAAAAACTTACCAGGCTATTCATTATGGCGTTACCAAAGAAGGTCTTGTTGATTATGAACAACTTGAAACAAAGGCCCGTTCAGAAAAACCTAAGATGATCATCTGCGGTGCATCAGCTTACAGCCGTGAATGGGATTACAAACGCATCCGTGCCATAGCAGATGAAATCGATGCTATAGTATTTGCCGACATTGCCCATCCTGCCGGTTTAATTGCAGCTGGCTTATTAAATGATCCCTTTGATCACTGTCATATCGTTACTTCAACCACACATAAAACATTACGTGGGCCCAGGGGTGGCATCATCATGCTTCGGCATGACTTTGAAAATCCCTGGGAAATAAAGGACCCGAAAGGAAATTTAAGGATGATGAGTTCTTTGCTTGACCTGGCTGTTTTTCCCGGTACACAGGGAGGGCCGCTGGAACATGTGATAGCTGCAAAAGCAGTTGCCTTTGGTGAAATTTTATCAGAAGATTTCAAGATCTATGGAAAACAGATCATCAGTAATGCACAGGCTATGGCTAAAGCTTTTGTAAACAAAGGATATAATCTCATTAGTGGCGGTACCGATAATCATTTGATGCTGATAGACCTGAGAAATAAGAATATTACCGGAAAAAAAGCACAGGAAACTTTAGACAAAGCACATATCACTTTAAATAAAAATGCTGTTCCGTATGATGATAAAAGCCCGTTTGTAACATCCGGCATCCGTGTAGGCGTACCTGCTATTACCACCCGTGGTATGAAAGAAGAACACATGCAGACAGTTGTTGATTTCATTGATAAGGTTTTAATGAATATAGATGATGAAAATTTGGTTACATCAGTAAAAAAAGAGGTGAGGGATTTTATGCAGCAGTTTCCCCTATATCCCGAATTAAGTTAGTTAAACCTGATCTTTATGATACAACGCATTCAATCACTTTGGCTATTGCTGGCAGCAGCCTGTGCATTTGTTGGATTTAAATTTCCTTTTTACAGCGGTACAAATGCAAAGGGCCTTTCACCTTATGAATTAAATGCAACAGAAAATTTTTTGCTGATGCTTACAACAATTGTTGTAGGTGGCCTGGCATTAATTACCATTTTTCTTTTTAAAAAAAGAACGTTGCAGTTAAGGTTTTCTTTACTGGGTATTTTGCTGGAAGCACTGCTGATCTTTTTATATTACCGTGAAGTAGCAACATTTTCAGGTGGAACGCTTTCTTTAACTTCCATTTTACATAGTATTATAGTTCTTGCATTTTTCCTGGCAGCCAGGGCAATTAATAAAGATGAAAAGCTTGTAAAGGATAGTGACCGGCTTAGATAAACATAAAAAAAAACATAAAAAAAGCGTTCCGAAAAGATCGGAATGCTTTTTTATCTTTAATATGATTGGTAATTTTATTGTTTTGTAAACTTAAGTGTATTGGTTTGTCCATTACTGAACGTGCCTTTGATCATATATATACCTTTTTGAAGAGCCGCTACGTCTAAATTGATAATGCTTGTACCAGATACTAACTGAACACGGCTGCTTTGCAGTACTTTTCCATCCATTGATATAACCAGCAATTCAACATGATCCTTT
>JANOFR010000010.1:0-1878 GCA_031413755.1 Chitinophagaceae bacterium
AACTGGTTCCATTACCAACCGGTATCAGGTAAGGCGTAGAAGCTGCCATATTATTTATACGTAAAAAACCTTTAGCACCTGAACCGGTATTAACCTCTGTTACAATGTGTTTGGATGAACCAAAACCGGTGCCGCCGATTACATTACCATTTGCAATGGTTAATGTGGTACCGGCAGGAATGGTTAATACACCATTTGTTAATGTTAAAGAACCATTTATAGTAGTTGAACTCGAAAAAGTAACGCCGGCAGTATTATTAATAGTGAAATCAACTGTACTTAAAAGATTTCCGAATTGATTGAAATTTTGCGCTGCATTACCATTAAAATTTATTGCTCCACTACCGGTTCCGGTTACAGTGAGGGTTCCAAAATTTGTAAAACTTCCAGCTACATTCAACGTACCAATATTGCCGGCACCTGCGCTACAAAGATCCAGAGTTGCTGGTCCTGATATAGATGCATCTCTGCCAATGGTGAGCGTTCCGTTTGCAGTATTTGAAATGGTTAAACTAGCAAGTATAACCAGGTCTCTTCCCACAGTAAACGTTCCATCTGCCATAATAAGCCTGGCGGTTCCGGTATTATATATTTGAAAATCCATAGCAACAGATGCGCCAGTTGCCATGGTAATATCGGCTGTCATTGTTGGACTATTGCAGGTAAAATTGCCGAATGCCTGGTTACCACCTGAAGGGTATGTATTTGTTAATCCCGTAAGAATACAAAATGAATTAAGCATCCAGGTTCCTGTTGGAATATTTCCGCCATTCTGGTTATGGCGATAAGCACAACCGTCTTCAAATATTAATGTACTTATACTGCCATTAATTGTACCCTGGTTAAAAATAGAACCATAAGCATTGGTAATAACATTAGATCCATTGGTATTGAAGCTGCAACCTGTGCCAATATAAAAATCGCCACTGAGTCTTGCATTAGCGTTGTTAGCCAAAGTTATATTTACATTGGTTCCTATTGAAAGGATAGCAACTCCCAATATTTCAAAATTCGGGTCTGGTGGATTTGTAGCACCAATTGTTAAGGTCATATTTGCCCCTGCGACCAGGGTTACTGTTCCCTGCATGATGACCAATGAATTATAAGAAACACTGGCTGGCATTATTGAAAATGTTATGGTACCTGCAGTATTAAATACAATATCATCTCCGGCAACGGGAGCAGTTCCACCCCAGTTAGCACCGGTAGTCCAGTTCTGCCCTCCACCAGTGCCTCCCGCCCAGGTTTTGGTTGCAGCAAGGCAGGCAGTGGATCCGAATAAAAATAAAATAACAATCATCAAAGTGATGATGAATGACTTTTGGTTTAGTAAATAAAAAATCATCTAATACGTTTTTAATTTTTTAAAATAGGAAATTGAATAGCCAGAATGTTTAAACATCTGATATTTTACAAAGTAAAAATAGATATAAATTGATTGTTGATAACTTAAGATATTCAAACAGGTTTCAGTTTCAGGTCGAATAATAAAAATAATACAATCTCTTAAGTTTGCTCGCTGGCGTTTAATAACATAAAATTAAACTGAAAATACTAGATAAAAAAGTTTAATATTTTTTAGTAAAAACGGGTATTGATGAACAGCAGTTATTTTTAAAACTTAAAAGCAGTTAAAAAAAGCGTTCCGAAAAGATCGGAACGCTTTTTTATCTTTAATATGATAGGTAATTTTATTGTTTTGTAAACTTAAGTGTATTGGTTTGTCCATTACTGAATGTGCCTTTGATCATATATATACCTTTTTGAAGAGCCGCTACGTCTAAATTGATAATGCTTGTACCAGATACTAACTGAACACGGCTGCTTTGCAGTACTTTTCCATCCATTGATATAACCAGCAATTCAACATGATCCTTT
>JANOFR010000011.1:0-29676 GCA_031413755.1 Chitinophagaceae bacterium
GCTCCGTCAATACGCCCTCTTGCTACCGCATAACTGCCAACTTTATTACCGGTAGTTATGCCAACTTCGCAATCGCTGCGTGCATGAATGGCACCATACATACGGGAAACAGAAGCTTCTTTTGCCATATCCAGATAGTTCTGTGCCCTGGCCGGAATTATATATCCCAGTACAGTTGAAGCTGCACCACTGAAAGTACTGTGACCTGAGATATAGGCCGGAAAATTAGGCAGCCCAATACCTGTTTTAATGCGTGGATCAATCTGCATCGGGCGTGGATTATAATAAAAATTCTTTGCATCCCAACAAACTACGCCAGCATCCATAATCGACATATTCAACAAGGCCATATTGCGTGCCCACCTGGCTTCACTAAAATTTTGCTGGGCAAAATCAGTAGCAGCAATATAATTCCAATGACCGGGTGGTGTATAGGTTCTGATACCATCAGCCCAAAAATCTGCAATACGCAATTGCTCTCTTGTAAGGTTTTTGGTTATCTGGTATATCTCTTCTGTTTCATCTTTAAATTTTTGTGAGCTGGTGGAAGGTGGGGGCCCCGGACGAATAGATGTTACCATCGTTAATGAATCGAACAGGAATGTTTTTACTGCACCAAATACCGGTAACATGGGCGGCCGCTCCGGAAATTCCTGGCTGATCCATGGTATTTCACCCCTGGCAATACAATCTGATTTTAGTTTTGCCCAAATGGTTGGATTACCAACAGCGGCACCTGCCCTGTCGCCTCTTGCACGGGCCACAAACTTGGCTGCTACTGATTTTCCCAAAGCTTCGCCTGCATCTAAATCGCTACGCACATTAGCTCCTGCAATTAGCCGGGCCCTTTTATGTTCTTCGGCTTTTTGATTAATAAAATCCTGATCGCCGGGGAATAATAATTTCAATAATTCAACCGATGCCCCCATCACCACTGCATCTTCGCTTGGGTAAGATGGTAAGGTTGATTTAGGTAACAGGGTTTGTATGGATGCATCAACTGTAAATGGTGCCGCCCGGTTATACTGTTGTTTATAAAAGTAACCGGCTATGCAGGCATCGTATTGCGCCGCACTTAAATAGGCATAAGCCCTTGCCGCATAAGGCGGATTGGCGAACGGAAATGTTGGGTATGCCAACGGATTGCCTGCACTTGGTATGGGATATGAACCATCAGCATTCTGATAAGGCGCCAGGTTATGCACTGCCACCAGTTCTCTCATGATCTCATTCCAGCGCAATACCGCTCCTGCACCCCAGTATTTAACCAAATCTCTTTCTTCGGTTGTAATTTGGTTCTGGAAACTTTTTATTTCGTTAAGCTGAATAACATAATCCGGCGATGTAGTTGCAATGGGTGCTGCACAGGCAAATTCATTGGCAGTTGTAAGTAAAATGGGTTTCCATGTTCCTGCATTGGCATCTACTCGGGTTGGGTTAATCATCGGGTAATTCATGTTCGCTTCTTCAATACTTTTTGTACAGGAATTAAAAATAGCCGAACCCGCAATGAGGCCTGTTACTATTATGGCTAAAAATATTTTTTTCATAATTATTTATTTTGCAAAGTTTTTATTTTGTTTCTTTTTTTTCTTTTTTCTTTTTTTTGCTGAGATCAAAAATGTAAAATACACCGGCGTTAAAACCGGTAGATTGCCCTACATTTCTTCCGGCAATCGTAGTACTTCCATTGGCAATAACAGAAAGTCCGTTTACCGGTGTTTCATATTTAACATTGAGGCCGATTTTTGTGGCATTCATTTTATTGCTCACAAACGGCGCCCCGTTGCGGGGAATATCAAAACCACCAAGTGTTGTCCACTTATCTGCAAGGGCTTCTATAACCCAGCTTTCGCTTCTGTATCCCATCCTGAAATTTAATTGAGATGCGTCGGGCATTTTTACTTCGTTGCTGTAATGCATTTCGGTGGTATAATAGGTATACCGGTCAATCGTTACATTACTACGGGCAATGTATGCGTAAGATGCTGTTGCAAACCAGTGGCCTCTTTGATAATCGGCCATCATACGGAGTGTTACATTTTTGCTGTGAAGCCCTATTGACAGTGGTAAAAAATCTGCCGTGTAATTAGAGACCGGCATTGAATAGCCACCTATTTATTTAGCCTTTTAGTCGCCTTCGGCAATATGCTTCTGATAAGCAACATACTTTACCTGTACCGTTATATCCTGAAAGCCTTTTTGGCCGGCCATATTACCTGCACTCGCCTTTGTTTTTACATAAGGCAGGCCAAAAAGCACATTCAGCCTGCTGGTAATTCCAAAATTACCCATCAGCATAAAATTGGTAGTAGATACCCGGCCCATATTGAGATTTTCTCTTTTCAATGTGCCTTCCCAATAATTTTTCCAACTGCTGTAACCGGCAGTGGGACCCACACAAAAAAAGTTTTTCTCCATCATCAAGCCATCTATATCTGTTTGCGCAAATGCGGGTTTTATTGTAACCAGCAACAAGAGGCAAAAAAATATCTTTTGCAAATTCTTAATAAAATTATATTTCATTGTAATTATTTTTATTTTTTAAATTTTATTCGTTCTAAAATGAAGCTTCCTACTTTTTTGCCATATACTGTACTTACCAGGCATGAATTATGAAAATGGATACCGCCGTAAAAACGGGCCCAGTTATTTTCGATGGCAGCATTTCTGAAAGAAGTAAATGACCTGCTTTTGATCCCAAATTCCAGTTCACTGGTATCTGTATAAGCAAAATTATCACCAAATACATAGGTTAAGGCTTCGGCATTTGCAGCAGAAACCGTTGAATGCCCGCAAGTATATTCCGGAAAAGGTGGTGTTTGCAAAAACGGTGTCCAGTCCTGGTCAATATACTTATTGATCACCGTTTCCGGCCTTGCATAGTTACTCCGGTATTTTTCATCCCAACAATGAATAAATGCATCAAATTGTGTGATAGCCGTTATAGCATAAGCATATACTGTTGCGGCAAAATCGTAGTTTGCCTTTTTAGAAGCAATACCTACAATACTCATCCAGTGCCCGGGAGGTGAGAACTTTTTTGTACCAAACATTATATGGCCGCTTACATTCAACTTAAATGGATTATCGTCCCAGAATTCAGCTATGTGTTTTTGTTCATCAGTTAAACTATCTACCGCATTTTTTACCATCATCACTTCTTTGTAATAAATGCTGCTTTTATCGGTCACATTAAATACTGGTGGCAGGGGTGTTTTAAATTGTGATGCACTGTCTAATACCATTGCCCTGATCGTATTCCAATGTGGTTCCATGGCAGATGTATAGGCAGGCGGTGTGGGTACCCATCTGCCCGGCGTATCAATAACCGTGTACCTGGGAAAAGTTCTCGACTGCAGGTAGTTATCATTTTTACTCCATCTTAATATTACTGCTGATACCGTATCCGCAAAAGCAATACTGTTTTTAAAAACATCGGCGGGCATACCGTGTTCTTTAGCGAGGTTTTTAATACTATCAATATATTCATGCATACTGCCTTCGGGAAACGTAACGGCTTCGCCGAGTTTTGTATAAGCAATGATTGCTGCCAGTTCAAAATCAATTTTTTTGCCCGGTTCAGGTTTTGGCAGATCTGACAGGCCGTGAAGTTGACCGGCCAATGACAGATATTTGTCTGGGTGGCCTGCAGCTATTACTTCATACGCTGCAATACTGGCATAGGTATAATTACGGGAAGCAACTATCGGGCTGAAATTATTGCCCATCACCACCTGGTTCAATTCGTGTACTGTATTTGAAAATAACTGCGGATCATGAATGATCGTTTCATAATCGTTTTTGGTATTGCAGGCCGAAAACATACATGCTGCTGCAATAGTAATAAGTACTATTCGCATAAAAATAATTTGTGCTTTAAAAAAATGTAAAAAAAATCCGGAATACCAATTAACAGCGTGGTGGCTGAAGTGGAGTTTTTAAAAGGGCATCCTGAACAGCAATTGAGAATTCAGGAAATTGTAATTCGATTAATATGGAATGATGCGTAATTAACCACGATTGGTTTTTATCGTCATAATCATTGCTAAAGTTTTGGCTATTTGAAGTTTTATGTTTTTTACCATTATGCTCCATATCCTGGTTGCTGTTGGATTTTGCCAGGTTATTTACCGTGTTTTTTATTTGTTGACCTGCGGTATTTGGAATACATTTTAACACCAGTATATCCTCATCGATCTTCATCTTTACATATGTATATAACACCCCATCAACCGTTATTTCGCCCTGATGCCTTTCAAATGCAGTCTGCCTGTTTTGGTATGGCATGTTCAATGGAACCCGTAATTCAATCAAACTGGCTTCGGTATAATCGCCTGCATCCAATCTGGCATCCAGTTTTTCAGTGGCCCTGTAATCCATTATAGAAAAAACAAAACGATAGCCTGCCATGTTGAACAACATGATGGCTAATAAAAATATGGTAACCGTTTTTTTCACAAATTATTTGGCAATATACGTTTTTTTCTGTGGCCCAACACCTGTAATGGTAAGGCTTTTCCATTGTTTAGGCAAAACCGGTCTTAGCTGCACAATACCGGTTGGCGTAATATCAAGCCCTCCAAAGCCCATCAGCACACTTTGTATAACCCCGCCGGCACCGGTTGCAAAATAGGGATTTGTGCCGCCTTTTGTTTCGGCAATCACCCTGAATGGCGGATTCAGGTTTGGTGTATAAGCATCTTTAAACCAGTGAAAGGCTTTTTCACTTTCACCAAGCCTTGCATATAACAATGAAAATATTGCCTGGGTCATGGCCGGTGTCCCTTCATCCGGGATCCTGGATTCGTAATAAGCCAGGTCTTTTTTGATTTGAACAGGATCAGTAATTTGTTTTAAAGGATAAGAAAGTAAATTAACATCGGCCTGCTTTATGCCTTCGCCATTATACGTTGCATGTTCTCTTGTAACGCCGTCGGCAAATTTTAATACCGGAATATTATTGGCT
The DNA here is from genome assembly GCA_031413755.1 of Chitinophagaceae bacterium. Lineage (GTDB taxonomy): Bacteria > Bacteroidota > Bacteroidia > Chitinophagales > Chitinophagaceae > Ferruginibacter. The sequence goes on from JANOFR010000011.1 coordinate 4,970, forward strand.
ACATGCATCCAGTCAGCATCTGCTGTAATCCCTAAAATTTTAGCAGCTTCTGTGGCATTCTGCAAATTGCATTTGGCAGCAGCATTAGTGAATGCATTATTGTTTACATTCTCTGCCCACTCATCGGCAGCCACCACATTATTAATATCAAAATGGCCGGGGCCGCTTCGTTCCACACGGCTTGCCCAAAAATCGGCAGTAGCACTAAGTAAGGGCCAGCCTTTTTCCCGGAGCCATTGTTTGTCCTGGGTAACACAATAATAATTCCAGGCAGCAAATCCTACACAGGCAGTTATATGATGTTCAAACGGGCCACTTAATGCCCAAACCGGAGTTTCTTCTACACCGGTATCTGCGCTCTCCCATGGAAACATGGCACCTTTATATCCTTTACTGAATGCATTTTTCCTGGCAGCATCTAAACGCTGAAAGCGATATTCCATCATGCTCTTCGCCATTTCGGGATGAAGTACCAGCAGGGAAGGGAACATCCACAATTCCGTATCCCAAAAAACGTGTCCATTGTAACCGAGTCCGCTTAATCCCATGGGTGATGGTGATAATGAAGTGCCTTCTCTTGTAAAAGAATATAAATGATAAAGCATGCTGTGCACATCCTGCTGGCTTTGATCATCCCCTCCTATGATGATATCACTCTTCCATAATTCTTCCCATGCCCTGGCATGAAAACTGATCAACCTTTCTCTTCCTTCCAGCTTTGCAAATATGGTTGCACGTTCTGCTTCATTCAATGGATCGGGATGATGTGCCGAAGTGATAGAGGATCCTACAATAGAATAACGATAGGTTTCACCTGCCCTGATCTTTTTACTAAACTTCACCAGGTGCATGTTGTTATCCCACATTTCATGAATCACTTTTGGTTCATTACCATGGGTTTCGCTGAATAAAAAAGTATTACTGGCACACATCTGCAATTTACCGGTTGGGCTTTTTGCTGTTGAGGTAAGTAAACTGATCACTACATGCGGCCGGTCTATTTCGTTGTAATAATTCTGAACATCTTTTAATGCATCAGGCGCTTCCATTACACTGGCACCATTTATTACCATATCTTTTTTTGCGGTAATGTTCACATCCATCAATACTGTGAATGGTAAATGACGAAGCGAAAAATACGTATAAGAAACTGAGGCTTTATCGCCATAATCAAATGAAGTGGTAAAGCTGGCTTTTTTCATATCCAGTTCCTGTTTCATACCGGTAATATTCTTTGCATCAACCCTTCTTCCATCAATATCCAGGTAAGCATTCAACAGGTTAAAACTTTTTAAAAAATTACTTACCCTGCCACGGCCATATAAATCGTAAGCCCCTGCTAACACCACGTCTTTTACTTTAAATGGCTCGGGAGCAGAGACGATACCGATCATACCATTAGCAACCGTAACACCATAATAATTATTGGGATCAATGTTGATTGCATTTATTTTCCAGGCGTCAATGGTTTGTGAAAATGACTGAACATTAAAAAAAAGAAAAGAAGCGATTATCAATTTCTTCATAACAAGCATATTTGGCAATTTTAAAAGTCTAAAGTAACGCTATTAAAGCAAAAACCCGGATAACAATGCTATGCGGGTTGTTTGCAAACGATTGCAGTAAAATATATTATTTTAATACACTTAAATAACTGCTTCGTATGGCCTCTGCCTTTTGTCATCAGCCGGCTTTTCGTAATTATTTATTTATTTTAATTCAAAATCAGCCTGTTTTACATCCCTCGAATTTCCACCTACAAACACACTGAATTTTCCAGCCTCCACCAAACTGTTACCATTCGCATCAGAAAATGACAGATCATTTTTAGTAAGTATAAAATTGATCTCTTTTGTTTCTCCCGCTTTAAGCATTATTTTTTTAAATGCCTTCAGTTCTTTTACGGGCCTAACAACAGAAGCTGCATAATCCCTGATATAAAGCTGTACAGTTTCGGCTCCATCAACAGAACCTGAATTTTTTACAGAAACAGTAACATTCAGTTTATCTTCTTTTTTTATAGTTGATGAAGAAAGTTTTATGTCGGAATAAGTATAGGAAGTATAGCTAAGTCCATAACCAAAAGGGTATAAAGGTTCATTGGGTATATCCCTGTACCGGCTGAACCAATTACCAAAGTCATCAGTTGGATCGGGCCGGCTTGTATTAAAATGATTATAGTAAACCGGTATTTGCCCAACTGCATATGGAAATGTCATCACCGTTTTTGCTGAAGGATTTACTTCGCCGGTAAGAACAGAGGCGATGGCAGTGCCGTGTTCGGTTCCCAATATCCAGCATTGTACAAGGGCGTTTACCAATGGCTCGGCCTGTGTAAGTATTAATGGTCTTGCGCTTGAAACCAAGGCCACAACTGGTTTTCCGGTTTGCTGTAAAGCTTTCAGTAAAGCGATCTGACCATCAGAGATCACCGGGTAAGCAATTGATCTGTCTTCGCCTGCCATTTTACCGCTGATACCAATATTTACAATAATTACATCAGCTATAGCGGCATTTTGTACTGCCTCGTTAATTAATGTTTCAGAGGTAGTATTATCTGCTTTGTAGCCATTACAAAAACTCAGGTTACTGAATTTATTTTTCAAACCTTCAAGAACAGAAACAGCGTCATCACTTTTTCCCTGTGCTACCCAAAAATCAAACATATCATCCTTGCTGCTGGCATAAAAACCTACGAGTGCAATTTTTTTATTTTTATCCAGTGGCAACACATTATTGTCCTGCCCCGGCAGGCGGGTATTTTTTAATAACACGATCGATTTTTCCGCAGCTGTTCTTGCAACAGCCCTGTTGGCAGCCGAAAATAAAGTAGTTGCTTCTCTTTGTTCATTACAGAATTTAAAAGGATCTTCAAATAAACCCAATTTAAATTTTTGATGCAGAACCCTTCCAACAGCGTCATCCAGCTGTGCCAGGGTAACTTTTCCTTCTTTGACCAGTTCGGGTAAATATTTTTCCGAAACCTTACTTTCCATATCCATCATACTGCCTGCCTGCATGGCTTTTAGTGCAGCTTCCTTTCCATCGGCAGCATTACCATGTATAATGATCTCTTTAAAAGATGCCCAGTCGCTGACCATAAAACCTTTAAAGCCCCACTTGTTCTTTAATACATCGGTTACTAAAAATTTATTGGCACTTGCCGGTATACCATCCAAAACATTAAATGCATTCATTACTGTAGCAGCTCCGGCATCAACAGCAGCTTTGTATGGTGGCATATATTTATTCCACAACATAACACGGCTAATATCTACCTGGTTATATTCACGCCCGGCTTCAACAGCACCATAGGCCGCAAAATGTTTTACACAGGAGAGAATATGTTCATTATCATTTAAGTTACCCTGCAATCCTTTTACCCTGGCTGCCGAAACCAATCCACCGTAATATGGATCTTCACCTGCACCTTCCATTACACGGCCCCAGCGTGGGTCATTACTGATATCACACATGGGCGCAAAGGTCCAGTGTATGCCCGCTGCAGCTGCTTCTTTTGCTGCGATGGAAGAATTTTTTTCAATGTCTGGCAGATCCCAACTACAGGCTTCGGCCAGCGGAATGGGAAAAATGGTTTTATAACCATGAATCACATCATAACCAAAGATCAATGGTATTCCCAGGCGGCTCTGCACGGCTGCTTGCTGTATTGCCCGGGTATCGGCAACACCGGTTACATTCAACAGTGAGCCCACCCGTCCATCCTTTACCATTTGCTTTTTTTCGCCCTGCCCTGCATTGTTTGACGCCGGACCAGTAAAAGCGCCACCATTCAACTGGTTTAACTGACCGGCTTTTTCTGCTACGGTCATTCGGGATAACAGATCTTTTACCCTTTGTTCAACAGGAAGTTTTGGATTTTGAAACGGGAATTTATTTTGAGAAAAAGACATACAGCTTATTGATACAAATAAAACAGAAATAAAATACTTCATCAATTTTAATTTAGGTTTATAAAGACAATCGTTTTTTAGCTTTTAAGTTTTATGAAACATAGCTGTTATGGCTGCAACTTCACTATCCCTTAAAACCATAACAGCTTGTGCATTATTTATACATACCTCCCCTTTGATACTAAAGATATTAATATATGCCAAAGCAGTTAATAACTATTTGCGCACTGCAACCGATTGCAAATATCAGTTTAAAAAAAGAATTCATTAAACATGCCCGTTTAACCTAATTTAAAGTTTATAAACTTGCTTATGAATAAGAACAATCTTTTCCGCTATGCCATTGTAGCAGCACTTGCCGGATTTATTTTTGGATTTGACACCGTAGTTATATCCGGCGCCAACCAACCTATAAAAGCCCTGTGGCAAACCACTCCTTTATTTCACGGATTTTTTATCATGTCGATGGCATTGTGGGGAACGGTGCTGGGTTCTGTTTTTGGAGGTATTCCTACTGATAAATATGGAAGAAAGAAAGTATTACTGTGGATTGGAATTCTGTTTACAGTTTCTGCTTTTGGATCTGCCTTGGCACAGGACCCCTATACATTCTCGTTTTTCAGGTTTATCGGTGGTATCGGAATTGGGGTTTCATCCGTTGTGGCGCCAACCTATATTTCTGAAATATCAACTCCGGCAACCAGGGGGCGTTTGGTAGCCATGTACCAATTCAATATTGTATTTGGGATATTGATCGCATTTTTATCAAACTATTTTTTACAGGGCGTTGGCGGTGCCAATGACTGGCGCTGGATGCTGGGCGTATTGGCCATACCTGCTTTGATATATTCAGTGATGGTTTTGTATGTACCGGAAAGTCCACGCTGGCTCATCACAAAAAAGAACGATCTAACCAATGCTAAAAAAGCGTTGGAAGAAACGGGAGTTGAAAATGCTGAAGCAGAAATTGCTCTTATACTTAAAAGCAACAAACATGAAGCAGTTGACGGACAGGTATCTTCCTTCTTTAGCACTAAACATCATAAAATTATCTGGCTAGCCTTTTTAATTGCTTTCTTCAACCAGCTATCCGGCATCAATTTTATTTTATATTATGCTCCCGAAATTCTTACCAGGATTGGACTTGGCGCAAAGGAATCCCTGTTAAACTCCATTGCCATTGGCGGCACCAATTTAATTTTCACATTTGTTGGCCTTTACCTGATTGACAGGTTGGGCAGAAAAACTCTGATGCTCATTGGTTCGATAGGTTATATTATCAGTCTTGCCATGGTAGCCTATGCCTTTAAAACACAGGGCAGTCCTGTATTCATGATGAGTTTTTTATTGCTGTTCATTGCTTCACATGCCATTGGACAGGGGGCCGTGATCTGGGTTTTTCTATCAGAAATTTTTCCAAACAAGATCAGGGCCGCCGGCCAATCATTTGGCGCCAGTGTACACTGGATCTTTGCTGCGATCATTACGCTTATTACACCATTATTTTTAGATGAAAAAGACGGAATACTTAAAGATGCTCCCTGGATCATTTTTGCTTTTCTTGCCTGCATGATGTGCTTACAGTTATTCTGGACAGTTACCAAAATGCCAGAAACAAAGGGAGTCTCTTTAGAAGAACTGGAAAAAAAATTAAGTACCTGAAAATTAAAAAAATGAAAATTAAAATTATTTTTTTTACACTTGTATTGTTCTCTTCACTGCATATTTATGCTCAAACAAAATTATATACGGAACAATTTCGGCCGCAGTTTCATTTTTCGCCGTCCACCAACTGGTGCAACGATCCCAATGGTTTGGTTTATAATCTAGGTACTTATCATTTATTTTACCAATACAATCCATTTGGTAACCGGTGGGGGCATATGACCTGGGCACACGCAACCAGTAAAGATCTGATTCACTGGAAACACATGCCCATCGCCATACCGGAAGAGAATGGCATTATGATATTTTCAGGAACCTGTGTGGTAGATAAAGATAATACCAGCGGTTTTGGTAAAGCTGGGAAGATACCGATGGTGGCTGTATATACCGGGCATATTGAAAACAAAAACCAATCGCAGCATATTGCCTACAGTTTAGACAACGGACTTACATGGACAAAATATGCCAAAAATCCTGTTTTAGATCTACATAAGGTTGATTTCAGGGACCCGAAAATATTCTGGTATGAACCCAAAAAATATTGGGTAATGAATGTGATGTTACCGGTTGAACACCAGGTACAGTTTTATGCTTCAAAAAATTTAAAAGACTGGACCCACCTGAGTGATTTTGGCCCCGCCGGTGATACAAGCGGCGTTTGGGAATGCCCCGATCTTACACCCGTTCCTGTAGAAGGAATGCCCGGCAAACAGAAATGGCTTTTACAAATGTCGATGAATGCTGCCATGCAATATTTTGTGGGTGAGTTTGATGGGGAAAAATTTATTAATGAAACCCCGGCGGAAAAAATTTTAAGGCCAGATTACGGTCCCGATTATTATGCAGCCATTGCCTACAATCAATTACCGGCAACGCATTTACCAACCGCTATTGGCTGGGTAAACAACTGGAACTATGCCAATGATATTCCTACAAACCCCTGGAAAAGTGCCATGTCATTACCACGTAACCTGAGCGTTAAAAAAATAAATAACGATTGGATACTGATACAAAAACCGGTGAGTAATACAAATTCATTAAGAAAGGGACTGTATCAATTGAAGGATGTGCCGATTACTGAAAAAAATATTTTACCGGTAAAGAGCAACCAATTTGAATTGCAGTTAGATATGGAACCCGGTCAGGATGGGGTTTGCGGTATAAAATTAGCTGTTGGCAAGGAGACCTGGTTTGAAATGGGTTATGATGCTTCAACACAGGTATTTTATATTGACCGCAGCAAAAGCGGTAATGTTAGTTTCAATGATAATTTTAAAAAGCTGAGTCGTTTTGAAAAAACGATTGCATTAAAAAATAACAAAATTCACCTGCAGGTATTATACGATAACAGTATTGCTGAAATATTTGTGAATGGTGGTGAAGTGGTTTTTACGGCACAACTTTTTCCTGGTTCAGGTGACACAGGTATAGAGTTGTTTAACATTGGAACGAAAAGTAAATTCAGCAAACTGGGAATTTGGGAAATGAAATCAGTATGGTAATAAACTAATTCCTAATTTCGTACCACCAAAAAAATATACGTGTTCATGAAGAAGAAAATTCTGTATTTCCTGATCTTTGTTTGTACTGCATTTATTTTATATGCCACACTTGTAACCAATGTATATCATAAAGAAGTAAAAATTGGGGCACCAATTTCTTTAATAAGTAAGCAGGTTTCCTCCTTAAATAATATTGCAAAGTGGTACCTACCTTTTGCCACTGCAGATACCTCAAATCTTAAAATTGATGAGGACAAAATTGAATACAACTATGCTTCATTAAGTATTGATAAACACATAGATTTAAGTATATGGTATAAAGTTGCCGAAAATAAAAAAAGTGAAAGCATTGTTTTTTCTGTTTTAGCAGATACCGGTGGCGTTTCAAAAGTTATTTTAAGCTATCAAAGTACGCTGTGGAAAAAAATATTAAGCACAAATGCAATTGTTAAAAACGCTGAAGAGAGTTTAAAAAATCTGAAAGAGTATTTTGCCGACCCGAAAAAAATGTATGGATATGAGATGGAGATCATTGCTCTTACTGATACCGCTTTTTTATTTACATCTAAAGTTGTAGCCACCAGCATAAAAAAAGAAACTTTCAGGCAATTATATCAGTCATTAATTGATTATGCCGGGCAAAAAGACCTTGGATATACCGGTGTCAGGATCTTTTATACATCGCCTTATGGAAATGACAGCATTCACTTATTTACAAGTATAGGGATCAGCAATACAAAAGATGTTCCATTGGATGGTATATTCAGCCTGAAAAAAATGCCATATAAAGGAAATTTATTAACCGCTTATTACCAGGGTAATTTTGACAATGTAAATAACGCAATAGCCGCTCTGGGTCAATTTAAATTGGATAACAACATGACGTCTATGGCCATACCATTTGTTAAACTTATTACAGAAGGTATTTATTTTGATGATAAACAGATCATCCAGGCAAAAGCCTGTTATCCTATAAATTAAACGCAAACTTATCCGGTGTTTGTTTATTGAATGATCATTAATTCATCATTGTTCCTGGCTACCACGTAAGCAGTTTTATTTTTTATTTTAATTGGTAAAATATGGCGCACCTGGTTTTTTATAATAACGCCGTTGATATTTTCTGCCTCAAAATTTCCCTGCCCCTTATTTATTAAAACGGTACTAAAACCGGCATCGCTTCTGTTAAGGGGAATTGCCTGCTCATAAAAATTTCCACCGGTTAATATATCCGGCAAATTATCTCCATTGGCATCAATTACAGCCGCATCCTTTAAGCAGGATAACTGCGCTTTCCATGGCAGGGCCTTAACTGAAAAATTCCCTTTCCCGTCATTTATTAAAACAGCATTAGAAAAATAATCGGCTGAGAAGAGAGCAGCCGCAGATAATTTATCCTTTGAAAAAACATCAGTTAAAGATGCTTTTGAAAAATCAGCAGCATACAGGTATTTCTTTTTTAAGAAAGGCATTTGTTTTTCCATATCCATCTTACTCGACATTGGAATTTCCACGCCTTGCTTGTAATAAGTAATTATCTGTTCCTTAGTGCCGTTATTATCAAAGTCGTTGTAATACATCCGCAGTGGTTCGTTCACAGATGGTTGAAACAGGCTGTTTAATCCCTGGTTTCCTGCAATAAAATCAATATCGCCGTCATTGTCAATATCCATTGGTAATACAAAATTCCACCAGCCTTTTTTTGCAGTCAGTTCTCTTTTAAAAAATCTTCCTTTATCATTTACAAATGCTGCAATGCCGCCCCACTCAAGCGATACAATCAAGTCTGGCTGTTTATCATTATTAATATCGGCCCAGGTTGCATTTGTAACAAAGCCGATTTCAGCCAATCCCTTTGTAACTATATCTGTAACATTTTTAAAATGCCCCGTTCCATCATTTTGTAAAAGACAGGAAGCCGGGATTTTGCCATACGCAAAAGGAGTAGTGCGTGCACCAATAAAAAAATCAACAAAGCCGTCCTTATTAAAATCACATGGCTTAATGCATGATTGCGTAAGATAAATGCCAGGCATTGCACCAGGCAGTTTATTAAATTTACCTTTCCCGTCATTAAGATAAATCCTTGGTTGCCGCCATTCTTCATTTCCAAAATATTCATTTCCGCCGCTTGCAACCGCCAGATCCGGATAGCCGTCATTATTCACATCTGCAAAACAGGCGTCAACATTTTCATAAGTACTATCCAATTCAAATTGAGGCTGCACAGATCTTGTAAATGTTCCGTTTTGATTTTGTAAGAACAATACACTTTTTTTTCCTTTGGAACTTCCAATGTATATATCTTCCAGCTTGTCAGTATTTACATCTGCAACAGCAAGCGCAGGCCCCTCGCTTCCAAACATCCGCGGCAATAACAATTCCCTGTTAAATTCATTAAAATCATTTTCGGCATGTGCATAATTTACCTGTGATGCTGCCGTGATATCAGTCATGGGTCTGTCCTGCTGCTTAAAAAAATCTGTAACAATTTTATAATCAAATTCAGGCAAACCCTTTTTCCAACTGGCATTTATAAGATGATTGGCTGTATCATAGTTTAATGCCTGGTAAGTATTATCGGGCCACACTAATACAATTGAATCGGGCACAACGCTACCCAGGCCTATATGCAGGGGGATTTCCATGGAAGACATAAAACCCCTGGCCGGAAATTTTTCTGAATAAATAACCTGGTGATTGCTGAATACAAAACATTTTGCACCCAATGCATTCAAATTTTGAGGTGAGCCATTTAGTTTTAAATTGATATGGTGATTTTTCTTTGCTGCCGTATTTTTATAAACCAGTACAGGATCCCAAATATTATTTACCACAATATCCAGGTCTCCGTCATTATCCAGGTCGGCATAAATTGCGCCGTTACTAAACGAGTTGGGGTTGCCTTGTATATTATTGCTCACATCCTCAAATTTTACATCCCCTTTGTTTTTAAAAAACCTGTTGGGCAATTTAATTTCGGGAAATTTATTGATGATGGCCAGATCATTTCCATCAAGTTTTTGGTTTTGTAATTTATCCTGAACAGCATCATTAACCATAAAGCTGATGTAATCAATATCGTTTAATCTTTTAGGAATGCCATTACTTACAAAAAGGTCTTTCAAACCATCATCATCAAAGTCCATCCACAAACTGCTCCAGCTCCAGTCAGTTGCAAATATGCCGCTGTAAAAACCTGTTTCCGAAAACATGCCGTTACCCTGGTTCAATTGCAGATTATTTCTTGAATACTGGTGGTTATATCCAAACTTTATTTTTTCGAGGCTGGTTTGATATTCATCTTCGCCCAGGGAACGTTTTGATACTACAGGATCATAGGGCATCATATCCATTGAAATTACATCAGGATAAGCATCGTTGTTAACATCGGCTACATCAACACCCATGCTGAACTGGCTCGTGTGCATCATGTGGTCATTCAGTTCTTCTTTAAATGTTCCGTTTTTTTGATTAATGTACAGGTAATCATTTTCATGAAAGTCGTTACCAACGTACATATCAGGCCATCCGTCTAAATTAATATCACTGATTGCAATGCCCAGACCATAGCTTATTTTACTGCTGTTAATACCAGATTGCCTGGTGATATTTGTAAAATGACCGTTATCATTTTTAAAAAACTGGTCGCCTGCCAATGAATCGTATGTATTGATGAATAAATTACGCGATGCAAAATTGCCATTATGATTTACAGAATGGTTCAATAAAAACATATCAAGATCCCCATCATTGTCAAAATCAAGAAATGCCGCCTGTGTGCTGAAACCAGAAAAACCCAAACCATATTTTTCAGTTTCATCGGCGTATTCGGGCATACCGTTTTTTATAGTTTTGCAAACCAGTAACTGGTTTCGTCCATTCAATATTTTATACCTGCCAACCCTGCACACATACAGATCAAGCATACCATCATTATTAATATCCACAACACTTACCCCCGTGCTCCATGAACTATCAGCCGGTATGCGGGCTGCCTGCGTAATATCTTTAAACTGCATGTTACCCTCATTTATGTACATGGTATTTTGAACCTGGTTACCTGCAAAAAAGAGATCTATTTTTCCATCGTTGTTAAAATCGCCTGTACCAACACCTGCACCGTTATAATAGTACATATACTTAAGCATGTTGAACTCAGGGGTAGGTTTTAAATTGTTTACAAAATGCAAATTGGTTGTACTCTCATTCAATACTTCAAATAAAGGAGATGCCAGCCGGGATGACGGCTGTTTACAACCCATACATAAAACAATACACCCTGTTACCAAAGCAATAAAATTATATTTATTTAATTTTATCATATTCAAAGTGTCTCCTTATTTTTTTAAAGGCTTATCCTGTTTATTTTTCAACTCATACAAAACCGGAAATTTATTATTCTGCAAAAACAAAACGGCAGTATTATCTTTCCGCCTTAACAAAACTATATCCCTCGTCTGGCCCGGCAATTCAATTCCGCTGCGGCTTTTAAGCAGCGCCGAAAAATTTCCTTTACCATCATTTATCAAAACATCGCCATCGCCTGCATCCAAACGTCCCAACTGGGGCTGAAATCCAAATTGATTACCCCCTACAACCAGGTCGATAAAACCATCGTGATTTACATCAACAGGCAATATTGCCTTTAGGGAAGATAACTGAACTGTTGCAGGTAAATTCTGTATCCTGAAAATACCGTTGCCATTATTAAACGCAATGCATGATGACGAATAATTGATCTCTTTAATAACAGTATTATTCATTTGTTCTTTGCTAAAAAGATCCTGCACGCTTTTTAGTGCATATTCAGCATTGTGAAGATTTTGCTTTTTTAAAAATGGTAACTGGCTCTCCAGCTCCGGTTTCATGAAAACCGGTTTATCTTTTCCATCAATGCTTCGGGTAATGATCTTGTCAACCTGTCCGTTGTTATCAAAATCTTTTAAAAATAATTTTACCGGATTTTCTTTACCAGGTTTCAGGTAGAAGTTTTCTCCAAAATTACCCAGTACCAGATCCTGCCTGCCATCTCCATTTACATCGGCAACTGCTACCGTTTGCCACCAGCCTGAAATCTCAGAAAGATTGGTTTGCCATTCTGTAAAACTGTTACCGGTATATTTAAAAATTTTAGGGCTCATCCATTCTCCTGTAATTACCAACTCAGGCTTTTTATCCGCATCCAAGTCTACCCAGGCTGCTGCTGTAACCATTCCTGCATCGGTAATGTCCTTACATTTATCCGCAGGCATATCAATAAAACTACCATTACCATCATTTACATAAATATGGCTTTGTGCTGTTGTTCCATAGCTACCACTTACAAAGCCTCCACCAACAAACAGATCCAGGTCGCCATCCCCATCAAAGTCATTGGCCGTAGCAACGCTAATATTGTCTTTATTGGCAGGGAACGGTGCTGAGGATAAACTAAAATTTCCCTTTCTATCGTTTTTAAATAAGCGGTGTTGCAACTTCGGGCTAAATGCAGTAGCCACATTGCCACCGGCACCTATCAGCAGGTCTTTATCCGCATCGCCGTCGCAATCAAAAAACAGTACTGCGCCATCAACAAAGCCGGTCAATTGCGAAAAAGCTGGTTCATCTTTCTTAATAAAATTTCCTAAAATATCCTGTATATATAACTGCCCTGGTTTTGCTACAGTTCCACCAATATAAATATCATCTAACCCGTCGTTGTTAACATCTGCAATAACAGCTTTTGGCCCCTCATGCGAAAGCATTTGCAATATTCCACGTTCATTGTAAAAGTCAGTAAAGTCATCATCTACATTTTTTTCAAATTTTGTTTGAACAGTTTGAAAAATCGGCTCTTCTATAATCACTTTTCCAGCGATATATTTTTTAGCATCAGCCGGTTGAGAAAAGACAAGCATTTTATTTACCTGCGGATGCATTGTTTTTGTAAAACTGTGGTTTGGCCAGATGATCAGTATTGAATCTACCTGCGTTGCATTACCTATACCTATTACCTGCCGATAATCAACGGACGATTGAAATCCACGGCTGGGAATTATTTCTCTGCTTAAAATTTCATTGCCTTTATAGATCAATATTTTGCTTCCAACAGCATAAGTATTTTTATCAGCGCCTTTTAAAGAAACACTTACGAAATTATTTTTATTTTGTGCCCTGCTGTTATTCCTGAAAACAAATGCAGGCTCATTAACATTGTTTACCACCAGGTCCATATCTCCGTCAAGGTCAAGATCGGCATAAGCTGCCCCGTTTGAAAATGAATTTTCTGTGAAACCCCAGTTTGGTCCTTCATCTGTAAATTTTAAACCTGCCTGTCCGGCAGGCAGGTTGCCCATGTTGCGGTATATCTTATTGGGTACGGCTATGCTTGGGATTTTACTTACCAGTTCCGAAAGATTTTTTTGTCCCGTTTTTTGCATTTTTTCTTTTATTTCGTTTGCATCAAAACTTAAAAAATCCTGGTTGGTAAGATCACGATAAATGCCATTGCAAACGTACAGATCATTATAGCCGTCATTGTCAGCATCAAACATCAGTGCCCCCCAGCTCCATTCAGATGCATGCACCCCACTGTAGTTTGCTATGTCTTTAAATTTTCCGTGCCCGTCATTTAACTGTAAGGTGTTTTGCAAAAACTGGTGAAAGAAACCGTTACGTTCTTTAAGCCGGTATTGGTCTATATCATCAAAACTTAAAGTTGTTTTAAGGCGGTAATCATCGGCGGGCAACATGTCTGTTGTAAATATTTCGGGATATGCATCATTATTTATATCTCCAAGATCGGCCCCCATTGAGGCATAGCTGTTATGTTTCATCCTTGTTTCCAGTTCATCTTTAAAAGTGCCGTTCTGCTGGTTGATGTATAAATAATCCCGTTCAAAAAAATCATTGGAAACATAAATGTCAGGATAATTATCACCATTAATATCACCCACAGTAACTCCCAATCCAAAACTCATTAATGAACCATGAATACCGGCCTGCTGGGTTACTTCCACAAAATGCCCGTTATCATTTTTGAATAAATGATCACCACCGCCTTTCAGGTTATCGGCCACTTTCCATTGATAGGCAGGCAAATCTCTTTGTTTAGGATAGCCTAAACTACTTACCGGTACGGGACTGTTATTAATTATAAAACAATCCAGGTCGCCATCCATATCATAGTCAAAAAAACTCGCCTGCGTACTGTAGCCGTCATTGTCAAGGCCATATTGTGCTGCACTGTCTGTAAAAGTCAAATCGTGATTATTGATAAATAACTGATTTCTTCGAAGGCTGGCATCATGCATATTTCCTGCATTGCACACATATATGTCAAGCCAGTTGTCGTGATTAATGTCAACAAAAACAACACCGGTGCTGTACTGCAATTTATTTTTGAAACCCGCCTTTTCAGAAATATCATCAAATTGAAGATTTCCTTTGTTCAGGTATAATTTATTGCTTCCCTGGTTGGCTGTAAAAAAAACTTCCGGCAAGCCATCGTTATTAAGGTCGCCAACGGCCACGCCACCTCCATTATAAAAATTACGGTAATTTAAAATATTGATAGAATCATTGTCTTTAACGGTATTGATAAATGCAATACCTGAATTTTTAACCAACTCAAATAAAGCGGGTTTTGTTTTCTTTGTGTTACAAGAAAAAACAGCGTATAGAAAAAAACACATAAAGAAAGCTGAATATTGTTTCATTGTAAGCATCATTGGCAAGCAGTGCAATTTTATTCCTTTTTTGAAAAGTCGTTCAACTTGTATAAAACAGGATATTCATTGTTTTGCAGAAACAATAAATAAGTTCCTTTTGAATTTTTAATCATGGTAATATCTCTTAGTTCGCCTCTTAATTCCAGTCCTGTTTTTTTAGTTTCTTCACTGGTAAAATTTCCTTTGCCGTCGTTTATCATCACGTCGCCAAAACTGCCATCCAGTTTTTCAAACTGGGGTAAAAAACCAAATTGGTTTCCCCCGCTTACAATATCGATGTATCCATCTCCATTAACATCCATTGGTTGTATGGCATTGATACAGGAAAGCTGAACCATGGCAGGTAATTCTTTAATGGTAAATTTGCCATTGCCTTCATTTATTGCTACGCAGGAAGAAGCATAATTAAATTGTTTTACAATAGCTGATTGGATAAGTTCTTTTGAAAACAGCTCCTGTATTGATTTGGTTGCATAATCTCCATGCCTCAGGTTTTTCTTTTTCAGGCCCGGCATCTGGTCTTCCATATCGCGTTTTAAAAATACCGGCATATCTTTTCCATCAATCGTATAGGTCATGATCTTGTCCATTTCGCCATTCTTGTCAAAATCATTCATCCATAATTTTACCGGTTTATTTTCCGAAGGATTTAAATAAAAATTCTCACCTATATTTCCTAAAATCAAATCCTGTTTTCCATCGTTATTAATATCGGCAACAGCTGTGCTTTGCCACCAGCCCAGTTTATTACTGATATTTGTTTTTACTTCATCAAAATGATCTTTGTTAAAAGAGAAGATACGGGGTGCCATCCATTCGCCGGTAATGATCAATTCTTTTTGTTTATCTCCGGCTACATCTGCCCATACAGCGCCTGTAACCATTCCTATATTTGCAATAACAGGATTTTTTGTTATGGCAATATCTGAAAAATGCCCCTGGCCATCATTTACAAATAAATAGCTTTGCGGATCTTTTCCATAAATACCCGGGAAACTTCTGCCCCCAACAAAAAGATCAGCATATCCATCATTGTTAAAATCATTTGCAATGGCTACGCCAATATTCATATCTGTTCCTGGAAAGGCCGTTGTATTCTGTGTGAAATTTCCTTTACCGTCATTGTTAAATAAACGTAATCGCAATTCATTACTGCCCGCTGTATGATTGTTTCCACCCGGGCAAACCAGTAAGTCCATATCAGCATCACCATCGGCATCAAAAAACAAATCAGCAACATCATCAACAAGGTATGCCTGTTTGAATTGCTTTTGTTCTTTCAGTAAAAATGTGCCTGCTTTTGTTTGCAGATAAAGTTGCCCGGTTTTTCCTTCGGCAGCCCCAATGTAAATGTCTGTCAATCCATCTCCACTAACATCGGCTGTTGCAGATTTTGGGCCTTCCCGTGAAAATATTCGGGGCAACATTCTTTCATTATAAAAATCTATGTAATTATTTTCCTGGTGTTTTTCAAAATTGCTTTCAATTTTAGAAAAGACAGTATTTATTGATCCGGGTGTTACTATTTTTTCTGGAGTAGTTTGTACAGCCAACTCATCAAGTTCATGTATCTTATTTATTTGGGGCTGAATGATTTTATACTCCGTTCTGTCTGGCCAGGTGATAATAGCAGAATCAATCTTATTACTCTTTCCCAAACCAAAAATCAGCTTATAATCAACAGAAGATTGAAAACCCCTGCTGGGAAATAATTCTCTCGTTAAAATTTCTTTGCCGATAAAAAGCTGCACTTTACTTCCTACGGCAAAAGGGTTTTTTTCTTTACCCTTCAATGTAAATCCTGCATAATTATTTTTATTGATCTCCCTTGATTTGTTTTTATAAATATATGTTGGTTGATTTTGATTGCATACTACGAGGTCGAGATCACCGTCATTATCAAGGTCTCCATAAGCAGCGCCATTGGAGAAAGTTGCCTGTGACAAACCCCATGCTTCTCCTGCATCTGTAAATTTTAAATTTTTATCGTTACGGTAAGTTTTATTGGGCAATGCATTTATGGGAATTTCTTTCAGTATCTTATCCACAGATTCTTTTTTTCCCGACAGCACCATTTTTTGATTGATATTATTGGCGAAAAAATCCATAAAGTCAAGATTGGTTACATCCTTATTCACACCATTGCACACATAAAGATCATTCCAACCGTCATTATCCATATCAAAAATTAATGCACCCCAGCTCCAGTCGGTAGCGGCTACGCCGCTGTATCTTGCTATATCTATAAATTTGCCGTTCTTATTATTCAGTTGTAAACAGTTTTTGGTGTATTGGTAATAAAAGCCCGATTTTAATTTTTCGTTGAACAGGCTAATATTATCAAAAGAGCCGGTGGTTTTAAGGCGATAATCATTTACAGGCAACATATCTGTGGTAAACAGATCAGGATAGCCGTCGTTATTTATATCGGCTATATCGGCGCCCATTGATGAAAAGCTGCTATGTTGAAACCATTGCTCCATTTCATCTTTGTAAGTGCCGTTTTTTTGGTTGATGTATAAATAATCTCTTTCGTAAGAATCGTTTGATACAAAAATATCAGGCCAGCCATCTCCGTTAATATCTGCAACAGAAACGCCCAAACCAAAACTGATCAGGCCTCCATGAATACCTGCCTGTGTGGTAACTTCTTTAAAAATGCCATTGTCGTTACGGTATAAATGATCGCCGCCACCTTTTAAAAAATCAGCGATTTTCCAAAGACTGTCTGGCATGTCTCTCCTGTTTGCAAAATTTAACTGGTTAATGGGGATAGGGCTATTGTTGATCATAAAACAATCCAGGTCTCCGTCCATATCATAATCAAAAAAAGAAACCTGCGAGGTATATGCCGAAATATCCAGTTTATACCTTGCTGCTTCCTCAGTAAAACTGACCTCAGTTTTGCCTTGCTTATTTAAAGCATTGTTGCCACTATTATTTATGTAAAGCTTATTTTTTCTTGACCCTGTGCCCATGTGCCCGGATGAGCACACATATATATCAAGCCAGCCATCTCCGTTAACATCTGCAAAAACAACACCCGTATTCCATTTATCATCTTTAATAATTCCTGATTTATCCGAAATGTCTTCAAATTGAAAGTTGCCCTTATTTAAAAATAATTTATTGAATCCGGAATTGGAAGTTAGAAAAATATCAGCGAGGCTATCGTTATTAATATCTGCAATGGCAACCCCGTTTCCATTATAAAAATTACGATATAAAAAACCATTCTCCAGGCTGTCATCAATAACCTTATTTTTAAAGTCAATGCCTATATGCTCCATCAACTCAAATAACTTTCCATTTTCGGATGACTTGTTTTTACAGGAAAATAAAATGGTACAGCTTAAGCAGCAGATCAAAAAAAAATAGCACAATCTGTTATTCATATCAACTTTTCGAACCCTGAATTTAAGTAAAAAAAGAAGAGGCGTTCAAATTTAATGAACAACCCCTTCATTTCGCTTATGAAAAAATACTAAATGAGAAAAACTAACTGCAATTTTAATATTTTAATACCCCGGGTTTTGTACCAGGTTTGGATTTACAGACAATGACTGATTAGGAACCGGATAAACAAGATACTTAGGATCGTCTGTTGGCTTATACTGCCATATTTTTAAGAACATTCCAAAACGAATCAAATCTGTCCTTCTAACTTTTTCCCAATATAATTCCCTGCCCCTTTCTGCTAATAAGGTATTACCTGCATACAAATTAGCAGTATTAACTAAAACTACAGATGCTAATGGCGTTGCAAGCCTTGCTACCCTTAATCCGTTTACCAATGCCAAAGCACCAGGCGCATCAGGAGCCGCTGCTCTTAATTTAGCTTCTGCAACCATAAGTACAACATCTGCATACCTGAAAATAACTTCGTCGTTACCTGCATTACCTTGATAATTAGCCGAGCCATTAGTAAAATCAGGGCCATATTTTACAACACGAATACCAGTTAATTCAAGTGTATTCCCGGTTTCTTTCATATCCGCAGCAATTGCAGGCTCAAACTGTAAGGGATTAGCCGGTGTTTTTCTGTCAGTTAATGGAACACCTGCCTCATTGTATTGCTGACCTATCATAAAACCAGGTCTTTGTCCTGACATATTAGTAATACCAGGATAAAATCTTCCACCTACCCTTGAATCTACTGCTGTATCTCTGTAACGTCCGGTTTTATTGCTTGCGTAGTTGGTAACACCTTCCATTAAATCAACTCCGGGAGTAGTTCCGGTGGTAAAATTGTTATAAAAATCGCTTACCGTGCTAAAACCATTCCAACCAGAATTGGGTTTCGTAGAAGTTTCCTGGTTATAGTGCAAGGTTCTGCACCACTCACTACGGATATCACTAACATTTGAAGCAGAACCAGAATTGTTAATAACAGTGAATATATTTTCGGTAGATGCGCTATTTGATGCATCAAAATTCTTAAAGTACTCAGCCATGTAAGAATAATTGCCGCTAGAAATGATGGCGTTGCCTAAAGTAATAACCTGCTGCATATCTGCATCTGCAAATGTAGGCGAAGCTCTGTTAGCCCAGGCACCTCTATTTAAATAACATTTCATAAGTAAAGTATTACCTGCATTTTTTGTAGCAATTCCAGCTCCACCTGTTGTAGGTAAATTGGGAATAGCTGCAACCAATTCATTAATAATAAACTGTGCTCCTGCCGCTCCGGCTCTTACCACAGGTGCATTCCTTACATCTTCACCAGGCTCTCTTGCAGGAAATTGACCGTAGAGATCAAGTAAATAATATAAAGAAATTGCCCTTAAGAATTTAGCCTGTGCTGCCTGGGTTGCATTTGGTCCAAACGCCAATACATTTGTGGCATCAAAATTTAATTTATTTAAGCTGTTAAATACGTTTAACACGTATTGGTGATCCGCATTCCAGGTGTGATTATGCAATACCCGCCATACCCCATTATCGTCCCAATCCCCACCTCTTGTAGGTACCAGTGCTTCATCCGAAGCATTTTCCTGTAAACAAAACAGCAGGTCCTGTGCAGTAAAAGTACCTCCCAAATCAGTATACGCACCATTTAATAATATTTGTACTCCCGCAGATCCTAATGCGCTGTTAACCTCTGGTCCTGTTAAAGAACCTGGCAATTTCTGATCAAGTTTTGAGCAACCCATTGCTGAAATCAGCAAAAAGGAAGTGGCAATTTTAAAATAATTTTTCATATTGTTATTTTTTATTTTTTTAATTATAATGCGAATCTAAATCCGAAAGAAAATGCTCTTGCCGTTGGATAAGGGATGTATTCAATTGATCTCGATGCAACCCCTCCCTGAGACTTATCTACGTTAACTTCAGGATCGAAACCTGAGAATTTAGTAATAACAAATAAATTACTTGCGCTTACAAAAACATTCAACCCTTTTACATAACTTAATATATTACCAACGGTATAGTTTAATGAAACGTTACGCAATTTGAAGAAATTACCTTTTTCCAAAAACCTGTCAGAGGCTTTGGCTCCACTTGATGTTTTTTCGGCAGAATTGTAGGCATTTTTATCTATGTTACGGCCATTTGCAATACCACTGATATTAGTAACACTGGTAGCAGTATTATTGAAAATTATAAAGCCAGCAGCACCACCACCATTAACTGTCAGGGAAAGTTTTTTGTATGTTACTGTAGTACTAAAACCATAGGTAGTTTCGGGCAGTGAATTACCCGCAAACTGAGGATTGTCTCCAACTATCTGGCCCCCGCTTGCATCAAAACCGCTGAAAGGTTTTAAATAGTATGTGTTAATTGGTTGGCCATTAGTAATAATTTGCCCGAGCGTACCCGATACACCCTGCCCATTTATTTGGCCTGTTATAATACCTACTTCATTAAAATTTGTTAATTTGTTTTTGTTATAGGCAATATTGAAGTTTACATCCCATTGCAGGTTGGTTTTTTCAATAACTGTAGCTCCAATTCCAAACTCAATACCCGAATTAATAAGATTTGCCGGTATATTCCTGAAAAGAGAAGCTGAACTGGCAGGTTGAATTGCAGTACCTTCAAAAATGATATTGGTGGTGTTTCTGTGATAATAATCAATGCTTCCGTAAATCCTTCCATTTTTACTATTGGCATCAATACCAATATTTGTAGACCTTGTTTCTTCCCATTTTAAATCCGGATTTGCATTAACTGTTTGAACAGCCTGACCGGGCCCCGTAAAAGTAAATTGTGCTGTGGCAGCACCGGATGGATATTCCTGGCTACCTGTAATACCCCATGATGCACGTAAAGCCAGATTAGAAAAGATTCCATTACCCTTCATAAAGTTTTCATTGCTGATATTCCACCTTGCTGCTGCCGATGGGAAATAACCATACCTGTTATTTTCGCCAAATTTACTGGAGCCGTCTGCCCGCATGGTGGCAGTTAACAAAAATCGGTCATCATAATTTAAACCTACTCTACCGAAATAAGATTGAATTTCAACCGTTGGGTCAATATACGTTGAAGGCGGGGTTTGAACCAGTCCATTCCGCATGATAGCTGTATAGGGAATATCAATCTTAGCTTCCTGGGTTAAGTTGGTGTTAAAACCCCTGGCAGAAAATGCACTGTTTGAAAAATTAGATTTCCAGTATTCAAAACCTCCTAATCCGGTAAGACTTAATTTTTTTGTAAGGTTTGCATTGTAATTTAAGGTATGGGTAAAAGTTTGAGAATTTAACTCCTGGTTAGAAATAGCCCCAAACCCAGACCCCGATAAGCCCGCATATCCCTGTAAAAATCCGTAGATGTTCGTAAGCCTTGCACCAGTACTATTATTGATTGCATACATGAATTTATACTCCAGATTATTAAGGATTTTGTAAGCTGCAGTAATATTAGCCAGTATTGAGTTTACTTTTATCTGATCATCGTAAGCATCCAAAAGAGCTAACGGATTACCTGATCCATTGGTTGGATAAACCCATTTGCCAGTTGCATCTTTAAAATCTGTTGTTGGGTTCCACTGTAAAGCCGCACTGATGATATTTCCTTCGGAGCCAGCGGTATTTGAAACAGCAATTACATCTTCAGTAGTGTGGCCTGCAATCAGGCTAAAACCTATAGTCAATTTTTTATCTAAAAATTTATACTGCCCATTAAAAGTTCCTATGTATTTATCTAACTGAGAATTTTTGAAAGTACCATTTGTGGATGAGGCCAGAAATGAAGCCCTGAATTTTCCATTTTCGTTACCACCAGTTATAGCGAGATTATAATTTTGAGAAAGTTTTTTATTTAGTAACTGCTTAAATACATCAACATTGGAACCTTTATCCTGACCGGTAACGCTATACTTGCCTAAAGCAGTTCTAAATTCGCCGGCATCCAACACTTCATATTTTTTCAATAAGCCCAGGTTTACACTCCAACTCGTGCCAAATTCAATCCTGTTAGGCCCGGAAGAACCTGTCTTGGTAGTAATTGCAATTACACCATTGGCACCTCGTGAACCATATATTGCAGCTGATGATGCATCTTTAAGTATATCAATTGATTGAATTGTATTTGGATCAATAAATAATAGAGCATTTGCTTCCGGGCTTCCTCCAAAATTGGTACCAATAAAAGGCCTTGCGGAACGGCCATCCAAAGGAACCCCGTCTACAACATATAAAGGACCACTACCTGTTCTGAGCGTACTGGTACCCCTGATTCTTACGGTAGTACCTGCGCCTGGTGCACCGGAATTGTTGGTAACTTCAATACCCGGAACTTTGTTTTGAATAAGCTGATCGGGTGTTGTTATTACACCTCGGTTAAAATTCTTTTCAGAAACAGTGGATACAGCACCCGTTAAGTCTTTTTTTCTGGCGGTACCATAACCAATTACCACCACTTCGTTCAAACCTGCTGCTGTTACGACTAATACAACATTTACAGGGTCTGAGCCAACACTTACTTCCTGAGTGGCAAAACCAATAGAAGAAAATACCAGTATAGTAACTGCATTATCTACAGAAAGGCTGAAAGTGCCGTCTGCAAGTGTTTGCGTTCCGGATTTTGCACCTTTGGCAATAACAGATACTCCGCTAACCGGAGAACCATCCTTATCACTGGTAACTTTTCCTGTGACCGTTTTTTGCTGGGCATTCATAATAAATGGGGCAGCAATAAATAATAAGGCTGTAGCTAGCCTCTTTACAAGCAATTTTATTCTCATATAGTTTCGTTTAGATGAACGTATATATAAAAGTATTCTCTTTATGGTGAATTAAATTAGTGTTAATGTTTTTTATATTTATGCAAAGGTTTGCGGAACTGTTTGTTGTGGAAAAATAGTTAGATTTGTAACCTATACATAGAACCATGGAGAATATTACCTTAAAAAGAATGGCAGAAGTGCTGGGCCTGAGTATATCAACCGTTTCCCGGGCGTTAAAAAATCATCCTGATATATCAGCTTCTACAAAAAAAAGAGTACATGAAATTGCTGCTTTTTTAGACTATGAGCCCAATATCAATGCGATTAACCTCAGGTCAAAAAAGAACCGGGTTTTGGGATTAATAGTTCCGACCATTTCAATTTTTTTTTATGATAGCTTTATTTCGGCCATTGAGGAAGAATGCAGGAAAAATGATTATACCCTGCTTATATTACAATCAGGAAACGACCCCGGGATCGAAATAAATAACTTAAGTATCTGCAGGCAAAACCGTGTATCCGGTTTATTTGTGTGCCTTGCTACCAACAGTGTTAACATGAAGGCGTTTGATAAATTTAAAGAAGCTGATATTCCCCTTGTTTTTTTTGACAAGGTACCCCTTGGTAAAGGTTATAATAAAGTTTGTATACCTGATGAAAAGGCTGCAAAACTGGCCGTTGAATCATTACTTAAAAAAAATAAAAAAAAGCTTTTGGCAGTATTGGGTAATAAATCACATTCCATTACCCGAAAAAGATTACAATCAATAAAAAAAACAATATCCTCAAAAAAAGGAATTGAAATTTTTATTGAACATTGTAATTCACATACAGAAGCAAAAAATATTACCCGGCAATACTTTTCAAAAAAAACAATTCCGGATGCCATCTTCTGTATGAGTGATGAAATATTGATAGGTGTAATGAAAAGCCTGAATGAACTAAAAATAGAAATACCGGCACAAACTTCAGTCATTGCTTTAAGCGATGGGTTTTTACCAAAATTTTACACACCGGAAATTACCTATATTGAAACCAGCGGTTATAAATTAGGAAAACTTGCTTTTATAAGAATGCTGAATTGCCTGGATGGAAAAGTTGAGCCGGTTGAAATTTTTACCGATTCCCCCATGTTTAAAGGGGAATCTTTATAACAAAAGGGGAATAATTAAACTTTATCAGTACTGTATCAGTTTGAACCAAACATCGGCAAACAGGTACTTAAATATAAAACTGAGACCTTACCAGTTTTTTACATTTAAAATTTAATTTACCCGGCTTTTGTATTTTGAAATAACTGCTTGTTTTTACAAGAAAGCCGTCTGTCTTAAATTTAAAAAGTGTCAATTCAATATTCATTAGTTCTATTTTGCGGAGTGGGTGGGATTAGCTCCTTAAAAGTGGTAAAATAAATCAATCAAATCTTGTTTTGCGGAGAGGGTGGGATTCGATCCGCCGGCTGGCGGAACAGTTTAACCAATCAAATCTTCTTTTGCGGAGAGGGTGGGATTCGATCCGCCGGCTGGCGGAACAGTTTAACCCAACTTTTCTGCTTTGCGGAGAGGGTGGGATTCGATCCGCCGGCTGGCGGAACAGTTTAACCCAACTTTTCTGCTTTGCGGAGAGGGTGGGTTTCGATCCGCCGGCTGGCGGAATAGTTTAACCCAACTTTTCTGCTTTGCGGAGAGGGTGGGATTCGATCCGCCGGCTGGCGGAACAGTTTAACCCAACTTTTCTTCTTTAC
>JANOFR010000012.1:0-21435 GCA_031413755.1 Chitinophagaceae bacterium
TTATTTGCGTAGTGTCCGAAAATGCAATAACAATTCAGCCGTTAAGTATATAAAGAACTTTGGTAAAATTATCCGCATTTGTATTTCAAATAACTGGTTAGATAAAGATCCTTTTGTAAATTATAAATCCAATTTCAGAGAAGTAGTAAGGGCATTTCTTTCTCAGGATGAAATTGATTCAATCGCTGCAAAAGAATTCAGTATTGAAAGGCTTGACCAGGTAAGGGATATTTTCTTATTCAGTTGCTATACAGGTTTAGCATACATAGATGTTAAGCAGTTAACCCAGAATACATATTGCCTGGTATGCTTTCGGCGACTTTATAGCCGCTGTACTTTCCTGGATCAGTTTTTATTTTATCCGTAAATATATCATTGAAGAAGCTTTTATAGTTGGTGCAAAATTCTATATTGGATTATTGCTGTTCCCCGCGGTATGGTTAGTGGTCTATTACCTGGCAGGCAGTTATGATGCACTTTATCAAAAATCAAGGTTGACAGAATTGTTACATACGCTGATCTATTCTTTTTTAGGAAGTATAGGTATCCTTTTTTTGTTTTTGATCTATGATGCCACCGGTGATTATAATATTTATTTTAAAGAATTTATTTCGCTCTGGGTTATCCAGACGGTTTTTATTTATTGCTTCCGCCTTTTTTTTTTAATAAAGGCAAAGTCCCAGCTAAATAAAGGCAATGTATTCTTTAATACCCTCATTATTGGTTCCAGTACCAATGCCGCATTACTATATAAATCCATTATCACGAATAGAGAAAAAACTGGGTACCGTATCCTGGGCTTTGCAAATACCAACGGCAATAACGGTTCGTCATTTCCCGGAAACATTACAAATTTCGGAAACGCAGATGATACGGCAGCTATTATTAAGGATAACCATATTGAAGAAGTGATCATTGCTGTGGAAAAGAAAGAAAGGAATCAATTAGAAATTATTTTACAACAGCTGAGTGATAAAGATGTGAATATAAAAATAACAGCAGATACGGTTGATATCATAAGCGGTGCTGTAAAAACCAATAATGTACTGGGTATCCCATTGATCGATCTGCACGCCGGACTTCTTCCGTTAAGGCAGCAAAATTTAAAACGGCTGATCGATATCCTGGTATCCCTCCTTGGTTTGATCATACTTTTCCCTCTCTTCATTTATACGGCACTTAAATTAAAATTTTCATCAAAAGGTCCTTTATTTTATCGGCAGGAAAGGATCGGGTATAAAGGCATCCCGTTTACGATGATCAAATTCAGAAGCATGGTTCCCAATGCAGAATTAAACGGGCCTGAACTAAGCAGTGATCATGATCCGAGAATAACCAATTGGGGTAAGGTAATGCGTAAATGGCGACTGGATGAATTACCCCAACTCTGGAATATTTTAAAGGGTGAAATGAGTTTAGTGGGACCAAGGCCCGAAAGAAAATTCTATATCGACCAGCTTGTAAGTTTACATCCCGAATATAATTACCTGCTTAAAGTAAAACCCGGACTAACCAGTTGGGGCATGGTAAAATTCGGTTATGCCGAATCCCCTGAAGAAATGATTGAACGGTTGCCATATGACCTGATGTACATTGAAAATATTTCACTGGCACTGGACTTTAAGATCATGTTACATACGATCCGGATAATCCTTTTAGGGCAGGGTAAATAAACCGAAATTTGAGTTGATTATTTTATTGCATTGATTTGGTTATTTTTGGTAAAACTATACCGTTTTGAAAAGGACCCTCAGCATAATCATTTTCTTTTATTGTCAATTGCCCACATCAAACTGCCAAATTAACAACTACTGGCAACAACAGGTAAATTATAAAATTGATATAACGCTGAATGATGTTGAGCATACTTTAGATGGTTTTTTGAGGATGGAGTATATTAATAACTCACCTGATACCCTTTATTTTATTTGGATACATCTTTGGCCCAATGCTTATAAAAATGACAAAACTGCTTTTACTGACCAGGTTTTAGAAAACGGCAGCACCGCATTTTATTTCAGTAATGATGATAAACGTGGCTATATTAACCGGTTAGATTTTAAGGTAAATGGAGAGATCGCAAAAACTGAAGACCATCCACAACACCAGGATATCATTAAACTCATATTACCGGTACCTATTGCACCAAAATCAATTACAAAAATTGAAACTCCCTTTCATGTAAAACTACCCTATGCTTTTTCGAGGGGCGGACATATTGACCAGACCTATCAAATTACGCAATGGTACCCAAAGCCGGCAGTGTATGACAGAAAAGGCTGGCACCCTATGCCCTATTTAGACCAGGGTGAATTTTACAGTGAGTTTGGAAATTATGAAGTGCAGATAACCCTGCCCGAAAATTATGTTGTTGCCGCAACCGGAGACCTGCAAAATGAAAGTGAAAAGAACTGGTTAAAAAATAAAAAGCCTGCAGCTGCTGAACCAAAGCCAAAAAAACAATCCATAACTAAAAAGGTTAAAGCAGAAAAAGTAAGTACTGCTTCTGTTACAATTAAAACGCTGCAGTATAAGCAAAACAATGTGCACGATTTTGCGTGGTTTGCTGATAAAAATTATAATATCAAAAAAGATACGCTGCAATTAAACAGCGGGAAAGTAATTCATGTTTATGCTTATTATTATGCAAAACATGAAAAAGACTGGAAGAACAGCATTGCTATGATCAAGAGAGCCATTCTTACCAAAAGCAAATGGTTGGGAGAATATCCCTATCAGCTGGTCAGTGTTGTTGATGGCGGAAATGGCGGTGGTATGGAATATCCAACGATAACCATTCTTGAATCGGGCGGCACAGAAAAAATGCTTGACCATGTAATTAACCACGAAGTTGGGCATAACTGGTTTGAAGCAATTTTAGCAACAGACGAACGTACGCATCCCTGGATGGATGAAGGCATGAATACGTATTATGATAACCGGTATTTACTGCAGCAATACGGCAATTCCCAACCGGATATCATCCTGACCAGATCAACATTCATTAATAACAGGATGCCGGATGATATTCAGCATACCTTGCTGCAAACCATTACGGGGGTTAAAAAAGATCAGCCCATAGAAACCAGTTCAGAAAAATTTAATATACTCAACTATAATATGATTGCCTATTCAAAAACAGGCGAATGGATGAAACTGCTGGAAGATGAATTGGGCAGGTCCATGTTCGACAGCTGTATGCAGGAATATTACCGCCGCTGGCAGTTTAAACATCCTTATCCCGAAGACTTTAAAAAAACAATAGAAGATATAAGCGGTAAAAATTCCGATGGCATATTCGCACTACTCAATAAAAAAGGAGCTCTAAAGAGATCCGCAACAAAGAAAAATATACGCTTTACCCCTTTTTTCAGTTTTAAAGGAACAGCTAAACACAATTACATTTTTGCCACCCCTGCCATTGGATATAATTTTTATGATAAACTGATGCTGGGCGCTGTATTGCACAATTATACATTGCCACTTACCAGATTTCAATTTGTTATAGTACCGCTTTATGCTTTTAAAAGTAAACAGGTAAACAGTATTGGCCGCGCCGGTTATCACTGGATACCAAATAAGCATTTTCAAAAAATTGAAACAAGTATCAACTGGTCCTCTTTTTCCAGCAAACAATCTTACGATACCACCGGTATAAAAGTTTTTGAAAGATTTTATAAAATTTCCCCTTCGTTAAAATTTTATTTTAACCATCCTGTAAGAAGCAGTAAAGTAAGCTGGCTTGAAGTACGTACATACCTGATCGGCGAAAAGCATTTTACAGATTTTAAATACCTTACGGGCAGCGATAGTGTGGCCGTATATCCTACGGGCTTTATCAAAACCAACCGGTATATTAATCAGCTAACATTTTCAATGGCAAACTACAGGGTATTGTATCCCTACAATTACCAGGTACAATTTCAACAGGGGGAAGGTTTTTACAGGTTACATGTTACCGGTCAATACTTTTTTAATTATGCACAGGGCGGAGGTTTACAAGCCAGGGTTTTTGCAGCTAAGTTTGGATATATCGGCAACAAAAAAATAGGTACGTTTGTATATCAACCTAAATTACTGGGCGGTACCGGCGAAGATGATTATACCTATTCTAATTATTTTGCCGGCAGGTCTGCTTCATCTTCTAATCCCGAACTGCCGGTTGCAAACAATGGAATTGCCGGGCAACAAATAATGATTCAAAACGGGGGAGGATTAAAATTGAGAATGGACAAATATTCCTATTTATATGGCCAGTCTGATAATTGGGTTGCTGCCATTAACCTCAACAGCACTTTACTAAAAGCATTATTTCCTTTTAAATTACCCTTGCGGCTTTTCTTTGATATAGGCAGTTATGCCGAAGCCTGGCAGAAAAATGCGGTTACTAACAGGTTTCTGTACACCGGCGGCCTGCAATTATCTTTGTTTAAAAATGTGTTGAATATCTATGCGCCGCTTGTTTACAGTAAAGTTTTTAAAACCACGCTTAAAACTGATCCTGACCAGAATAAATTTTTAAAAAGGATTACTTTCAGTATAGATATACAAAATATCAACCTTAAAAAATCAGTTCCACAAATCCCCTTTTAATGGTGGCCATTACTTACCTCACATACCGGCAAATAGATAAAATAAAATGGGATGCCTGTATAGACCATGCCCCTAATGGTTTATTGTATGCCGGTTCATTTTATTTAGACAGCATGTCGAAAAACTGGGATGCATTGGTGCTTAACGATTATGAAATGGTAATGCCGTTAACCTGGAATAAAAAATATGGTATCAGTTATTTGTATCAACCCCCATTTACAGCATGCCTGGGTGTATTTGGCAAATCCATCACAGCAGCAACCGTAAATTCTTTCTTACAGGCAATACCCCTTAAATTCAGGTACTGGGATATTTATCTCAACCAGGGTAATTTTTTTAAACTGAATAATTTTGACATTTATGAGCGAAAGAATTATGTGTTAAACCTGAATGACAGTTATACTAAACTTTACCAGGCTTTCAATAATAATATAAAACGCAATATCAAAAAAGGCCAAGAACTTGATCTGAAGATCACAAAAAATATAGCCGTAACTGAAGTAATAACCCTGGCCAAAGAACAGGTTAAAAATTTTTCTTCAATTACCGCAAAAGATTTTAAAAACTTTGAAAAACTGTACAGCTATTTTTACAAGAATAAAAAAGCCACAACTTACGGAGTATATACAAAAGAAGGGCATCTTATGGCATCAGCCGTTTTTTTCTTTTCTCCTAAAAGAGCTTGTTACATTATGATTGGCAATCACCCGGATGGTAAAAGCATGGGTGCATCACCTATCCTTATCAATGCCTTTATAAAAGACCATGCCGGACAAAACCTTTTACTTGATTTTGAAGGAAGCGATTTAAAGAACCTGGCATTGTTTTACAGCAGCTTTGGAGCACAGAAAGAAAAATATACAGCCATACGTTTAAACAGGTTGCCTGCCGCTGTTAAATGGCTTAAGAAATAATTTCAAAAATTTAATATCCTGCTTATCTTTTCCCGTACATCTTTTACTGATGGCTTACCCACTGATGTAACATCGAACCATCTTTTACCTGAATTAAGCCGAAAGGCAACAAGCGGATTTGATGGCGATAAACCCATCCTTGCAAAACCCATTCTTGGTATGCTTAACCTGTCGGTATCAGCCGACAGATGATCCAATTCAGTTGAAAAGGCCAGTGATACATCATGCTCCCGGAGACAGTTCATTTCTCTTTCGCAAAAATCAATGCCCGGCCGGCCATTGGGATAAGCAAAATATCTGATAGGATGGCCCAACAGTGTTTCAAGTTTTTTTAATGATTCCCTTATTTCATATTTGCAATCAGCATCAGATTCATTTTTTAAAACAGGATGGTTGATCGTATGAGCCCCTACCGTTACTAATCCGGAAGCCACTGCTTCTTTTAATTGCTCCGTACTTATATTCGCTGAAGCCTTTCTGCCACATGTTGTTTGTTGCTGGTAAAGCCCGATTATCGTTTTTATTTTATTTACAGTTAAACATTTAAAAATTGACTGACAGGGAAATTCATTGAGCTTATCCAAAGCGATATTCAGTTGTTGTGCAACAATATTTTTTAATACTTTTTCATCATATCCCTGCATTTCCTGGAACCAGAAATTACTGTTTGAGCTGATGATATCAGGTGATACAAATAGTGAAACAGGAACCTTATGTTTTTTTAAGACCGGAAAGACAGTACGGTAAAATGAATGATCCCCGTCATCAAAGCTGATGTGACATATATTCTTTATTTCTTTTTTGCTGATGAGCAATTGCTCCAATTGCTCCAGAGTGACTAATGTATATCTTGCTTTAAGGGCAATAATTATTTTTTCAAACAACGGCCCATCCTCCTCTTTATGAAAAATCAGTACTAAACTCTTTCCCATATTCCTGTTTACTTAATAAATTTAAAAAATATCAATTGCCCCGATCATAAGATTGAAATGTTTAAACCCGGGCATATTTAAATTAAAAAAGATAAATCCATTCATGGTTGGTTTTCTCCATCCTTTCAGAAGTACATTAAAGCGGTTGGTCTTGCAACTGAAGAACTGTACAAATAAAACTTTATACGATCTGAAAATTCC
Source organism: Chitinophagaceae bacterium (assembly GCA_031413755.1). Classification (GTDB taxonomy): domain Bacteria; phylum Bacteroidota; class Bacteroidia; order Chitinophagales; family Chitinophagaceae; genus Ferruginibacter. Next base: position 6,641 of record JANOFR010000012.1, read on the forward strand.
CGATATCAACCCTTTTACATCTTTTTCTGTTGCAAGATGAATACCGCCTACATAAAATACAGGCCATTTTATGCCATACTTCTTTTTATAAATCAGTTTACCCCAAAGCCAGCTGTCGTTATATTTTATTACTTTAACTGCTGCAGGATATTGTGTTGCTTTGTGTTTCATTACTTGTTCCTCATTAATAGAACATTCATTATTTTTACCCGGTAAACTATTTGTATAATAAGAATTCCTGAGGAAAGGAATATTGGGTATCCTTAAAACAAGAGAAGGTGTTTCGAGAAAATCGAGTTTTGCCACAAAAATGGGGATAGACCTGTTATTGGCGATACCATACAAAAAACCGGCACCCTGTTCTTTTAATATTTTTTTTGCTTCGTTTATTATAGTTGTAAAAACGCCTTTGCTCTGGTGAGCCGGATGAGTAGCAGACCAGCAACTCTGGTAACCTACATAATTAATATGATCAAATAAAAAATCATTTGCTATAAATCCGTTACATCCGATCAATTCATTATTCTCTTCTGCCACAAGAAAGAAACTTGGCCTTGAAGCATTGCTCTGTATATTGGATGCCAGGAATTTTTCTTCCAGTAAATTGTTGGAATTATATGCCGATCTGATTAAGTTGCGTAAAGCAAGATCAATGTCCGGATCATTAATATCGGCTATTTTAATTGTGTAACTCATTAATCTGATTAGAGAAGTTGTTCCGCCATTGTTAAATCAACAGGCGTTGTAATTTTAAAATTATGCGCTTCTCCTGCTACCAGTTTTACTTTAAGGCCAAAGGCTTCAACAACCGTTGCTTCATCAGTAAATGTATCATTATATTCAACCTGGTATGCAGGCAATAGTATCGTACTGTGAAAGGTTTGCGGCGTTTGGATCAATTTAACACTATTTCTTGGTATCGCTACATGTCCGGTTTCAGAAATTAAACGCACACTGTCTTTACAGTCTATTGCGGGTATGGCCGAACCGCTTTCAACCGCTGTTTCATAACAGCGATGAATCAGATCAACGCTTACCAAACACCTTACAGCATCATGTACAAAAACAATACTTTCTTCCTTTACCAATTGCAGGCCATTCTGCACAGAATGAAACCTTGTTTGGCCGCCTTGGGTAACTTTAATACGGCTGCTATCAAAGAAAGTATCAACGACCTGCTGCCCTGCTGCACTATGTGCTTCAGGTAAAACCAAAATTATTTGAATATCCTCATATGCCTGTAAGAACGTTTGAAGCGTATAATACAGAACAGGTTTTCCTTGTAACAATAAAAATTGCTTGGGGATCTTATTATTCATCCGGTTTCCGGTTCCCCCTGCAACGATAACAGCAAATTTTTTCATGGTATATAAAAGCTGATACTTTTCAAAAGTTAATTATTTTGTCATTCCAAACCTGCCTGTGGCAGGCAGGCGCAGTGAGAACTCTGTTTGTATACAATGTGAAGTTCAACAGATCCCTTGTACCGCCGGATGCCGGCACAGCAGGGCTTTTGAGACAAGCACAATGATAAGATCAATCTTTATAAATTCCGATAATTTTTTCCCCCCTGTTGTTCTGCATACCCCGGTACATACCGGCACTGTTAAAGATCATCGATACATTTCCCCGTGCATCCACACCAATCATTCCGCCTTCACCATCCATCTGCACTAATTTAATATTCACCACTTCATGCATAGCATCGTGTAAGCTCATGCCTTTATACTCCATCAAACAGCTAACATCATGAGCTGCAACTGCACAAATAAACGGCTCGCCATGGCCGGTACAGCTAATCGCACAGGTTTTGTTATTGGCATAAGTACCGGCACCAATTAATGGGCTGTCGCCAATGCGCCCATATTTTTTATTGGTCATACCGCCAGTGCTGGTGGCCCCTGCAATATTTCCGTTCACATCGCAGGCTACTGCACCAACAGTTCCAAATTTTTTATCCTTCATCAATTCCTCTACGCCTTTGTGTGTATGATCCAATGAATAATTATCACTGTCCCTTATTTCTTTCCACTGGTCGTACCTGAACTGAGAGAAAAAATATTCATCAGGTTCTAATTTTATTCCCTGCTTAATGGCAAAATCATTGGCCCCTTTACCGCTTAAAAAAACATGGTTACTGTGCAGCATCACTTCAGTGGCGAGTTCAATCGGGTTGCGTACATTTCTGATACCCGCAACAGATCCTGCAGAAAGGTCTTTACCATCCATGATCGCTGCGTCCATTTCCTGTAACCCCTTTTTTGTAAAAACAGAACCTCTCCCTGCATTGAATAACAGATTATCTTCTAAAACTACTATGGCCGCTTTAACAGCATTTACTGCCGAACCCCTTTCTTCCAGCACAGCATAACCTGCTTTCAGTGCTGAATCCAGGCCATTACTATAAGCCTGTTCCAGTTCTGCTGTCATATCTGCTTTTAAAATAGTACCGGCGCCGCCGTGAATGGCTAATGAAAATTGTTGCATACGAGTGAGTGGGTATTAAATATTGCTCAAAAATATCTAATTTCCCTGCATAAACCAGCTACAATTTAAATTACATGTTTAAAAGAAAGTTAACGACAAGCGACTATCTGTTGATCATCGTAAATTGTATTCCGCTGTATGGGGTTTGGTTTGAAGGATGGAGTGCATCTGTGGTTTTCCTGGTATATTGTCTTGAAACGGTAATTATTGGGATGGTGAATGTGTTGAAAATGGCTTTTGTTACCATTTTTGTGAGAAAAAAAGATGTTTGGGAAAACGGCGGCAGCAGCACTATGCAAAGTGGATGGTTCTTTATTTTCTTTTTTATTATTCACTATGGATTTTTTGTTTTTGTACAGACACAGATATTTTTCAATGTGAGCAAACTGATACCTGATGGTTCATTTTTAACGAACTATTCAAAAATACCCGAGTTATTGGGCGATAACGGAATGCTGATGCTGCTGATATTTATAGCTTACTATACCCTTCAAAATGTCTTTGATTTTTTTCTCCCGGGTACCTACAAAACAATATCACTGGGCAGGCTTATGTTTGAACCCTATATGCGGATATTTGTACAGCAATTTGTGGTCATACTCGGCAGTATATTTTTAAGCTTTGGTGCCGGTAAAGTTTTTATCCTCGTCTTCGTGATCGCAAAAATATTCTTTGAATTATTCATAAACTTTTCGAGGTTGCTGTCGATCGCAGAAAAAAGGCAAGCGTTGAAAAAAGAGAGGGAGAATACCAAGTAACAAGCTGTGTTGTTAAAAATATTTTTTTTATGCCGTATTTTATCAATGTTTCCACAAGCCACTAATGACAAGTATTTTAAAAGGTAGATAAACAATTTTTATAAATTTGAATTTAGCCACGAACCTGCCTGTCTGCCGACAGGCAGGTTCGTGGCAAGCCTTTCTTTTCGCAGCGAAGCTGAGAATTTTTTTTCTTGCTGTAATTTACAAAGAGCTTAAAATACTTTTATGAGTGCTTCAACATGACAAAAAGCTGTCAGCCTGAGCCTGCCAGACGGCAGGCTTGATGAAGGGGGTTAGTTCAGGTTTACTACAGTTAAGCGAATAATTTTTTACACTCTTCCATCAGCTTTTCTTTATCGATGGCCACTGTTCCTACTTCTTCACAAACCAGCCCACCGGCAATATTGGCAATTTCTGCCATCAGTTTTGCATCCCGGGCAGCAGCAAAAACCAAAGAAGCTACTGCTATTACGGTATCTCCTGCCCCACTAACATCCGCAATGCTCCGGATATGTGTTGGAATAATGGCTGCATTATTTTCTTGCTGATAAAATATTCCTTTCTCTGATAAAGTAATGAGTGAAACAAGGGGGCCCAGTTTGTCCTGAAGTAATATATGGATATCTTTAAGTATGCTCAGGTCAACAGCATCTCTTAAAATATTCAATCCGTCCTTTACTTCTTTAAGGTTGGGTTTAAAAATATCAACCCCTGCATAGGCAAAGAAATTCTTTCGTTTGGGATCAACAGCTGTAAGAATATTATACTTTTTACATAACGTGATGATTTTTTTAATCAGCTTTTCGGTTAGCACCCCTTTATTGTAATCCTCCATGATCACCACATCCGGGCTTTCGGCTGCCATATAATTTTCAAATGCATACAGCAGCCTTTCTTCATCAACAGAAATCAGGTCATCCGCTATTTCAGCATCAAGCCGCATCATGTGCTGGTTGCGGCTTATGATCCTGATCTTATTAGTAGTGATCCGATGTTCACTATGCACCAGGTATGTACAGTTTACTGCAGCTTTTTTTAATAATGCGGCCAATTGTTCTCCATCATCATCATTACCCAAAACACTGATCATATGTACCTGTGCGCCCAGTGATGAAATATTTAATGCCACATTACCTGCGCCACCAATACGTTGTTCCCTTTTACTTACAGCAACAACCGGCACAGGAGCTTCCGGGGAAATACGGTCAACATTTCCCCACCAGTAAGTATCCAGCATTACATCACCAACCACGGCAACTTTTAATTGTGTGAACTGATGAAATAATTTATCAAAATCGGTAACTGCCATGCCTGATCAATCTTTTTTACGGATACCTGCAGATAAATAATAAACAGGAATGCCCAAGAATACAATGCCCAAACCAATACCGGCATACACCGGTTTGAAAATAATGAGAAAAACGCAAAACACCAATGCCATAATAATATAGATAACCGGCAAAACAGGATATCCAAATGCCTTGTATGGCCGCTCCACATCAGGCCTTGTTTTACGCAATCTGAAAATGCCGATGATCGTAATGGCATAAAATAACACAACTACAAAAGCAACCATATCCAGCAGGTCGCCATATTTGCCACTCAGGCAAAGTATAGATGCCATTACAAACTGAGCCCACAGCGCATATTCCGGTACAGCATATTTATTAAGTGTGGCTGCTTTTTTAAAAAACAATTTATCTATGGCCATTGCATTATAAACCCGGGCACCTGCCAATATCAATCCATTGTTGCAGCCAAATGTAGAAATCATGATCATGACAGCAATAACAATGGTACCTGCATTACCAAAAATGGCATTAGATGCTGTTACGGCTACCCGGTCGTTTTCAGCAAAAGCAATTTCGTTCAGCGGCAAAACCGAAATGTACATTAAATTGGTAGCCACATAAATTAAAGTAACGATCAGGGTTCCTAAAAACAGGGCCAGCCCTATATTTCGTTTTGGATTTTTTACTTCTCCCGCAATAAAGGTCACATTGTTCCACGAATCGCTGCTGAAGATAGACCCTACCATGGCTGCCGCTATAGCGCCAATCATACCTGTACCCACAATATCGGTCCAGGATGATGTACCTGTATTCCAGCCTTTCATTGAAAAAGCATTTGTCCAGTTGGCGTTCCATATTTCTGACCTGGCGGCCAGTATAAATCCAAAAATGATCAACCCGAATAAGCTGATCAATTTGGTGGTGGTAAAAACGGTTTGAATAATGGTACCGTTTTTAATTCCTTTGGTATTGATAAAGGTCAGCAAAGCAATTAACAGGATCGCTACAATTTGTGCAGCCGAAATTTCTATAAAGCCAAGGTCAAGTAAAATATTTTTTTCGCTGAGACCGGGAATAATATAAGCGGCAAATTTACTAAATGCCACGCCTACCGCTGCAATGGTTGCGGTTTGAATGACCGTAAAAAAACTCCAGCCATATAAAAACCCGGCCAGTGGATTAAATGCCTCTTTCAGGTAAACATACTGTCCGCCTGCTTTGGGAAACATGGCACTCAATTCGCCATAACTTAAAGCAGCCGTTAAGGTCATAAAGCCGGTAATGACCCACACGGCAATCAGCCAGCCGGTACTACCCACGTTTCGGGTAATATCGGCACTCACAATAAAAATACCGGACCCGATCATGGAGCCGGCAACGATCATAGTAGAATCCAACAATCCTAATGTTGGTTTAAAAGCAGGAGTTTGATCTGGCATAGTAATTTCTTTTTATCAGGTACTACAAAATTCATGAATGCATTGTTTTTAAAACCCGGCAATGCAATGAGGATGCAGCATATCGGAACAAGATAAAGAAATTGTGTGAATTTATAACGAATGCCTCCCCTGCCCATTCCCGTTCAGGCGGACACACACAAAGGCTGTGTTGAAGTACAACCGCACAATGCAGTGTTACATGAAATTTGGTTTGGTATTATTATTTTGATGCAGCTTTCATTTTTGCATTCATCCCCTTTATAACGTCGTTGGTAATATTTAAAGTAGCATCTTTATAAACCAGGTAATCCAGCCCGGTACCCGTAGCTAATATGTACATGTATTTTTTATCTTTATTATATTCATTTAAAAACTCTTTCAGTTTCTTTTGTATATCTTCCATGATACCGAAATTTTTTTCATTCAGTTTCTGGCTGAGGGCCTGTTTTTTGTTGTCGATCTGTTGCTGTTGTTCAAATAATTTTGACTGAAATGCCTGCACTTCTTCATCAGTAACAGTAGCTCCTTTTTTAATAAAATTATCTTTTTGTGCCTGCAGTCCCCTGTACCCATTTTCATGTTCTGCCTCAATAGCTTTCATTTCTATATCCAGTTCTTTCCGCCTTTCTTTTATATAGGTAATGTTTTCATTTAAAGAATCCAGCTCAATATAAGCCAGTGGGGGACGGTGACCGTTACTATCTGTTGCCATATAAGTAGTACTTATTTTGGCAGCAACATCTTCAACTTTTTTACCCGAAAAATCATAATAATACAGGTAACCAACCGCTGCCAGCAAAACCACATTTAATACTACAGATAAATATTTCATCATACGCTTTTATTTGCCGGCAATATACTTACAAAGTCCTTCAGGACAATGGCTTTCTAAAATTTTTAGGAAAGGGTTAACGCCAGTCTGTTTGAGCAACGTTCAGAAGCAGAAAAAGGATAAACCATTTATATTACAGATATCCCGATTACTAATTAGTTAAAAAATATAATGATAATATTATACATTTTACAGTGCAGTTTCAGTTAATTTCGTCCATTCCGTAATATATCTATATCAATCATTTTATGCTTTTAAAAATTCTTACTGTTGCCGGCCTTGCCACTTTTGAAATATATGCGGCCATCCCGGCCGGGTTTGCCTTTGGCCTTTCGCCCTGGACCATTTTTTTTGCCAGTGCTACGGGAGGTTTGATCGGTGTGTTTGTTGCTGCTTTTTTAGGCGATAAGATCAGGGCCATCTTTCATAAAAACAAACCCACTAAAGAAATTGCTCAAAAAAAGCATCCGATGATAATTCGCCTCTGGAACAAGTATGGCATCATTGGCCTGGGTTTTTTAGGAACTGTTTCGGTTGGTGCACCCATAAGTATTGCAGTAGGTGTTGGTTTAAATGCCAATATTAAAAAGCTGGTTACCTGGTGCTGTATTGGTGTTATTACACGTTGTATTGTTTTTACCCTGGTAGGGTATTATGGATTACAGTTGATTTGAGTAATGTAGTAACTAAAGTCAAACACTTTTTATTTATTAATATTTCATTTTAATGCTTCAGCAGGAATATCCATATCAGGTAAAATACTTTTGAAGGGTTTTGTATTCTTCCATTCTTCATCATACATTTTCAGGCTTTTTTCAATAGAACTTTTAAGTTTTGCATTCCTTTCTTCAATTCTGTTCTCAGGAGTGACCACCGGGGAATTTTCATTTATTATTTTTTTAGCCCGTTCAAAAAGTTCTTTATCATTAACTGATAAAGGACTAAATCCAACACGTGCATTCCAGCTGCCAGGAAAAATGTCAACAATTACAATGTAAGTGGCACCAGCCTTAAGATCGGCAGTCATAAATTCTTTATTTTCAATGGAGGCCCAAAAGAGGTGTTTACCGGGGATACATTCCACCCTCATATAATTAGGGCCCTTAACTTCCCCAATAAATTTATCCTGCTGAAAGTAATCAACAGAAAGTTTGGGACCGCCGACCCGGATACTTACCCGAACAAAATATATGACAGCCTTCCCTTCTGCGGGAGGTGGAAATCCCTGGGCGAAAAGAGAAGAGAAATCTGCTAAAACTGTAATCAAAAAAATAAAAATATACTTTTTCATTTTATAGTATTTTAGGGATTGTTTTAAGAATATATGGAAAAGTTTACAAGTCCCTGGCCAAACGAAAACCATTAGGGTTTAAACGACTATCAGGTCTGTCTTGTACTCTATGAAAAACCTTCCAACTATATGGAGAATTGAACCATGCCCCTCCACGTAATATGCGTAAATTCCCTGAAGTAGGACCTTTAGGATTTTCTGATAGACTAATTTTGTAATAATCCCATTTATACCAATCTTCACACCACTCCCACACATTTCCCGTCATATCATACAAACCTAATTCGTTACAAGCTTTTTGACCTACCGGGTGCTTTCTTATTACATATTTAGTGAAGTTGATAGTGTCGGAGTACCAGGCAACACTATCAAATGAATTGCTGCCACTGTGTTGAAAACCCTTACTTTTATTTCCACCCCTTGCAGCAAATTCCCACTCTGCTTCTGTTGGAAGACGGAATTTTTGACCAGTTTGTAAGTTAAGCTTATTTAAAAAAGCTTGAGCATCATTCCAGCTTACGTTAGTAACCGGACAGTCATTACAATTTTTATAAAACCCTGGATTGTTGCCCATAATTGCAAGCCATTGCTTTTGCGTTACTTCAAATTTGCTAATCATATAACTACTTAACTTCACGATGTGCAGTGGTTCTTCATCACTGGAAGCGTAGGTCGTAGTCTTATAACCATTTTCAGTTCCCATACCAAAACTACCCCCGGATACTAAAATCATATTTTTTTCTATTTCTGTTACCACTTCTTCAAGTGGAACTGCAGGTAGAATCTGTTCTTCAGTGGAAACAGGAGCTAGCCTCTGCAGTGTTCCAGATTGAAACTCTTGCAGATCATAATTTTTAATTTGACTCTGTTCGGGAGGGGTTTTTTGTTTAGTAGGAGTGTTTAAAAGCTTTTGCGCTAATGGTATTGCAGCATCAAAACGTTCTTTTATAAATGCCTCGCCAGAGAATAATATTTCTACACTTAAAATCGAGAAAGCTGCATCTATCATGGGATATCCCGTGGCTTCTCCCCAATTCTTTATAGATTCATTCGGTATGGACTGAAGCCTTTTGAGCTGTCTTTTTGCTGTGGAATCCTGAACATTTGTACCATCAAAAAGAGAATCTTGTACAATCATCAGATGAACTAATACGAGATTCGCATCTATACTTGAATAATTTTTGTTTGTTGATTTAAGACCAATTACGATTTGCCATTCACGAAGCAACCTTGGTGTAATAGATTTAAGCCTTGCAAGGTATTTTTCAGCAATATTTCTCTTAAGCTTGTGCTTTTCAAGATCTACCAACAATGGTGTAGCTTTAATAGCAACAGCTCCAACCAGAGGCCCACCACCTTCAGATATTTTAAGGCGATTCAGCTCATTGTGCCACAATTGAAACCACGGCTGCTCTAATCCTCCATTTTCTGCTCCTATGATGTAGTATGGAAATTCGTCTAATTGTAGAAACCCTTTACCTGCTGTCTGCTCTACAGTCTTACTATATCCCTGAATTTTTGTTTCCAGTTTGTGACCGGCAGATTGAAGTCCTTTAATCATGGCCTTCGCAATTAGCTGCACGGAGTCTTCTTCTTTAATATCCCTGTTTGTTTCTTTAAACAAAGGTAGTTTTGTTGTCTTTAATAAGACTTCTGATTCAAAAATTATTAAGGGCTGCTCATGGCCCTTTGCTAAATAACTGCTCAGCAAAAGCAACAGTATTAATGAATAATTCATAAACTATTTATTAAAATGTATGAATAAATTTCTTTCTATTAATATATTATTTTCCCATTGTCAGTATTGTTACTTTGTACAATCGGGCAAAAAAATTAATATAACTAAATTTGCTTTCTACTTTGACATTGAAGAATTTTTTTGTTTAGATTACTCATTATTTGTTTTTAATGATCCTTACATTTTCAAGTGACACTATTACATTAAGAATTTTCTTATCAGGGCTACCACTTGGCCACATGATAGAGACGAAAGCAGAATGTATTATAGCTGAAATTTTTACCTGAGATCCGGAAGCAATAGTTTTCCATGTATCCGAAGTCCCGACGGCGGGCTTGAAATCCATTATGACCCACTTATCAGAAATTATGTTTTTTGATATACCAAATGGTTCAAGATCAAATTTGAGCTCATCCTCTCCCTTGATATCTCTATTTATCTCTTTGAAGTTTAAAGTCCACTCAACTTCTTTATTCTTGAACCGCTCAGTATCGGTACCCATTACTTTTCCTGATGATTTGGAAGCTAAGTCTAACATCGTCTGAATAAAAATACCACAATCCTTTTGCCAGGCTGTATTATTAGTATTACATGAAGAGAAGAAAAGTGTTGAGATTACCGTTGTCAAAATGCAATAAAGTAATTTTTTCATTTTATACTTTTTAGATGAACTGTTATTTAATCTTCCTTATAAATCCCCATTTTATCCCGGCAAAAATTTCCTTCCGGTGTTTCAACTACAAGGTAAAGCAGGTCCTGTGTTACCGGGTTTTCCTTAAGAAAGGCCATTGCAGATTGTTCATCCGGCCCTTTATGTACCCGGTATATCGCAGTTCCTCCAATGCCCGATTGACGGTCTTCTCTCACATAAACAACTTTCTCAGATTGTGATGCTTGTGTCTTTGGAGTAATTGTTGCATGCTGTGTTGGGGCAAGTTCATTTTTCATTTCTCCACCATACTTAGAAAAGCTTGCTTTAGCCTGATCAAAAAGTTCTATAGTCAGGGCATCCCCGCAAAGGATAGCCTCATACACATCCTCAATGGCATAATAGCCGAAGATGAGTCTCTCTGTACAGATCAGTTTTTTCGAATCACTTGCAACCTGGATACATGGTAATTCCAGCAGCGCCGCCTCAGCAAATTCCTTATCCTTAAATGTGAACATCACAAACGGATCCTTTCGGGTAGAATTCATCCGTTCTCCCATCCAGTATGCAAGAGAAATACTTTTAGAGTCATGACGAGTACCCAAGTTGTCTTTTTCTGTATAGGAAATACTGGGCTGATCATTTCCAGTATCATCTGCCGGTGATCCTGACTGTTCCTGGTAATCTTTATCTCCTGTCGTATTTTCAATTTGTTTACCAAATTGACCCTGGCTGATATTGTACCACCACCGAACAGGAATGGAGTATGTCCATATGATCAAACCGGCTGTGGGCAACATTAAAGCAAGAGCTGAGATATCAATAGCAATGGCTTTTGTCATCACTATAAATGCTATCAAAACAATTACAGCCGAATATATAGCAGTGGCAGCGTCAAGTCTTTTTTTGTCGTTTGTACGTAACGCAACTGCTACATACACAATCGTAGGAATGAGAAACAACAATGGAAACGGGCCACCATCTTCGCCGATGAGAGTAGCAGTACACCCAAAAACTAACAGTCCGAGTAAGATTGTCCAAACATACCAGGCTATTTTTGATCCCCGAAAGAGTCCAATTGAAGTAGTAATAATAGCCACTGAAACAGGAATCATCACGGCCATTGCCTGACCCAACTCATCCGTATCTATGCCACCGAAAATACTGCCAACAAAAGCAGCAACAGCAAGCAGGCAAAGAAGCCATGGCATTAACCTATTGAACCAAGGAGATTGCACACTTTTACATGAAGGGCAGTGGCGTTGCTGAGGCACAAGAGCTAAACTACAGTTTTTACATTTCATAAATTCATTTTTGCTTTTGCTATTTTATATAAGGATTGTTCATATCTTCTTTGCACTCTTTTATTTCAGGATATTTCTAAAACCGTTTTTCATCTTTAAAGTGTGCTTCACTTTCTGGTATAGAAACTAATGTGGTAATAGAATTTATTTTTATTACCGATTTGTCTTTCATGTCGACATTTAAAAAATAAGTTTTACCATGTGAAACTTCCAGTGCCAAAGGCGTTCCATAATGCAAATATTTTTCAATCTTTTTTTCATTAAATATTTTATTCGGGATGAATTTAACAGTGATGTTAATTTTACCTTCCGAGTACATTTTTATAGATACCCTGGATTCACAAAGTAATTCACAAACCGGTTGTTCATTAATATAAATCATCAATCCGGAAAAACTAGTTTTGGTATTCCATTCTTGCCAAGTGGCGCTTCTTGAAATGTTGATAGTACAAATCTTTTCATCTACTGAATTTGTAGAATCGGTAACCTTTTGAGCCCAAAGAGATGTTGATATTCCCAAAAAGAAAAAAATAAAATAAATTTTTGTTTTCATAATTATTGATTTTTGTTAAACCATTGGTTAATTAAACATTTTGTGAAGCCAATACATAATGCCAGGTGCAACACCAGAGAGTAAAATTCAACTGCTATCAACTGAATGCCGCATTGCCACAAACAAACATTTTCTCGGTGCTACGCCACACTCTTACAGGTTGAAAAGAATATCCGCCTCCTCTGGAAAAAAACGCACTTATTTGTACACATTCATCCTTTAAATATACTTTAACCTGGAAGTATTGAAATCCCTGCTGTACATGCAATCTTTGAAGGTTTTCGAGAACAATTGAAGTAATCTTTTCCGTCGATCCTTCAAAAAGTTGTTTACTTTCCCAACCGGAAGAAACATCAAGATAGTGTTTGCGAACCTTTGTTTCACTGATTGCAGGTATGGCTTGAACAGCTTCCTTGCACAAAGCATTTGCTGCTTCTTCAGGAGACTCTGTAGTGATCTCTTTAAATTCTGTAAGAGGTGGAGCTTCCTTTGTCTGCGCAGCCGATTGTGTCTCTTCTTTTAGTTTCTGTTCTATTCTGATTTTTTCCAGGCCTCTTTCCAACCCTTCTAAATCACTGCGAAAGGCTGCATTCGTTGTGGTTCTAAAAGAAATTTTATAGCCTAAATCATTACTGTATTGTGGATTTAGTATCAGCACCTTTTTTTTATTTTCAATTAGTTTAATGGTCCTTTCTTTGTCATCATCCGAATTCCAGGAATAGGAAAGAGCTCCGCGAATATCATGAGCAAATGGATTATTGGGATTCAGTTGAATCGCCTTATCAATAGCTTTCATGGCATCAGGCATCTTTTCTTTATCATACAAATCATAGATGCATTGCGCCTTCATTAATAATGCATCAACATTATTAGAATCAATTTCGATGCATGTGCAAAATAACTGATAGGCTTTGTATAACTTTTCCTTGTTGAACTCCGGAAAGGTAATAGAATTCGCTTCATACGGCGGTTGAGCCTGACGATAAATTTTCATAGCTTTCTGAAACAAATTTTCGTCAGCAGAAGACAATGAACTTTGTGGATTGTTTGTCTGTTTAGTGAGATTTTGGTTTTCAGTTCTATGAATTTCTTTTGGATTTTCTCCATACTCATTTTCTTCTGCCTGACCATCCTGAAAAAGCATCCAGAAAACATAAAACGGTATCAGTTGATACCAGCCACTATTACCGAGGTCGTGGCACCTTTTGGCTCCCTGCGCCCATAAAAACCAAAGGGCAGGGATCGCAATTAATATGAATGCAATTGGATTATTGTCTTTCTGATCAGGATGAATAACAAAGTTTATTAATTCCAAATAGATGATCAGGTATAAAATAAATGAAATGCCATATTCTGTTCTTCTGATGCGGCCATCAAATGAAAATGGATTTTCAAACATCGCCAGTTTTTGTTTTATGTCTGAAGTTGAAGAACTCATTCCCAAAATCTCAAATATATTGTTTGCCATAACTATTGGTTTTATTGTTTTTGATATAACCTGATAAAGAAAATAAGCAGCCCGATACTTCCAAGCGTACTCATTGAAGCCATAATATCTCCAACGGTTTCACCGTAGCTGAAAATATCAAGCCTTACCAAGGCGAAATAAATACCAGATATAATGTCAAGGATAATTGCAATTACTGCAACAAGTGTGACTGCTTTCATTATTTTTTAGTTTTGGTTTAAAATATTATGTTTAAGGCAATGCCTTAGTTAATTAATATATGAATAAGGTATGATCAAAAAGAAGGGTACGAAGTGAATACCAGAATGAAGCCGCCTAAACGAATTGTGTATTTGGAAATAATTATATTTAAAATAGTCAACCTGAAGAAATTTTTTGTCTATTCGACATCAAAATATATCTTATTTGATCAAATAACAAATTATCCGGTTCAATTTTAATCACACATTGGCTTCAGCTATTTTGAAGCAGACCATGTACCACTTGCGGTAGAACTGCATCCTGCGGGGTTACCTGTAAAGTTTATAGTAAAAGAGCCCGAAGCATTACTTCCTGAGCTGAATGATCCTGAAATACTTAGGCTGCCGGTTCTCGAAAATGAATTATTACTGATAGCATAGCTGCTGTAAATCTGCGACCCGATGGGCGAAGGCGAACAGTTACCTGACAGGCTATACCCAATATAAATATTAGAAACTGAGCCATCGCTTACATTGAAACTGAACGACTTACCTTGTGAAGTGGTGCCGGTCCAGCTTCCATCATAGTTTGCCGGAGCCAAAACAGTACTAACATTTTCTTTTTTACAACTAATAGTAATAAAACATACTGCCAACAGGCAAAGCGATAAAAATGTGTTCTTTCTCATAAAATTAATTTTTAAGGTTTATATAAAAATTTTAGGGGTTTGGCCTTTTTGCAAGAATTTCTGCTTGTTTTTTTTATACTTTAGATGACCCTTACAACTACTAATAAAATTTT
>JANOFR010000013.1:0-9998 GCA_031413755.1 Chitinophagaceae bacterium
ACATATAAAGCCCAATAGCCGACCCTATTGCTCCTCACAAAAAAGGTGAAAATAAAAAAGCGATTAAGCTAAAAATTGATTTTAACTTAATCGCTTTACAAGTTCTATTCTAAAAAGAGAGCTTTTTCAGTGCCCTCGAAAATCGGAGGCATTTTTTATTATTATTATTTTGAAAGATGAAAGTAAGTGTACTTATTAAGTGAAAAATAAAATGATAAATATTACCAGCTTCCACTTGACCCGCCACCGCCAAAACTTCCACCACCAAAACCGCCAAAACCACCTGAACTTCCGCCCCCGCTACCACCCCAGCCACCACCTCTTCCTCCACCACTAAGCATACTTCCTATTGTCCAGGCTGCAAAACCACGCCGGCTCATAAAAGAACCTCCGCCGCCTTTACCACTACTGATTGCCAAAAAAATGAGGATCATGATAATTATAAAAATAATTCTGCCACCAGGATTTTTCTTCTTCCCGTAACTTTTTGGTGCTTTATATTCTCCCTGAACTGCTTTTATTATAGCATCAGTTCCTTCATCTATGCCACGGTAATAATCATCGCCTTTAAAATTTGGAACAATAATCTCATCAATAATATGCTTACTCGTTATATCAGGCAAAGCCCCTTCCACACCATACCCTGTAGCAATATTTAATTTTCTGTCTCCTTTTGCAATTAGTAATACAACACCATTACTAAATTCTTTTCCGCCCACACCCCAGGCCCTGCCCAGCTTTACATTATAATCAGCAATATCATTTCCGTTTAATGACGGGATAATGACAACGGCTATTTGTGTTGAGGTACTGTCATTAAATGCAACTAATTTATTTTCTAAAGCCTGTTTCTGGTCGGGCGTAAGTGTATTGGTATAATCATTTACCAGTTGCTGTACAGCAGGTTTTCCTTTCAGTAAATTTTCCGGATTAAAATTATCCTGAGAAAATACAATAACTGAAACCAGCAGTAAGTAAATTATGGAGAAGAATTTTTTCATTTTGTAAAACAAGCGGTGACCCTTTTAAAATTTATTTGCCAAAAACAATTTCGTCAGGCAATTCATTTTTATCTTCTGTTGGTATATATGGAAATTTCTCTTTTAAGGTTTCCCCAATTTGCTTTATACATTGCTCAATGCCGTTGCTGATATTATGTTTTGTAAACTGGGAGATCATATTTTTTACAGCCGCATTCCAATATTCGGTACCTGCCTTTTGGTAAATACCTTCATCAGCAAACAGGGCCAGCTCATGATCTTTCATCGCAATGTACAGCAACACAGCATTGCGGTGATCGGTCTCCTGCATTTTTAATTTGAAGAAAATTTCAGCAGCACGGTCAATGGCATCAACATAAGCATTTTTGCTTTCCACATAAATCCTGATCTCCCCACTGGTTTCTTTTTCGGCCAAACGTATTGCCGCTACGATCTGCGCTTTATCCGCTGCAGAAAAAAATTCTTTCTTTTTAAATAAAGAAAACATCAGGAAATTTTTATAAAACTCATGATCCATCTTTGTTTAAGATGGATCATGAGCGTAATTGAAATTATTTTATATCAAACTTGATATCAGGAGCTTTTTCACTGCCTGCATCTGCTTTGTAAAATGGTTTTTCTTTAAAGCCAAAAATACCGGCTAATAAGCTTTTTGGGAAACGCTTAACTTTTAAATTATAGCCCTCAATAGATTTGTTATAATCCTGGCGGGCAACATTAATACGGTTTTCTGTTCCTTCGATCTGTGTTTGAAAGTCACGGAAAGCAGCAGTGGTCTTAAGGTCGGGATATGCCTCAAAAGAAGCAATAAGCCTGCTGAAAGATCCCTGCAGGTTTGCCTGTGCTTTTTGATATGCTTCCAGTGAAGCCGGGTCATTGATATCTACTGTAATGGAAGTGGCTTTTGCTCTTGCTTCTACCACAGCCTGCAAAGTAGATTTTTCAAAATTTGCAGATGCTTCAACAGTTTTTATGATACTGCTGTATAGATCTGTCCTTCGCTGGTAATTGGTTTCTACATTACTCCAAACCTTTTTCACATCCTGATCAGCGGTTACCAAACCATTATAACCATTGCAACCCCAAAAACCGAGGATAACAAGTATTCCTATTAAGACTAATAATCCTGTACGTTTCATAATTTTTTGTTTTAGTGTTATGACGTTAAAAATAATATACTTTTTCTATACAAAATATTAATTCTCCATCCTGTTAAAAAGTAACCCAAATAAACTGTTAATCCCGGCCCCCTCTAAATCTCCCCCCAAATGGGGAGACTTTTGAATCTCTTTTATGTAAAGAGCATTTTTTAATTCTGAATTTCTCAATCTTTTATGGCAGCAATACCCGGCAATACTTTTCCTTCAAAGTATTCGAGCATGGCGCCACCGCCTGTACTTACATAACTTACTTTATCCGCCAGGTTGAATTTATTAACCGCTGCAACACTATCGCCGCCGCCCACTAAACTGAAAGCCCCGTTTGAGGTGGATTCAACAACAGATTCAGCAACTGATTTTGTACCCTGTTGAAATTTTTCCATTTCAAAAACCCCCATCGGGCCGTTCCATAAAATGGTTTTTGATTTGCCGATTATTTCATTAAATATCCCTCTTGCTTTAGGGCCAATGTCCAAACCCATCCATCCATCGGGTATGGCATCGCTTGGACGGACTTCTGTATTTGCATCAGCAGCAAATTTATCTGCAATGACAGAATCCTCAGGTAAATGTATACTGACATTTTTTTGTTTAGCCATTTCCAAAATATCCAATGCCGTCTGTAAACGGTCGTCTTCACAAAGTGAAGAACCTATTTTACCTCCCCTTGCTTTTAGAAAAGTATAGGCCATTCCTCCACCGATAATAATATCTGTTGCTCTTTCCAAAAGATTTTCGATGATCAGTATTTTATCTGAAACCTTTGCTCCGCCAATAATTGCACAAAAAGGTTTTTCAGCTTCATGCAGCACTTTCTCTGCACTTAATACTTCGGCATTCATTAATAAACCAAACATCCTTTTATCGGCAGGAAAAAATTTTGCTATCACAGCGGTAGATGCATGTGCCCGGTGTGCGGTACCAAAAGCATCATTAATATATACATCACCCAGTTTGCTTAATTTTTCAGCAAAGGCCGCATCTCCTTTTTCTTCTTCCTTATGAAACCGGAGATTTTCAAGTAACAATACTTCTCCGGGTTTTAACATAGATGCAGTAAGGTTAGCCTGTTCTCCAATGCAGTCATTTGCAAAAAACACCCTGGTGCTGCCATCACCAAAAGCCGGGTTAGTATGCCCAACATTTAGTAATTTATAAAGTGGATTTACCAAATGCTTTAAGGAGTATTTATCTGTTGGCCCCTCTTTTGGGCGGCCAAAGTGACTCATTAATATAACACTGCCCCCATCGGCCAACACTTTTTTTATGGTGGGTATGGTTGCGGTCATCCTGGTATCATCGGTGATATTAAATTGCTCATCAAGAGGAACATTAAAATCAACACGGATAAGGGCTTTGTGGCCTGAGAAATTAAAGTCGCTGAATTTTGACATAAATGTTATTTATAAAATTAAACCGCAGAGACAGGGAGACGCAGAGGAAAATTTCTCAGCGGCTCAGCGCCTCCGCGGTAAAAATGTTTTATTCTATATCCCATCGTCCTTGTAATTAATATAGACGATTGGAAAGAGATCTTATTTTATCAACCCGGCAAAATGTTGAACCGTACGTACCAGCTGCGATACATAACTCATTTCATTATCGTACCAGCTAACCGTTTTCACCATCTGCTTATCGCCCATGGTCATCACTTTGGTTTGTGTGGAATCAAATAAGGAACCAAAGCTGATGCCGATAACATCACTGCTTACGATCTCATCTTCATTATAACCAAAGCTCTCGTTGCTGGCAGCTTTCATGGCTGCATTAATTTCATCAATGGTAACTGTTTTATTTAAAATTGAATATAACTCAGTAACTGAACCGGTAATTACAGGAACCCTTTGTGCACCCCCGTCTAATTTACCTTTTAACTCCGGTAAAACCAGGCCAATGGCTTTTGCCGCCCCTGTGCTATTGGGCACAATATTGGCTGATGCGGCCCTGGCTCTTCTTAAATCACCTTTTGGATGTGGGGCATCTAATGTATTCTGATCGTTTGTGTAAGCATGAATAGTACTCATGATACCGGTTAAAATACCAAAACTGTCGTTTAAAGTTTTAGCCATTGGCGCCAAACAGTTGGTTGTACAACTTGCACAGCTAATGACAGTTTCAGTACCATCCAATATTGCATGGTTAACATTAAAAACGATCGTTTTCAGATCGCCTGTTGCAGGAGCGGAAATAACCACTCTTTTTGCACCGGCAGTGATATGTGCCTCGGCCTTTGCTTTATCTGTAAAGAAACCGGTACATTCAATAACCACATCAACATCATGCTTTCCCCATGGAATTTGAGCCGGATCTTTTTGTGCATATTCTTTTACCTCATCACCATTAACTACTATTGCATTTTCGGTTGACTTTACTTCCTGGCCAAAACGGCCCTGGGCACTGTCGTACTTTAATAAATGCGCCAGCACAGCGGGGCTGGTTAAATCATTGATGGCTACAACATCAATACCTTTCATATCATATACCTGGCGATAAACCAAACGGCCGATACGGCCGAATCCGTTAATGGCAACTTTTACTGTACTCATCTCAATTAAAAATTAAAAACCTGCCTGCCGGCAGGCTGGTTAAAAATTAGGAACCTACCTGCCGGCAGGCAGGTTAGGAATTGCGGTGCAAAAGTACATTTTGTACAACATATAAACAGGGAATATTTATAATCGATTTAAAATATTTGGCTGAAAAACTGCCGAACGCTATCTTTGCCGTCCTTAAACAGTAAATGCCGCGTTGGTCAAGGGGTTAAGACGCCTCCCTTTCACGGAGGAATCACGGGTTCGAATCCCGTACGTGGTACTAAAAAGAAGCCTTTCATCAATGAAAGGTTTTTTTATTTCTCATTTTTCGTAGTTTGTGAAAAATTAAAATCTTACAATTATGCCAATCAACTGGACCGGCGTTTTTCCCGCCCTAACTACAAAATTTACTGCAGATGATCAATTGGATCTGCCACTTTTTGAAAAAAATTTAAATGCACAGTTAGCTGCCGGTGTTAACGGTATTGTATTGGGCGGTACCCTTGGTGAAGCCAGCGTATTAAGCACAGAAGAAAAAAAAGAGTTGGTAAAATTTGCCGTTGAGAAATGCACAGGCAAAGTTCCGGTTGTATTAAATATTGCTGAGGGTTCAACAAAAGAAGCATTGCAGCAGGCTGAATATGCCAAAGCCTGGGGCGCCAAAGGTTTGATGATGCTGCCACCCATGCGTTACAAAAGCGACCACCGGGAAACCGTTACCTATTTTAAAACCGTGGCAGATGCTACTGACCTTCCGGTAATGATCTACAACAATCCGGTTGATTATAAAATTGAAGTAACACTGGATATGTTTGATGAGCTAAGGGCCTGTAAAAATATTCAGGCAGTAAAGGAATCTACAAGAGATGTTACCAATGTTACCAGAATGAAAAACCGTTTTGGTGACCGATATAAAATTCTTTGCGGAGTAGATACCATTGCCATGGAAGAACTGTGTTTGGGTGCCGATGGATGGGTAGCAGGTTTGGTTTGCGCTTTCCCTAATGAAACGGTTGCTATTTTTAATTTAGTAAAAGCCGGTAAGCTTGCAGAAGCAACAAAAATCTACAGGTGGTTTATCCCTTTGCTCGAGCTTGATATTCATCCCAAACTGGTACAATATATTAAACTGGCCGAAACACAGGTTGGCATTGGTTCAGAAACAGTTAGGGCGCCAAGATTGACGTTGATTGGACAGGAAAGAGAAGATGTTTTGAAAATAATCAATGATGGTATAGCAACAAGGCCGGTTTTGTAAACAAGCAATTGGCAATATGTAATAAACAATATTCAATCTTCAATAATCAATGTTCAATGTTCAAAGATAGTACAGTAACAGAAATAGAAACAATCATGCAGCAGGCATGGAATGCATTTCATATTTATAGAAAGATCTCTTTAAAAAAGAGAGCTTCATTTATGAAAGCTATTGCCATTGAACTTGAAAATTGCGGTGATACCTTGATACAAACTGCCATGCAGGAAACCAATTTGCCGGAAGCCAGATTAAGAGGTGAAAGGGCAAGAACTATTTTTCAATTGAACAGTTATGCCGAAGCCTGTGAAAAAGGAACCTGGCTTGATGTAAGAATTGATACAGCCATACCGGATAAAACACCGCCCAAACCGGATATCCGGAAAATGCTGATACCGCTTGGGCCGGTTGTGGTTTTTGGTGCAAGTAATTTTCCTTTCGCTTATTCAACAGCCGGCGGTGATACGGCCTGTGCCTTTGCAGCAGGTTGTCCCGTAATAGTAAAAGCACATCCGGCACATGCCCAAACATCAGAGATTGTTTCTAATGCTGTTTTAATTGCCGCAGAAAAATGCAATATGCCAAAAGGAATTTTTGCGCATGTACATGGAGCAGGTTTTGAAGTGGGCAAAGCTCTTGTAATGCATCCATATACAAAAGCAGTGGGTTTTACTGGCTCATATACCGGCGGTAAACAATTATTCGATTGGGGTAATCAACGCAAAGAACCAATACCTGTTTTTGCTGAAATGGGCAGTGTTAATCCGGTTTTTTTAATGCCCGAAAAATTAAATACAGCGGCACATGAAATAGCAACCATGTATGCAGCTTCTATCACTTTAGGCGTTGGCCAGTTTTGTACAAACCCGGGTATTATTATTGGTATTGAAAGTAAAGCTTTGCAGAACTTTATACATGATCTGGGCAAAGCCATACAAAAAATTGAGCCCGCACAAATGCTGCATGAAGGAATTGTAACAGCCTATAAAAAAAATAAAGGTAATGCGTTGTTGCAGGAAGATGTGCATCTTGTTGCCGAAAGTGAAAATGAACTTTTGCAAAGTGCCGGAACTTTACCAAAGTTGGCAGCCATTCCAACCATTGCAACCACAAGCGGGCAGGCCTTTTTAAACAATCCTGTTTTGCACCAGGAAGTATTTGGCCCCTACTCCATTGTTATCCGTTGTAAAGACATGACTGAAATGATTGAAGTGGCTAAAAACCTGGAAGGCCAGTTATCATCTACCTTAATGGCTACAGAAAATGATATAGCAGCAAATAATGAATTGGTTGAAGCAGTTACAAACATTTGCGGCCGTTTTATTTTAAACAATGTACCAACGGGTGTTGAAGTTTGTTTGAGCATGCACCACGGCGGGCCATTCCCTTCCAGTACCGATTCCAGGTTCAGTTCAGTGGGTGCCGATGGCATTAAACGATTTGCAAGGCCCATCGCTTTTCAGAACTGGGGTAATGCGCTTTTACCGGAAGAATTAAAGAATGAAAATCCGTTGGAAATTTGGAGAACTGTAAACAATGACTTAACAAAAAATGTTATCCTGTAAAAATAATTACCAGTTTGACCATCTCCATAAAAACAGCAAGGCAAATTTCTGAGGTAATTGATTTTTGGGATGATTTTTTGCCACAGTCACATCACTTAAAAACCAGGCATTTATTACGTCTTGAAAAGGCCCTGTTACCGGATATTGAAAATTATTATTTACAAATCTTCATAAAAGATAAATTGATCGGTCTGGCTTATTTACAATTATTTAAATTCAACCATACACATTTAAATTTTGATGAGCAGCAGACCATAATGTCTAAAACAATTAAGGCTTTTTTACCCAGGCAACTTAATTTCGTTATTTGTGGAAATTTATTCAGGATCAATTACCAGGGTTTCTATTTTATTAATGAACAACACAATGCATTGATATTTGAAGCACTGGATCTGTTTGTAAAACAAAATAAGAAGTTGAAGCCCTCGGGGATCGTTATTAAAGATTGCAAAGATGTTTTTTTGGAAAATAAATATTCAGGTTTAAAGTATCATTTTTTCAGCGGGGATGTAACCATGGAAATTACCAACAGACAATATTGGATAAAATTTGATGATTATTTAAAAGAGCTAACTAAAAAATATTTCAAAAGAGCTAAAAAAATTATAGAGGCTTTTGAAGGTATTACAACTAAAGAATTAAATGCCGCTGAAATTTTAAAAAATGCGGCTGAACTGGAAAAACTATACAATAATGTAATACAAAAACAAAAAGTGAGACTTGGCACCATAAATGCTTCGTATTTATATGAATTAAAATTGGACCTTAAGCTGAATTTCGAGCTACATACCCTTTATGCCGGCAATGTGATGATAGGTTTTTACACTTATATTTTTTACGGCAATGAAATGGAAACCCATTATATTGGATTGGACTATCATTTCAATAAAACTCACAAAACGTATTTCAACATTTTATTTTTGAGTGTTCAAAAAATGATCGAGTGTAAATATGAAAGGTTGGAACTTGGGAGAACATCTAAAGAGGCCAAAGCAAACCTAGGTGCATTTCCTAAACAGATCTATAACTATTTGAAAATAAAAAATCCGTTTGCCAGAATTGTACTGAAATATTTCTTAAAAAGATTCAACAGCTCTGAAAACGAAAAAAAACTGAACAGATTACCATTTAAATGAAAAATAGATTATACCCGATAATTTTGTCTGCCCTGGTCCTCATTACTGCAATTTGGGGAGTTACATGGTATATAAGAAAAACAGTAACACCAAAAATTCAGTTTGAAACAACCGGTTTCATGCTTTCAGACAGTAAGACAAAAACAACCATTACTGATCTGAAGGGAAATGTCGTTATCGTTTCATTTTTTCAAACCTGGTGCGGAACATGTGCCGGAGAAATTCCGGCTTTACAGGAACTTGTAACAGAACTTAATTCCGGTAAATTTAAGATCCTGTACATTTCTGATGAGGATATTAATCTTATCAATTCTTATAAAAAACAGTTTAATGCTGCTAATATCCTGTTTGCGCATTCACCAAAAAGCCTGGCCGGTTTAGGTATTTATGTTTATCCAACCACTTACCTGCTCAATAAAAAAGGATCAGTGATTAATTCTAAATTGGAAGGTTACAACTGGGGTTTGGAAAAAGAGACCATTAAAAAATTACTTGCTGAGTAAATCACGATATCTCTTTATGTAACTGTTTTTTGTTCTGTATAAAAAAAGTAACGCCTGCAGAAACAAACAGGTATACAAAAAGTACATATTTAATTATAGGTGAAAGGGAATTACTTCCAAACCAATCGCCCAGGTAAAAGATTAAAGTAATTCCAATTGCCATTTTTAAACCTTCCCAAACAAAAGCATATTTATTTCCATCCATCAGTTCGGTTAAAGCATACACATAAATAAATACAAAACCGCCATAAATGAACATATTAGGGCTGCCGATGGTGGCTATGTTTGCAAAAAAATAACTTACAATTAATAAAAGTATGACCAACTGAACCCAGGTCCAGGCTGATAAGAACAGCGAACTCTTTGTATCATATTTTTCGAAATGATACACATCTTCAATTTTATAAACAGGATATTTTTCTACCATATCTGCCGGCCTCCAGCCTGTTGGCATAAACCAGATACGCAGTTTATCTTTTATACTTTTTGCCCGCCAGGCATCTTTTATCAGCAACCACATATGCTGAAAATTTATTTTGATGGGGTTCCAGGTTTTTACCGGCCTTGTAATCCCATAAACCGGTTTTACATCGGGTAGTTCTTCCTGGAAAGTGCCAAACAGTTTATCCCAAATGATGAATATCTGTGACAGATTTTTATCCAGGTATTCTTTATTAATGGCATGATGCACACGATGATGCGAGGGAGTCACAATGATTTTTTCCAATACACCCATGCTACCGATCAACCGAGTATGGTACCAAAACTGTGCAAACAAATGGATGGGTGCTACAAGGCTAATGACCTCCGCAGGCACACCAAGAATGGCTGTGGGAATAAGGAA
>JANOFR010000014.1:0-2131 GCA_031413755.1 Chitinophagaceae bacterium
TTAACTATGAATACGA
This sequence comes from Chitinophagaceae bacterium, assembly GCA_031413755.1. Classification (GTDB taxonomy): domain Bacteria; phylum Bacteroidota; class Bacteroidia; order Chitinophagales; family Chitinophagaceae; genus Ferruginibacter. The sequence goes on from JANOFR010000014.1 coordinate 17, forward strand.
TAATAGATAGAAGAGAGGCGCTTCGCAAAACAGCACTGATGATGGGGGCTGCTATTTCTGCCTCGGCATTTGCGGGTCTTATGCAAGGTTGCAAAACAACCCCCGAACTTACCTATGTGCCTCGATTTTTTAACGAAGATCAAGGACGCATTGTCATGGAAGTGGCGGAGATCATTATACCAAAAACAGATACACCAGGTGCTAAGGATGTTGGCGTTCCTGGGTTTATTGATACCATGCTGAAAGATTGCTATAAAAAAGAAGACCAGGATCGCTTCCTAGAAGGTCTCACTGCTTTTGACGAAGAAGCAAAGAAGACCTATGGCGACAGCTTCATTTATTGCAAGCCCGAGCAACAAGTGGAGTTAGTGAAGAAAACACATGCTGCTGCTGTTGCAGAGGCAAAGGAAAACCGAGAAGCCAAGCGCCCATTTATTTTAATGACAAAAGAACTCACGTTGTTGGGTTTCTTTACATCCGAGCCTGGCGCTACACAAGTATTACAATACGAGGCAGTGCCCGGGGCATACAAAGGTTGCCTTCCGTTGTCTGAGGCAGGCAATGGAAAAACCTGGGCTACTTAATACCGGACTTTATCAATTTTAGGAAGGCTGAGCGATCAGCCTTTTTTGTTGATTCACGTTTTTAGGTTGGTGAAGGTGCCATTCACTTTTGCGCATCGCTTTTATCTATCAGGAAGCAATTTGTTTAACACTTTTTCGAAGAGAGGAATTGTCCAAACAAACACTAAAACACCTATAACATTAAAAAGCATATGTGCATTTGCTACAGATCTTTCTATTGGGGCGTTTTTACCAATCATTTCAATCAAGTGCAAAAATGGATAAAAGAAAATCAAGCCTAATGCGATAGATAGAAAATTGAAAAGTAAATGGAAAAGCCCTGTTTTCAGTGCCTGCCGGCTCCCTTTAATTGTAGCTAATAGTGTATCGCTACATGTACCAAGTTCAGCACCAAGCATTACAGCTATTCCACCCGCAAGTCCAATTAATCCTTTCTTAGATAAAATAATAGCCATACCAACTGTTGCCGATGACGATTGTATTATCAAAGTAACAATTGCACCTATTAGAGAACCAGTAATTGGGCTTTCAGTTTTCTTTAGCCATTCTATAAAATAGGGCTCATTTTTTAGCGGTTCCACTGCATTTTCCATTGTGAATAAACCAAAAAAAAGCACACCAAAGTAAAGAATGATTTTACCGGTATTGTTTATTTTTTCAGATTTAGAAACAAACAATAAGAGAAAGCCTATTGCTAATAGAATGGGCGAATATTTACCAATATCCATTGCAATAATTTGGCTGCTGATGGTTGTGCCAATATTTGCACCAAGCACAATGCCCATCGCTTGTCTAAAAGTGAGAAGCTTAGAATTGACAAAAATGATTGTTATAATTATTACCGCGGAGGAAGAATCTAATAATGTTGTTACGATTGTCCCTGTTAGTATACTTAAAAGTGTATTTGAATTAAATTTTAAAATCCATTTCTTAGCATTTTCGCCTATCGCTTTTTGAATTGTTTCTGAAAGACTGCTAACAGCAAACAAGAATAGAACTAAGCCAGCAAGAGTTGCGAGTATTATCTCGGCCATTTAGTTGATAATAAATTGTTAAAGTTTATCATCAATTCTTATGTTTAATATCTTTAGAGATTATCTTTTCATTAAGGTTTTTGAGTGCCTTTCTCTATGCTTGCCAATCATCACTCCAATAGTTCAACCTCTAAGCATTAATGACTAGCCTTTTTTCTTTTTGGCCATGCTCAAAGAATCTATTATCACCTGTTTTAGCTCTGGCCTTGTGAAAATGACTATTCATCTTACAGTGGACATGGTAATAAAGTAAGTGCCTTCTCGGTCATTAAATTTGTATTTTTCAGACATTGAACTAACATAGTGAAAACCAGTTTGCCTAAAAGTGTAAGTTGCACACGTTGAAAACGCGTGCTAACTTCATAAAAAAATATAATTCAGCCATGTTAGAAGGTGAAACCAACTTATCCCAAATTCTAAAAACCTTATCACCCGAGTTAAATTCTGGCGAATATATTTTCTGCAGTACCAATGATCCATCTCAATTTGATGCGAAG
>JANOFR010000015.1:0-112313 GCA_031413755.1 Chitinophagaceae bacterium
GCCGCAGGAAGTGCCGGTTACCGGTATACTGATAACCCTGCCACAGTTACTTCTTCTACCTGGACGTCAGCTGCTGTTTCATTTTCACCGGTTCAATATAATGTTGACCTGGCCAGTAATGGTAATACTTTATACGCATTACCATCAAACTCAGCTTTTGGTGTAACCACCATTTATAAATCAACTAATGGTGGTGCAAACTGGGCTGCCACCGGAACAACACCTGCCTTTACCAGCGGACAAGCCTGGTATTGTATGGCCATTGCCATTGATCCCAATAATGCCAACAATGTTATTGTTGGAAGTCTGGATTGTTACAAAACAACAAACGGCGGTTCATCCTGGTCTAAAATAAGTGAGTGGGTGGGTACTACCGGACAATATGTTCATGCCGATCAGCAAATAATTACCTGGCGCAGTAACAACCAGGTTTTATTTGGTTGCGATGGTGGCGTACACTACTCTGCAAATGGGGGGACAACTATTACCGACAGAAACCAGGGTTTACGTATCAAACAATTTTATGCTGTGGCCAATCACCCAACATCTTCAAATTATTTTTTAGCTGGAGCTCAGGACAATGGGGTACACCAGTTAAATACGGCAGGCTTAGGCGCTTCGGTTGAAGTTACCGGAGGTGATGGAGCCTTTGTTCATATCGATCAAAACCAGGGACAATACCAATGGGGTTCTTATGTGTACAACCAGTACAGAAGAAGTACGAACAGCGGATCTACCTGGTCCTCCGTAAATTATTCCGGCACTGCCGGTAAGTTTATTAACCCAACTGATTATGATGATGTAAATAATATTATGTACTGCAGCGGTGTTGCTAATGCCTTTGTTCGCTGGAGCAATCCGCAAACCGGCAGCACATTTACATCTGTAACCATGAGTGGGTTAAGTTCCGGTAAAGTTTCTGCGGTCAAAGTTTCACCCTATACAAATCACACCGTGTATTTTGGTGGAGGAGGAAATGGTATTTCGCCCTCTTTAATTAAAGCAACTGCTGCCAATACAACTCCTGCTTACACCAGTATTATAGGTGCAGGAATGACAACAGCCAGTACAAATATTTCCTGTATTGAATTGGGAACGGATGAACAAAATATCATTGTAGTTTATTCAAATTATGGCATAAGCAATGTTTGGGTTACTGCTAATGGCGGATCAACCTGGTCGGCCATTGATGGTAATTTACCTGATATGCCTGTACGCTGGGCCATGTTTTATCCCGGCAGCAATACCAAAGCGATCATTGCAACAGAAACCGGTATCTGGCAAACCGATCTAATTAATGGAGCTTCTACAATTTGGAATCCGGAAACAGGTTTTCCTAACGTACGTACCGATATGTTGCAATACCGTGCAAGCGATGGATTACTTTCTGCCGCAACACATGGCCGTGGCTTGTTTACAACGATCATCGGTGCAGCGCCATCCTGTGGTACGGTTACCGGTTTAACTTCTTCAGCAATAACCAATACAACCGCAACAGTAAGCTGGACTGCATTAAGTGGTGCATTAAATTATGATGTAGATTATAAATTAAATTCATCGGGTACCTGGATCAATGTTGCTACTGCAACAACTAATCTTTCAGTTGCATTAAGTGGTTTAACCCAGGGAAGTTTATACGATTACAGAGTAAGGGCAAATTGTACGGGTGCTACCGGTGCTTATGCCCAGGCTCAGTTTACCACAACAACTCCTGCAAGCTGTAATGCGCCAACCGGTTTAACATCAACCGCAATAACTTCAAGCAGCGCTACGGTTAGCTGGACAGCAGTAAGCGGTGCCGCTAATTATGATGTGGATTATAAATTAAATGTTTCCGGAACATGGACTGTGGCTGCAACGGCAACAGCTTCAACTTCAGTTTCAGTAAGCGGTTTAACTGCATCTTCTTTATACGATTGGAGAGTGAGGGCAAATTGTACTGCCGTTGGATTAAGCAGCACCTATACCCAGGCACAGTTTACAACTGGTGCTATAAGTACATGTCCCGGCCCTTTAGATGTTAGTACCAATGGAAATGCAGCTGGTGCAGCTACCATTCCGTTTAACACGAATGTTAAAGGTTTAATTAGCCCTACCGGTGATAATGATTATTATAAATTTGTAATTACAACAGGCGGTACAGCTACCATAACTTTGACAACATTGCCATTTGATTATGATATTAAATTGTACAGTAGTAATGGTACTACTCAATTAGCCATATCGCAGGCAGGTGGTACAGCAAACGAAACAATAACCAGGACGTATACAGCAGGTACATATTATGCTCATGTATATGGTTATAGCGGGGCAAACAGTGCAACCAACTGTTATACCTTAAAAGTGCAGTTGGGTACTGCCACTGTACAGGAATTGCCGCAGGCTTCAAATCTAATGGTGAAAATTTTCCCTAACCCGGTAAAGGACAAAGTAAATGTTTACCTGTTGGGAGATAATACCCAGAAAAATCTGACCGTATATGATATTTCAGGCAAGGCTGTTTATACACAACAGATCAACGACATGATCACCACTTTAGATTTAAAGAAAATACCCAATGCTGTTTATTTTATTAAAATTGCTGACATGAGCGGCAAAATTTTATTCACCGAAAAGATTGTAAAAAATTAAATAGTATCATTTAATAAAAGCCGCCTCATGAATTATGAGGCGGCTTTTTTTTGACCTGGAATTTATGATCAGGTCCTGGCCTGGCACATCCTGTGTAACATTGGTCTTTGATATAATTTTTGCAGCTGGCTGTTTTACCGGCCATCAACGAATGATGATCTTTGATAAGGTTCAATAAATCTTATTAAATTTACAATAGTTAAGTTCTGTTCCGGATCAGCTACATCACCGTAAATATTTTGAAAAAAGGCGGATTGTATAATTAATAAGCCAGCTTATACAAGCCAGTCGGGTATATTGAGTGTAACAGAATTGCTACTAAATAACGATTATGCAGATCATTAAAACCGCATTGTGTTCTTATGGAATGAGTGGCAGTATCTTTCATGCGCCATTCCTTCATTTACATAAGGGCTTTGAATTATATGGTGTTTGGGAAAGAACCAAAAAAACAGCATTTAATAAATATCCCAGGATAAGATCTTTTGATACGTACGAAGATCTGTTAAAAGACGGCGCCATTGATCTGGTTATAATAAATACACCCAATTACACCCATTTTGATTTTGCAAAAAAAGCACTGTTGTCAGGTAAGAATATCATTGTTGAAAAACCATTTTGTATTACTGTAAAAGAATGTGACGAATTAATTGCTCTGGCAAAAGAAAAAAATAAATTATTATCTGTTTACCAAAACCGCAGGTATGATAGTGATTTTAAAATTATACGGAAAGTAGTTCATGAAAATTTGTTAGGTGATCTTGTAGAAGTGGAATTTCATTTTGATCGTTTTAAAGAAGAACTCAGCCCAAAAGGACACAAAGAAATTCCCGGCCCCGGAACCGGTTTATTGTATGATCTGGGTTCGCATTTAATTGATCAGGCTTTATGTTTATTCGGCAAACCGCAATCCATCTTTGCTGATATTACTGCCGCAAGAAAAATATCGCTGGTAGATGATTATATGGAACTGATTTTATTTTATTCCGCATTAAGGATCAGGATCAAAGCAAGTTATGTAGTACGGGAGCCTCTGCCATCCTATATTTTGCACGGTACAAAAGGCTCCTTTATAAAAACAAGAACAGATGTTCAGGAAACAGCTTTACAAAGTGGTTTAACGCCCGATGCAAAAGACTGGGGTAAAGAACCTGAAAATGAAAGGGGCCTGCTACATACCGAAAGAGCGGGTAAAGTGATCCGGGAATACCTGCCATCTGAAAATGGAAATTATATGGAATATTATAACGGCATATACCTCGCATTAACGGAAGGAGCTGATCTGCCAGTTAGTGCCGAAGCCGGCAGAAACGTAATTGAAATTATTGAGAAAGCCTATCAAAGTAATCATGAAAAAAAAATTATAAAAATATAAAAAAGGGAGCTGTAATTTCTGCCGGAGCGGGCAGGGTTTGCACAGCTCCCGGCTGTCAATAACATATACTACATTGCTTTTACATATTGATAATAAAAAAAGGGAGCCTTTGTTTTTTTTTATTATCTTGTAATACCCGTTAAGAAAATAAATTTTATGTACCAGGATAAATATTATCGTTCATGGACCGGTCCATTTGAATTCAACAGTTCCAGGATCAGCATTAAGGCACCCGCAGCTTTTGGTGTTTACCAGGTCCTTAAAAAAACGGGTAACAGCTACCAGGTAATGTATATCGGAATTGCCACTGGTGAAACTATAAGGCAAAGGCTGCTTAACCATTACAGGGGGATAGGTAATAAAAATATCGGAACCTATGGAAATACAGCTGAGTTTTGGTTTGTTTTCTGGCTCTGCGATCAGGCTTCTGCAAAACAAATAGAATCCCATATTATTTCCGATGAAAAACCTCCTTTCAATGTAAAGAACGAATACAAGCACTATATTCCCAACATTACCATACATTAGTGAAACGCTTCACTTAATAAATTATATTCCAGCCTGATACATATTTATCGTATTAACCGCAAGTGTATTTACATAAAAAAAGGGCAGTTTTCCTGATAAAATAATTGGATTTATTTATAATTTTATGTAGTCTTTTAATCCAAAAATCAAATCCAAATGAAAAACTTTACAATCTTTTTGTTTATCGTGATGTTTTTAGTTTCCTGCTCTCCTTCTATATCAATGCAACAGGCTGCCAACCGCAGTTATAAGGGTACCAGGTCTATAAGATAGTCCCGTTAAAATTCCCATGATGCTATAACCGATCATAATCCGGGTTATAGAAACGAATATCGTTAACATCTTTTATACCCTATTCTTCGTCTTATAATCTGGGTAAACCGATGATCAAGGGATATTAAAATACTATTCCCTGTATTTCAATATCTTTAACCCATTAATCAGGTTATTATTGTCATCCCGGATATGGTAAAAAAGCTGTTTTACACATTATTGAGCAGTATTGCCTTTTTAATATTTTATTATCCGCTAATTGCGCAGGAATTACCCCAAGGCCCCGATACATTTTTTTTGGCTAAAAAAAAAGGGTTATTGGGCAGGTTTGGAAAAAGTATTTCAGTTACCCCTCCAGATGATGTTCCGGTAAAGATTGAAAATCAGTTTTTAAAATACAAAGGAAAGATCATCCGTTCGATAGAATCTATTCGGCTTGGATTTGAATATAATATTGATGATACAGCCCGGATAAAAAAAAATTTGGGCGTAACGGTAGGCAAATTATTTCATAAAAACACTTCGGCAAAAGTCATTACCAACAATTTATTTTTTAAAGAAGGAGATTTTCTGTTTCCGTTCCTGCTTGCAGATAATGAAAGGTATTTGCGGGAATTACCTTATATAAAAGATGCCAGGATACTGGTTGATTATGCTGATGGAAGTACCGACTCGGTTGATGTGGTCGTATTAACGAAAGATATTTTTTCAATTGGCGTAAACCTTTCTGTAAGCAACACAAAAAAAGGCAGGGGTGTATTGCAGGAAGAAAATTTTCTGGGTAGTGGTACCAGGTTATTATTCAGCACTTATCTGGAAAAAGGCAGGTACCCGCAAACCGGTATAGGTGGTGAGTTAATAAGACGAAATATCGGGGGCTCTTTTATTGACTGGGTTTCGGGTTACCAGGATTACAAATATGCTTTCAGCAGTGGCCGTAACCAGGAAACTTCTGTTTATACCCGGATAGAAAAACCTTTGGTTACCGCCTATATACCAAGTACCGGTGCATTGATATGGGCATATAACCGAACAAGAAATGTTTATGATACAGATTCCATATACCAAACTGATATAAAATACGCAAATTACAATATAGATGCCTGGTTTGGCTATAGCCTTGATAGTAAACGTTCACTATATGCCAATAAAGAAATCAGGGTTCACCGCTTTGTTGGAGTTAGGGGATTTAAACAGCACTTTATAAGTGTACCGATAAAATACAGGGATACTTTTGATTACCGGTTTACCGATTTCACCGGAACACTGGCAGCGTTAAATATTTTTAAGCAGGTATTTTATAAAGCAAATTTTATTTATGGTTTTGGCCGTAGTGAAGATATTCCCGAAGGGTTCAGCATAGCGCTTACCACAGGTTATATAAATAAACAAACCATCAGAAGGCCATATGGCGGATTGGATATTACTATAGCCAATCTGAGACAAAAGGGATTTTACAGCAAGTATATATTTAAAATAGGCAGTTATTTTTACCGTAACCGATTTGAAGATATTGACCTGCTTTTTGAAGTAAACCATTTTACGAGGTTACGGAAACTAAGTAACAGTTGGTTTAATCGTGTATTCATAAGCACGGGAATAACCGCACAGGCAAATCCGGTTTTAAATACACCATTATTTTTAAACAGTGATTTTGGATTGCCGTATTTTAGTAATGGTACCCTTAGTTCCGATCTAAGGGCAGTAATAAAAGCTGAATCTGTTTTTTATAATACTGCAAAATTACTGGGGTTCAGATTTGCACCTTTTATTTTTACTGATTTTATCCTGTTAAAACCTACAAAGCTGGGGTTACATCAAAGCGATATTTTTACAACCCTGGGGGGAGGAGTACGTACCCGCAATGAAAACCTGGTCTTTGGAACGATTGAATTAAAAGGATATTATTTTCCAAGGGTAAATGGGGATATGAAAGAATGGAAAGTAGAAATAAACAGTAATATCCGGTTTAAATACATCAGCAACTTTATAAGCCGCCCCGATTTTATCATTGCTAATTAAATCAACAGCCTATATAGCAATGCTGAGGTAAATGTACAATCCGGCATTTAGCTATCAAAGAAAATTAGATCGGTATAATAGAAAACCATCCGCAAAAAAGCGAATGGCAAATATAATTTGTAGTAACAGCTTACATTATATCCAGTGCCTTTGCTAAAAATAAAGTGTTAAAAGGCAGTACCATCGAGCAATAAGAGCCAATGGGTGATGCCAGTACAATAAAAAAAGCAGCAACAGAGAGTAAAAACAAAATCCAGTAAAGCCCGGTTTTCTTCTTGGTTGTTTCCATTTAATATATTTTTTGCAAATATAAGGCAGAACTCTTTATTGCACAATTTTTAGCAATTTCCTGTCAAATTTTTTCTGTAAAGTGTTATATTGCTGCTTCTTAACCCTTTTGGATGATTTTACATTTTTATTTACGCTATTCAACAAAGTATGGACAGTCCCTTTTTGTTAGTGGCAATGTTAGTTTTTTGGGTAATGATGACAGTAATAAATCCTTTGCCCTTACCTACCTTAATGAACAATTATGGCATGGCAGCATAGAAGTTGACAACAAAACGATCTTAGAACCCTTTACCTACCGGTATCTTCTTCAGGAAGAAAACGGAGATCAGGTACCGGAGTTTGGCGACGACCGTATAATTGATATCAGCAAAATAAAAGCAGCAAAAACAGTTCTTTCTGATACCTGGAATCATGCCGGTGATTTTGAGAATGTTTTTTATACATCTCCTTTCATGGATGTGTTACTGAAAGATAAATCAGTAAAAAAGATCGTACAAAAAAACAATACAAAATCATATACCCACGAATTCAGGGTAAAAGCACCACTGCTCAAAGAAAATGAGATCATTTGTATCGGCGGATCTTCAGCAGCATTACATGAATGGGATAATGGAAATGTATTGCTGCTATCTAAAAAAGACAGCTGGTGGACAACCCGTATTGATCTTTCAAAAGTAAATTTTCCGGTTGTATACAAATACGGCACTTATAATACCCGCGATAAAAAGTTTATCAAATTTGAAGAAGGGAATAACAGGATAATACTTAATGAAGATGTAAAAAATACAGTTACAATCATACATGATGGCTTTGCCAAAGTAAATGACATAAACTGGAAAGGAGCAGGCGTTGCCATTCCGGTTTTTAGCCTGCGCAGTAAAAAAAGTATGGGTACCGGTGAATTCACAGATCTAAAGTTGCTGGTTGACTGGGCAAAAAAGGCAGGGCTTAAAATGATTCAGATACTGCCTGTTAATGATACGACAGCTACTTTTAGCTGGAAAGACTCTTATCCATATTCGGCAATTTCGGCCTTTGCTCTGCATCCCCTGTTGTTAAATATAGAAGAAACAGCAGGAAAGGAATCCGAAGTTGTTTTTAAAAAGCTGATACCCGAAAGAGAAGCATTAAATAAGTTGCCCGCACTTAATTACGAAGCGGTTATGAAAATTAAAAAAGCTGCTATCCTGGATCTATATGAACTTAAAAAAGAAAGTTTTAAAGATGACCCTGTTTACATCACTTTTTTTGAATTGAACAGGCACTGGCTTGAGCCATACGCAGCATTCTCCTATTTACGGGATAAATATAAAACGGCCGAATTTAATACCTGGAAAACTTATGCCGTTTATGATGAAAGTGAGATACAGGTGCTGATTAGCCCCTCACAAAAACAGTATCATGAAATTGCATTGCATTATTTTACACAATTTCAGCTTCACCTTCAGTTAAAGGATGCAACGGAGTATGCACACCGGAACGGAATTATTATTAAAGGGGATATTCCGATAGGGATATGCCGCAACAGTGTAGATGCCTGGATGGAACCCGGCTTGTATCATATGGATGAACAGGCAGGAGCACCACCGGATGCTTTTACCGCAAAAGGACAAAACTGGGGTTTTCCAACCTACAACTGGGAAACCATGCAAAAAGATAATTTTACCTGGTGGCGCAAAAGATTTGATCAGATGAGTAATTATTTTGATGCCTTTCGGATTGATCATATCCTTGGCTTTTTCAGGATATGGAGCATACCATCACACGCCGTTGAAGGAATAATGGGCAGGTTTGTTCCTACTATCCCGGTATCGATCAATGAATTTTTTAAAAAAAATATTGCCTTTGAAAGATTTCGGTATACACAACCTTTTATAACGGATACAATATTGATAGAACTTTTTGCCAATAAAAAGGAAGAGGTTAAAAAGACATTTTTCAATGGGAATAAATTGAAAGAAAAATTTAATACCCAGCGGAAAGTTGAAGCCTATTTTTTAACTCAAAATGTTTTTGATAATACGGTTAAACTGGGTTTATATGAGTTGATCAGTAATGTTATTCTTTTTGAAGTTGAAGGATCAAATGGCCAGGAGTTTCATTTTCGATTTTCAGTACAGGATACTACCTCTTTTAAAAATTTAGATAAGCATGCCCAACATGAATTATCATTACTCTATGTTAATTATTTCTTCCACCGCCAGGATGAACTTTGGCAAAAAGAAGCCATGAAGAAACTTCCGGGCCTCAAACGCAATACAGCCATGCTGGTTTGCGGAGAAGACCTGGGACTGGTACCACATTGTGTTCCGGAAGTGATGGCACAACTCGGTATATTAAGTCTGGAGATACAACGCATGCCTAAAAAAACGGGGACTGAATTTTTTCATCCCAATGATGCACCTTACCTGAGTGTGGTATCACCTTCAACACATGATATGAGTACGATACGGGCATGGTGGGAAGAAGACAGTTTTAAAACAAAACAGTTTTATAATCAGCTGATGGGCCAAAAAGGAGAGCCACCTGTTTATTGCGAGCCCTGGATCAATAAAGAAATTATTCTGGAACACCTGTATTCACCGGCCATGTGGAGTATTTTTCAATTACAGGACCTGATGGGTATGAATGAAAAGATCAGAAGGGAAGATCCAAATGAAGAAAGGATCAATAACCCTGCCGAAGCCGAACATTACTGGAACTACCGCATGCATATTAACCTGGAAGACCTGTTGAAAGAAAACGATTTTACGAAAGAATTAAAAAATTATATTGCGGAAAGCGGAAGGTAATTTCCAGAACAATGAAAGTACGATACAAAATATATAATCTTCCATTTCATTATCCATTCACCATCTCTAAAGGAACAAAAACACATCAGCCAACATTTGTAGTTGAGCTTGATTTCATGGGCATAAAGGGTTATGGCGAAGCACCTGCCATCAGCTATTATAATATTCCTGTTGAAAAAATGGCAGAGGACCTGGAACGCAAAAAAATATTTGTTGAAAAATTTGCTTTCTCCGATCCGGAAAGATACTGGCATTACCTGCATCATTTATTTCCTGCAAATCCGTTTTTGGTTTGTGCTTTGGATATGGCAGGATGGGATATTTACGGCAAACTAAAAAGAAAACAGCTGCATGAATTATGGGGCCTGGATATTGCAAAAGCACCCTTGACCGATTATACAATTGGCATTGATACTATTGAAAAGATGGTTACCAAAATGAAAGAAAAACCTTGGCCCATTTATAAAATTAAGGTTGGGGTAGCTGGCGACATAGACATGGTGTCAGCATTACGTAAACACACGGATGCCGTTTTCAGGGTAGATGCCAATGCCGGCTGGACAGTGGAACAGGCATTGCAAAAAATACCAATCTTAAAAGAATTGGGGGTTGAGTTTATTGAACAGCCTTTGGCAAAAGATGATTGGGAGGGAATGAAAATATTATTTGATCAATCGGTACTGCCTTTGATCGCAGATGAAAGTTGTGTTACTGAAGCAGATGTTGAAATATGCCACAACCATTTTCACGGCATCAATATTAAACTAACCAAATGCAGCGGCATTACACCTGCACGGCGTATGATAACCCGGGGCAGAGAACTGGGCATGAAAGTTATGGTGGGTTGTATGAATGAGAGTTCTGTTGGTACTGCAGCCATTGCACAACTGGCACCTATGCTGGACTATGTGGATATAGACGGGCCGTTATTGCTGGCAGAAGATATTGCAGCAGGCGTACAATTTGATTTAGGGAGAATATTGTTTAATGATTCGCCTGGATTAGGTATTAATATTCAATCATTATAAATTTAATTTGGCAGATCAATTCATCAGCCTTTACTTTGCATTATAAATGAAACATATCATATACATACATCATCACCATACTTTACCAACCGGTAAGCTATGTTGACGTATGTGTAATTATCATATTTTCAAAGGGCTTACTGAAAAGTGAGCCCTTTTCTATTGCACAAAACTCAGATAAAAATTAAAACATGTTAAAAATCGCTATTCAAAAATCGGGGAGATTATACGAGGAGTCGGTAAAACTTTTAAAGGAGTGCGGTATTCAGTTACACAATGGACATAATCAGTTAAAGGCAGTTGCTGAAAATTTCCCGTTAGAAGTTTATTTTTTAAGGGATGATGACATTCCGCAGTATGTGTACGATGGCGTAGCTGATATTGGTATTGTAGGTGAGAATGTATTATTGGAAAAAGCGAAGGAAATAGACCTGGTTTTCCGGCTTGGTTTTGGCAAATGCAGGTTGAGCATTGCAGTACCTAAAACAATGACTTACCAATCCGTTACTGACCTGAATGATCTAAAGATCGCTACTTCCTATCCGGGCATCCTCCAAAAATATTTAAATGAAAAAGGCAGCAATGCAGAGATACATGAGATCAGCGGCTCGGTTGAAATTGCACCCGGCATCGGTTTGGCAGATGCTATCTGCGATCTGGTGAGCAGCGGTAGTACCCTTTTTACCAATGGGTTAAAAGAAGTAGAAGTTATTTTACGATCAGAAGCTGTATTGACTGCCAATAAAAGCCTTTCAGCAGAAAATAAGGTATTACTGGAGAAATTATTGTTGCGTATCAATTCGGTTAAAACAGCAAAGAACAATAAATACATCATGCTGAATGCACCGAACAGTCAGTTAAAAAATATTATTTCTTTATTACCTGGAATGAAAAGCCCGACCGTAGTACCCCTGGTAGAAGCAGGATGGAGCAGTGTACAAAGCGTGGTTAATGAGAACGACTTTTGGGAGGTGATTGAAAAATTAAAAAAATGTGAAGCGGAAGGGATTTTAGTACTGCCGATTGAAAAGATGATTGTTTGAAACAGCCCCGCAGAGGGGTAGTTTGGTATAAATAAAATGATAAATAAATTTTTAATCAAAGCTCTTTAGGAGCAATATGTTGAATTATGAAAATTTACGTAAATCCTGAACAGGAAAACTGGCAGAAAATTTTACAACGCCCGGCTTTTGATTATTCAAAACTGGAAGCAACAGTTACTGCCATTCTTGAAGAGGTTAAGTTAGCCGGTGATATTGCAATTAAAAAATACAGCAAACAGTTTGATGCTGTTGAAATAAATGAATTTAAAGTAACCAAAAAAGAAATAGCTGAAGCCATCACAAATGTTGATACTGATCTGAGAGCGGCAATTGAATTGGCTAAGGATAATATCTCTTCCTTTCACAATTTACAGAGAGAAAATATGGCAAAGGTTGAAACAACAAATGGGGTAACCTGCTGGCGAAAATCAGTTGCCATTGAGAAAGTGGGCCTATATATTCCTGGTGGTACAGCGCCTTTGTTCTCTACTTTATTGATGCTCGGTATCCCGGCAGTGCAGGCGGGTTGTAAAGAAATTATTGTTTGCACCCCCCCAGGTAAAGACGGAAAAGTAAATCCTGTTATTTTGTATGTTGCTCAACTCATTGGCTTAAAAAACATGTATAAGATTGGTGGTGTGCAGGCAATTGCTGCTATGGCCTATGGCACCAAAACAGTTAGTAAGGTCAATAAAATATTCGGCCCGGGTAACCAATACGTTACCTGCGCCAAACAATTGGTTAATGCATCAGGCATAGCTATTGATTTACCTGCTGGGCCAAGTGAACTTGCTGTTTATGCTGATGTAACCTGCAATCCGGTTTTTGTTGCCGCTGATCTGCTAAGCCAGGCTGAGCATGGGGCCGATAGCCAGGTTGTATTAGTGGCTCCCTCATTATCTATTATCGAAAATGTAAAAAGAGAAATTGAAAAACAAATTTCTTTATTACCACGAAAAGAAATTGCTGTGCTGGCTTTACAAAACAGCCTTGCGATTGTACTGGAAAATGAAGCTGATGCATTTGAACTTTTAAATGATTACGCACCGGAGCATTTGATCATTGCAACAGATCATGCAGCAGAACTTGCAGACAAGGTTGTTAATGCTGGTAGTGTTTTCCTGGGACATTATTCTCCGGAAAGTGCCGGAGATTATGCATCAGGCACCAATCACACGCTGCCTACAAATGGATTTGCAAAAGCATACAGCGGCGTTTCACTGGACAGCTTTGTTAAAAAGATAACTTTTCAGGAATTAACCAAAGCGGGAATAAATAAAATTGGTAAAGCAGTTGAAGTTATGGCAGCAGCAGAAGGATTAGATGCTCATAAAAATGCAGTATCGCTCAGATTAACCGAATTAAAAAAGCAATAATGGAATTTGATCTTCAAAAATTTGTAAGAGCACATATATGGAACCTGAAACCTTATTCATCTGCCCGGCATGAATATACCGGTAAGGCATCTGTGTTTTTAGATGCCAATGAAAATGCTTATGGTTCCCCGCTGCCCGGTTCGCATGGAGCGGGGCAGGGAGTGAGGTATAACCGATACCCTGATCCATTGCAATGGCAGTTAAAATTTAAATTGGCATTGATAAAAGGGGTACCCCCTGAAAATATTTGCATTGGCAACGGCAGCGATGAGATCATTGACCTGGCCTATCGTATCTTTTGTAATCCGGGTATAGACAATGTGATCATCTGTCCGCCTACCTATGGCATGTATGCTGTTAATGCTGATATCAATGCTGTTGAAATAAGAAAAGTAAATCTTACAAACCAATTTCAATTAGATGTGGAAGGAATAATGGGTGCCGCTGATACAAATACAAAATTGCTTTTCCTTTGTTCGCCCAATAACCCAACCGGTAATAATATGAACAGGGCAGATATGGAATTGCTGCTGAAGAATTTCCCGGGAATAGTGATCATTGATGAAGCTTATATCAATTACTCAAAGCAAAGATCATTTATTGATGAGCTAACAACATACCCCAATTTGATTGTGATGCAAACATTATCAAAAGACTGGGGGCTTGCAGGATTAAGGCTCGGTTTGTGTTATGCATCGTTGAAAATCATTGATTTATTCAACAAAGTAAAACCACCCTACAATATAAATGAAGCCACTCAGCAAATCGGTATTGAAGCTTTACAAAATACCCTGCAGGTAAATGAATGGATCACACAAACCCGGGATCTAAAAGAAAAATTGCTGCAGGCATTCAATGATTTTACTTTTGTAAAAACTATTTATCCTTCCAATGCCAATTTTATTTTACTTGAAGTTGATGATGCAGATACACTTTATAAATACCTTACTGAAAAAGGTATTGTAGTGCGTAACAGAAGTAAAGAAACCGGTTGTGAAAATTGTTTACGGATCAGCATTGGAACTCCTGATGAGAATAAAAGTTTATTATCAGCCTTAAATGAATATCAGCCATGAAAAAAATATTATTTATCGACCGGGATGGCACCTTAATAAAAGAAGCTCCGCCAACTTATCAGCTGGATGATTTCAGCAAACTGGAGTTTTACCCCAACATGTTTTTTTATTTGCGGAAAATCGCAGAAGAGCTTGATTATGTACTTGTAATGGTTACCAACCAGGATGGATTGGGAAGTGCTTCTTTTCCGGAGGAAACCTTTTGGCCGCTTCAAAACATGGTCATGAAAAGTCTGGAGAACGAATCGATAAAATTTGCTGAGGTCATTATAGACAAAACCTTGCCTGCAGAAAATGCGCCCACCCGTAAACCTGGTACAGCACTCCTTAATAAATATATCAACAATACGGATTATGATATTGCCGGTTCATTTGTAATTGGAGACCGTATAACTGATATGCAACTGGCAAAAAATTTAAATTGTAATGGTATATGGCTGAATACAGATGCTGCTTTAGGGGCAAAAGAAATTAAGCTCAGGATTGAAGACCTCAAAAAAGAGGTTGTCGTGCTGGAAACAACTAATTGGGCCGATATTTATCATTTTCTGAAATTACCCCCCCGCATCATAACCCATCAGCGCAATACCCATGAAACAAAAATTGCAGTTGAGTTAAATTTAGATGGAACCGGTAAAGCGGTTAATAAAACCGGGTTACCCTTCTTTGATCATATGCTTGATCAGGTTGCAAGGCATGGAAATATTGACCTTGCCATAACTTGCAATGGCGACCTTCACATTGACGAACACCACAGCATTGAAGATACAGGCATTGCCTTAGGGGAAGCCATGGCTAAAGCGTTGGGCAACAAAAGCGGTATAGAGCGTTACGGGTTTTCCGTGCCTTCCGGCAGGCAGGTATTACCGATGGATGATTGCCTTGCTCAGGTAGCCGTTGATTTTGGCGGCCGCAACTGGATCGTTTGGGATGCAGCATTTAAAAGAGAAAAAATAGGGGAGGTACCTACAGAAATGTTCTTTCATTTTTTCAAATCTTTCAGCGATGCAGCTAAATGTAATCTGAACATTAAAGCTGAAGGTGAAAATGAGCATCATAAAATTGAAGCCATTTTTAAAGCCTTTGCCAAAGCCATTAAGATGGCTGTAAAGAGAGACATCAATAACAATGCACTGCCATCAACAAAAGGAATCTTATGATTGCACTGATAAAATACAATGCCGGTAATGTACAAAGTGTGCAGTATGCTTTACAAAGGCTGGGGGTGGATTCGATAGTAACTGATGATGCGGATGAAATCCGAATGGCATCAAAAGTTATTTTCCCGGGTGTTGGTCATGCGCATGCCGCTATGGAATATATACATGAAAAAAAACTGGATAAAGTAATTGTAAACCTGCAGCAACCTGTACTGGGAATTTGCCTGGGTATGCAGTTGATGTGTGGATATTCAGCAGAAGGAGATACTGAATGCCTGGGCATTTTTGATACAAAGGTAACATTGTTTGAATCTCCCATTTTAAAAGTACCGCAAATTGGCTGGAATACTGTTTATGATTACCGATCTGTTTTATTTAATGGGTTACCGCAGGAAGCATTTGTATATACCGTACATAGTTATTTTGCTTTACTTTCAGATGATACGGCAGCAAAAACGGATTATATATTGCCGTACAGTGCAGCTCTTCAAAAGGATAATTTTTATGCCGTACAGTTTCATCCTGAAAAATCAGGTAAGGTTGGAGAAACCATTTTAAAAAATTTTATACTAAACACATGACTATTATCCCTGCAATTGATATCATCAACGGTAAATGCGTACGCCTCACCAGGGGTGATTATGCTAATCAGAAAATATATAATGAAAACCCGGTTGATGTAGCCAGGCAGTTTGCCGATGCTGGTTTTCAGCGGCTGCATATAGTTGACCTTGATGGTGCAAGATCAGGGCAAATCACAAATATTGCCATACTTGAAAAGATTGCTGCTGCTACCCCTGTGATCATTGATTTTGGAGGAGGCGTAAAAAATATTAACGATGTGGAAGCCGTATTTAATGCCGGGGCTGCCTTGGTCACTATCGGCACCCTGGCGGTTAAAAAACCGGAAATACTGGAAGAATGGCTGATGGAATTTGGTGCAGAAAAATTTTTGTTTGGAGCTGATGTACTGGACGAAAAAATAAAGATCAGTGGCTGGCTCGAAGACGGAGGAATTAATATTTTTGATTTTGTCGGAAGGTTGATCAGTCTTGGTGCAATGAATATATTTTGTACTGATATTTCAAAAGATGGAATGATGCAGGGCCCTTCGATCGATTTATATAAAAAGATCAGGGTACAGCATCCTGAAATTAATTTAATTGCCAGCGGTGGTGTTAGCCATATTGATGATGTAAAAAAACTGGAGGAAATAGGATGTTCTGCTGTAATTATCGGAAAAGCGATCTACGAAAATCTAATAACATTTGACCAACTTAAAATGTACAACCTATAACTTATTACTTATTACTCATAACTTATAACTTAAAACTTAAAACTTATAACTCATATCTCATAACTTAAAATCTTGCTTACAAAAAGAATCATACCCTGCCTGGATATCAAAGATGGACGAACCGTAAAAGGCATCAACTTCGAAAGTATCCGTGATGCAGGCGATCCGGTGGAACTGGCCATGCTGTATTCTGAACAGGGAGCTGATGAACTGGTTTTTCTGGATATAACTGCAACTGTTGAAAAAAGAAAAACGTTGGCAGCTTTGGTGAAACGAATTGCTTCCCATATTAATATTCCTTTTACAGTTGGTGGCGGAATAACAAGTGTTGCTGATGTATCAGCCTTATTACAGAACGGTGCAGATAAAATTTCGGTAAATACAGCAGCATTTAAAAACCCGGCTTTACTAATAGAATTGAGTAAAGCTTTTGGAAGCCAATGTGTGGTATTGGCCATTGATACTAAAAAAGAAGCTGATGGCCAATGGTATGTTTATTTAAATGGCGGTAGAACAAAGACCAAAACCAAAACAACGGATTGGGCAAGGCAGGCAGTAGAAGCCGGTGCAGGCGAGATCCTGTTGACCAGCATGAATAACGATGGCACTAAAAACGGCTTTGCACTGGATATTACAGCAACCTTATCAAATGGTTTGCCGGTACCGGTTATTGCATCAGGTGGTGCAGGAACAGTAGCCCATTTTAAAGATGTTTTTGAAATTGCCGGCGCTGATGCGGCTTTGGCTGCCAGTATTTTTCATTATAAGGAAATAGAGATACCGGCATTAAAACAATATTTAGTTCAGCAGCAAATAGCAATAAGAATATGACCCTTGATTTTAAAAAATATGCTGATGGCCTTGTTCCTGCTGTTATTCAGGATGCCACAACCAATAAAGTGTTAATGCTTGGGTTTTTAAATGAAGCAGCATTGCACAAAACCATGGAAATACAGAAAGTAACTTTCTTCAGCCGCAGTAAGAACCGTTTATGGACCAAGGGCGAAGAAAGCGGTAATTATCTTTTTGTGAAAGAAATTAAAGTTGATTGTGACAATGATACACTACTGATCAAAGTAAATCCTGCCGGGCCGGTTTGCCATACCGGAGCAGATACCTGCTGGAATGAAATCAATGCCCCTGACAATTTTTTGCTGCAACTTGAACAAATCATTGCAGAACGAAAAAATGATCCCGCTGAAAAATCTTATACCAGTTCTCTTTTTGAAAAGGGCATAAACAAAATTGCACAAAAAGTAGGAGAGGAGGCTGTGGAACTGATTATTGAAGCAAAGGACGAAAATGACGAATTGTTTAAAGGTGAAGCCGCGGATCTTTTATTTCATTATTTGATCTTGTTACAGGCAAAGGGTTTTACCTTGGAGGATATTGCAGGTGTTTTGAAAGCCCGTCACGTGAGTTCAGCCAGGTAACTATTCAGTAATACCAGGTATTTATTTACTTCTGCCAGGTTTATTTGCAGCATGGGTTCTGTTGCCTGCATAGCACGCAGGGCATTCACTTTGGCCCTTACATTGGCACGGTAACATTTATAATAAGTAAAAAGTAACTGTTCTTTTTTTCCGAAGTCGTTTTTTGTTTTACTAAAATAATGATCTGTAAAGGCCTTGCTTAATTTATAAAACCCATCTGCCTCCAGGTCCATACAAAAGAATGCGAGTTCATCCAATACATCAATTTGCCTGAATTCATCATTAAATTCAATACAATCAAAAACTACCGGCTTGTGATATAAAAAGATATTCCGGGAATGCAGGTCCCCATGACAATCCCTGATAAAGCCACCATGAACACGTTGCGTAAAAAGATCATGCCTTGTTTTAAGAAAATGGTCAGAAACCCTAACCGCTTTATCCAGTGTTTTAAAAGCCGCAGGCCCCAGGTTCGTTTTAATAAAAGCTGATACGGAACGTATATCATTAAACCTGGAAGCAAAATGCTGTGGGTTGAATTTTGTTTTAATTACTGTTGCCTGCCTGTGAAAATTTCTGATTAAAACGGCAAGTATTTCTATATGCTTTTTAGTAACCAGTTTGTTATCCAGCATCAGGTGCATTTGTTTGGCTTCCTGCAGCCGTTTCATTTGCAGGGCATAATCAATTATTTTTCCGCCGGTACCATCAATAATCAAGTCATTATTGATACGGCGTATTGGAACAACTTTTAAATAAACCCCTTTGCTAAGTCTGTTATTCAACAGCAGTTCCAGTTCACAAAAATATTTACGTTTTTTTAATGTTGAAAAATCAAGGAATGAATATTTAATTTCCTTTTTAAATTTATAAGCAAGCGGCTTGCCAAGTAAAACAAAAGAAATATGCGTTTCAACCAGTTTCCAGGATATGCCGGTCTGCTGTATTTTTTTGGATTGTAAAAGGGTGTTTATTTGCTTTTTATTCATTTGGTTGTATTAATATATTCAATGGCTTGCTGCAGTAACGGAGCAATATCATTGTTGGATGATACCAGCACGAGGTGTTGCTGCTGCATCGGTTCAAATAGTGCTTTCAGTTTCAGGTAAACTGCAAAGTCTGCCTCACTGTAAGTACGGGGCTTTGTCATCCGCTCTGCAATAATGTCTTCAGGTGCCGTAATCTCTATAAAAAATATATGCGCATTATATGCTGCAGCCTGCTGTTCAAATGAATCCCTTAAAGCCTCCTTATAAAAAGTTGCATCCAGTACGATTGATCTGTTATTTATTATGGCATCGGTCATTGCTGCTGACATGGATTCATAAACCATCAGTTTTTCAGCATCAGTATAAGTTCTTGTTGAAAACATGTTCAACCGCAACTGATCACTGTTAATATAATTGGCGCCCAGTTCTACTGCCAGCTTTGAAGCAAAATAGCTTTTGCCTGAACCGGGTAATCCAAAAACAATTATCACCATTTTTAATTTGTTTACTGCCGGCAAATATAAACCAACTCTGATTTTATTATGATTTGATCTATTTTTTCAGTATTGCTGAAAAGGAACCCGATACTTTTCAAAATACCGGTCAACCAACGAGTAACTTATTCTTCTGCAATACATATTCATCCTGGGTTATAGCACCTTTCTGCATTAGTTCAAAAAGTTTATGCAGTTCATCAGCGATCATTTGCGATGATGCCTGTGCGGCAAGATTGGTTTTGGCAATGGCCTGTGCCAGTTGTGTGGCCTGGTTGCTTATCTGCATTTTTTTATATTCTTCCTGTGCATGGGTAATGCTGTCTTTTAAAAGTTTGGGATGATGAATGAGTTGGTATTTTGTTTCGCCCAGCTCGGCAGCGGTTTGTATATCTACATTACCAAAACCAAACAAACGTCCCCAGATGGATTGGTCGTACTCTACATTATTTATTTTATCCAACGGGCTCTCTTTGGAGTAACGGGTAAAAAAACCAGTTTCATCAACTACCCTTAAATTGGTAACGCACCATAGATTGTGCCGCCAGTTTACATACTCAATTAACGGGTAAAGGGCAGCCAGTAAAATAATGATGTAGGCAGTCGTATTGTTTAACCACCATAATAAAATAATGGTGAATAAAAACCATGAAAAAAATGGCAGCACTAACCTTAGCCAGTGCTGCCTTGTGATGAGTAATATCTTTTCGTCTTTTTTAAGTACTGTTCTCATTTGAATGTATTTGATAAATGAACAGTAAATTACTAAAATGATGAGTTAGTTCAAAAGATAAATTAATCGTTGCTGTCTGGCCTCCCTCTCTTCAAGGAAAGGGTCCCGATAGCTATCGGGAGTGGTTGAGGCTACCAGATCCTCACTCGTAAGCTATCGGTCCTGTACATTTTATCGGCAGGCTTTATATTAAAGGTTGTATAAAATTCATCCACATCCACAAAAGGCCCGTTAACCCTGTATTTAGCAGGCGAGTGTACATCAGTCAATAAACTATTACGCAACTGTTCTTCACGGGTATGGCCCAACCAGCCCAGGGCATAGCCCATAAAATACCGCTGCATGGGAGTTAGGTTACTGATGCTTTTATTTTCTTTATACTGTTGTGTTTTTTTAAAGGCTTCAATGCCTAATAAGATCCCGCCAAGGTCAGCAATATTTTCACCCAATGATGCTTTACCATTTATATGATATCCTTTTACCGGCTCAAATTCATTGAACTGTTTTACCATCACCGCTGCTCTTTTAGTAAAAGCTTCTTCATCTGATTTTGTCCACCAGCTTACTAAATTCCCTTTATCATCAAACTGTCTTCCCTCATCATCAAATCCATGGGTTATTTCGTGGCCGATCGTGCTGGCACCTCCATAGCCGTATACGACAGCGTCATCCAGTTCTTCATCCCGGTAACCGGGTACCGTAAATATACCTGCAGGTAAAACTATTTCATTATTACTTGGATTGTAATAGGCATTATAGGTCTGCGGTGTCATTTCCCATTCATCCCTGTCAACAGGTTTCCCCAGTTTATCATATTCATAATTATGCCACCACAACCTTGAATTCATATAATTTTTTGCATGACTTTCCCGGCCGATCTCCATTGATGAAAAGTCTTTCCATTTATCGGGATAACCTACTTTACTTTTTATGGCCGCTAATTTGGTATAAGCTTTTTGTTTGGTACTGTCACCCATCCAGTCAAGTTTGGCGATCCTGTCTTTCAATGCCATCCGGATATCTTCTACCATATTACTGTACCGCTTTTTTGCCGTTGCGTTAAAGAATTCCTTTACATATAACTGACCCAGCATTTCACCCATAGCAGCTTCTTCCATTTGTATGGCTCTTTTCCATCTTGGTTTTCTTTCTTTCGCGCCGCTGAATAATTTGGAAAAATTAAATGATTCATTACCATAGGCATCAGGCAAAACGCCCGACAGGTCGCTGATCAGATTAAATTTTACATAATACTTCCAGTCGCCGATAGGTGTTTTGGTTAAAGCATCATTAAGTGCCTTAAAAAATTCCGGTTGGCCAACAATTACCGAGTCCACACTTTTTACACCCAGGTTTTTCAGATAAGAGGCCCAGTCCATATTGCCGGCCATTTTATTCAGGTCGGTAACGGACATTTTATTATAGTTCCGGTGTGGATCCCTCAGATCTTCTATTTTACGGGAAGCTGCGGCCAATTTAGTTTCCAGGGCAAGAATATTTTTAGCAGCCCCGGCTGCTACTGCTGCATCTTCACCTGCCAGGGTAAGCATTTTGATTATATGATTTACGTATTGGTTTCGGATATTACTGGTTACAGAATCTGTTTTAAAATAATATTCCCTTTCCGGCAAACCTATTCCGCCCTGCCATAACTGGTAGGCCATTACATCGCTTTGTTTTGCATCCTGGCCCACAAATTCACTGAACAAAGTATTAGAACCGATCTTTTTAAAATCAACTACGGTACTTATCAATGTTTTTATATCGGTTACTGCATTTAATTTATCCAGCAGAGGCTGAATGGGTTTTAAACCATCTGCTTCAATTTTCGTACTGTCCATTGCCATGCTCCAAAAATCGCCGATCTTTTGATCATTGCTTCCTTTCGCAGCATTTATAGTGGCCGCTTTTTCGGATATTTCTCTCAGGCGCTTCAGGTTTTCTTCCATTACAAGGTTACCGATGCCCCAACTGGATTGCTCGCCCGGGATCGGATTTTTCTTTATCCAACCGCCATTGGCATAATCAAAAAAATCAGCAGCGGGACTTACCGTACTGTCTAAATTAGCAAGCAGTATATCGGGCTTAGCAGCTGTTATAGATGAATTATTACTGCAGGAAATTAATCCGGCAATAGTAGTAAAAGCCAAAAATATTCTTTTCATTAAAATTTGTTTTATCAATAAATATAAAGAATGATTTTGGGGTAGCAGATGTTTTTTTACAAGCGGTTTATGTACTGGAAATAAGTAGTGGGGAAATTCATGAATACAGTAAAAGCAAAATTCCGGTTTTACCGCCTTACCGTAGAAAATTACAATTTCAGTAACCCGGTTTTATATAATGTGTTAACCGGTTTATTATCCCAAAACAATTCAAAGTCTTCCAGCCCGGCATTTTCATAATCCTTTTTCACTTCCTGCAGGGTTAATGTTTTAGGGTTTGATATAGACAAAGTTTGTAAAATATTGGTTAACCATACACCCTGGCCCTTATCAACTTTAATATTGATGGTTTCTTTTTTTGTTTCAAAGGTCAACGATAACAGTTCCCAATGGTTGCCTTTTTTGCTTTTGTTGATGGTTTCAGATTTGGGTTGTCTGCCCAGGAAAATAATTTTTGTATTTGTGTTTGTATTTATTATTTCAACTTCTTCGATAGCTTTAATGATATAATCCGGTGCGATGGATGTTTTTGGAACTTTCTGTTCAAACCATTTCTGCAATGGATAACCAAAACAGGCACCATGCATAAAATTGAGTAAAGATTTTTTCAGTCCAAAACTGAAACTTTCATGATCGGTACCGGTTGGGTCAATATGCTGTATATCATTATTGGCAAATGAGCCAATTGCATTTGTTACTTTTTTAACTGAAAATTTATCGGGATACAAACCAACCGGGCTGTGCGCAGTCATGGTAAACAAATGCCAGAAGGCAGATTGTAAAATACCAGCTTCAAAAAGCTGGCGAACCATTTCTAAAGAGTCTATGGTTTCCTGGGCCGTTTGTGTGGGAAAACCATACATTAAATAGGCATGCACCATAATACCAGCTTCCGTAAAATGTTTATTCACCCTGGCAACCTGTGCAACCGTTATTCCTTTTTGAATCAGCTCAAGCAACCGGTCAGAAGCTACTTCCAATCCACCCGAGACAGCGATACAGCCTGATACTTTTAATAAAATACAAAGGTCTCTTGTAAAACTTTTTTCAAAACGGATATTGGCCCACCAGCTTACTGTTAATTTTCTGCGGATGATCTCAATCGCCAAAGCACGCATTAAAGCAGGCGGTGCAGCTTCATCCACAAAGTGAAAACCGTTCTGCCCTGTTTGTGCAATCATTTCTTCCATGCGGTCGCAGAGCAATGATGCGGTGATGGGCTCGTAATTTTTAATGTAGTCTAAACTAATATCGCAGAAGGTACACTTGCCCCAGTAACATCCGTGTGCCATGGTGTGTTTGTTCCAGCGCCCATCGCTCCATAAACTGTGCATGGGGTTAATCACTTCAATGGCCGAAATATATTTATCGAGTAAGAAATCACTGTAATCTGGTGTACCTACCTGGCCCTGTTTATAATCGGTACAGGTGGTATTATTAATGTAAGTTACCCGGCCATCAACTAAAGTAAAAGTTCGTTTTAGTTCATCAATGGTTTTTGTGCCTTCTATATGCCGAAATAATATTTCAACCGGTGCTTCACCATCATCTAATGTTATAAAATCGTAGAATTCAAAAACACGGGCATCGGATAATGAGCGTAATTCGGTATTGGCAAAACCACCCCCCATCGCCACTTTTACCGTGGGATAGTTTTTCCTGATCCATTGTCCGCACCTTAGGGATGTATATAAATTACCCGGAAAAGGAACAGAGATTGCAACCATTTTAGGTTGAAGGGCAGCCATCTTTATTTGTAAAATTTCAATGAGTATTTTATCAAAATAAGTATAGCCCAATTGCAAAGCAGCATACAGTTCATCAAAATGGTTTGCCGATCTGCCCAGTTTTTCGGCATACCGGCTAAAACCAAAATGTGCATCAACGGTTTCTTTGATCAAGTCACTCAGGTCTTCCAGGTATAGGGTTGCAATATGTTTGGCTTTATCCTGTGTACCCATGCTGCCAAAGGCCCATTTCAGATCATCCAGTTGAGCAAAACGTTCGGCTTCGGGCAAAAAATCACGTTTGCAGATCAGGTGGGCAAGGGTAGGACTCTTTCCCTGCAAAAACAACATCACCGCATCAATGGTATTTATATAATCATCCTGAAGCGTAATTATTCTTGCCGCATTTGCGGAATATTCTTTTTGCTGAACATAAATTTCGGCAAATAAATTTTGTAAGCCGCTTTTACAAAATAATGCCACAGTAACCTCAATACCCAAATCGGCCTGGAATGAACTGATCTTTTTTGTATTGAGAAAACCTTTCAGGTACGCCGTAGCCGGGTAAGGGGTATTCAGCTGGGTAAATGGTGCCGTTATTAAAAAGATGTCAGTATTCAAGCCTGGTAGTTTATGGGCAAAAATATTCTTAATAAATATAATTACACGGATTTTTACTAATTCACGAATTTCCCTAATTCGTGTAATTAGTGTAATTCGTTTTAATCAGTGTAATCATTCTTATACTAAATTGCAGCATGACTCCCGAAAGAAATGAACGACTTACTTCAGTTTTAAATAAACGCCAGCCCGATCTTACGGTTCTTTTGGAAAATGTGTTTGACCCGCATAATATTTCGGCGGTTATGAGAACCTGCGATGCAGTAGGTATACAGGATATTTACATTTTAAATACCAAAATTCCGCCCCATAAAAAATGGGGAGCAAAAAGTTCATCCAGTGCTGCTAAATGGCTGAGTATTCACCAATTTACAGATGCGGTTAACTGTTTTTCAGCATTAAGAAAACACTATACAAAGATATTTACCACACATCTCAGTACAGATGCTGTTGGCCTGCACGAATTAAATTTAACCGAACCGGTGGCTTTGGTTTTTGGTAATGAACACAGCGGTGTAAGTGAAGAAATTATTGCCATGGCAGATGGTAACTTTATCATACCACAGGTAGGGATCATCAAATCACTCAATATTTCTGTTGCCTGTGCGGTGAGTTTGTATGAAGCCTACCGGCAAAAAAATAATGCCGGGCATTATGAACAGGTTAAACTTGAAGGAGAAAAACTTAATACCCTTCGGGAAGAATGGGGGTTTATTAAAGACTAAGTTTCTTGTCTAATTTCTCTTATTTGTAAGTTAAATAAGAACCTTCGCTAAAAATCTTCCAGTTCCCGCTCATCAGAGAGAGGTTGGGGTGATGTATTCTGATTCATTTCCAATAACTTTAACGCACTAAAATAAATTGTAATGATGAAAATATTTCTCCCCGCATTCCTTTTGATCAGCTTTTGTATTTCTGCACAAACTAAAAAACCTTTGGATCATTCCGTGTACGACGGCTGGAAAAGCCTTGGCGAAAGATTGATCAGTAATGATGGTCAGTATGCTGTTTACACAATTAATCCCCAGGAAGGCGACGGGCATCTGATCATTCAGCAGCTTGCAACGCAGGATAAAAAAGTGATAGCCCGTGGTTATGGCGCAGTGATTACCGAAGACAGCCGTTATGTAGTGTTTAAAATAAAACCAATCTTCCAGGAAACCAGGCAGGCAAAAATTAAAAAGAAAAAAGCCGATGATATGACCAAAGATTCCATTGGCATCATTGAATTGGGTAAAGATGGGATTGTGAAATTTGCCAGGATAAAAGGATTTAAAACTCCCGAAAAAGCCGCAGGTTGGGTAGCTTATCAGATGGAAAAAGTATTACCCGATACCACAAAAAAAACAAAAAAGGCACCTGTGGCAGATTCTGCCAAAATGAATATTGACATGCTGGTAAAGCTGGCAGATTCTGTTATTCGTAAATCGATGGAATCGGTAAATGCTGAAAATCTAACCAAAGAAGAAATGATTGGGGCAGCCAATAAAGCAGTTAAAGAAATTATTAAAAAAGGAAAAGATGAAATGATTGCAGAGGAAAATAAATTGAATGATGCCGAAGGAGATGATGCAGCAGGTGCAGGTGCTGCTGCTGAAGGAACAGACCTGGTGTTGCGCCGCATGAGTGATGGCAAAGAAAAAACTTTTAAACTGATAAGTGATTACAGCTTTGATAAAAAGGGAACCAGGTTGATTTTGAAAACTACAAAAGCTGCTAAAGACAGTAACAGTATAGCTTATGTATTGTTGCATAACCTGGATTCAGAAAAGACAGATACCATCATGCGGAACCTGAATGAAGGAAAAAATTTCAGCTTTGATGAAGCAGGCACCCAGCTTGCCTTTGTTGCAGAAAGAGACAGCAGTACCAAAGCACTGCAAAAATTTCATAAACTCTGGTATTACACATCCGGGCAGGACAGTGCAAAATTAATTGCCGAAAAGAATACAGTTGGTATGCAGTTAGGCTATACCATCAGTGAAAATGCTTTTCCGGTTTTTAGCAAAGATGGTAAGAAATTATTTTTTGGTGTGGCGCCTATCACCCCGGCAAAAGATACCACGCTGGTAGATTTTGAACTGGCCAGGCTGGATGTTTGGCATTATAATGATGACTACCTTCAACCACAACAGTTAAAACAATTAAGTAATGAACTACGACGCAGTTATATGGCGGTGATAAAACCCGGTGAAGATAAAATTATTCAGTTGGGTGATGAAGATGCTGACCGCATCACATTGGTAAATGAAGGAAATGCAGACTGGGTACTGGCCGAAAGTAACAAGGGCAACCGTATTGAAGGCCAGTGGACAGGCCGTACAAAAACTTCGGCTTATGCAATTAGTATAGCTGATGGAAAAAGAAGATTGATCAAAACAAATTCACTGGCTAATTTTGAAGCATCACCGGGTGGCAGATTTGTGTACTGGTACGAGCCCGATACTAAAAATTATTTTACCTGGGAAGCAGCTACCGGCCTTACAAAAAATATAAGCAGTAAAATAAAAGAACCGTTGTATGATGTAGAAAATGATGTGCCCGATTATCCAAGGCAGGCAGGCTTTACCGGTTGGACGGCAAATGACCAATACTTGCTTATCAATGATGTGTATGATATCTGGCAAACAGACCCTCATGGCCTTGAACAGCCCAAAAATATAACAAACGGTTTTGGTAAGAGGAATAAAACCGATTTTAATTATGTGAATCTTGACAGGGAAAAACGTTTTATAAATATGGATGAAAATATTTTACTGCGAACACAAAATAAAACAAGCAAGTATGGGGGCTTCTATTCAAAAAAAATAAAAGAAGCAGGCGATCCGGTATTGCTTACAGACGGGCCCTATAGTTTTGGAAATCCGGTAAAAGCAAAGAATGCAGAAAAGTATATCGTACAACGTTCCAATATCAGCAGGAGTGAATTGTATACGTCCGGCGATTTAAAAAATCTTACTGCTGTAACGGATATTGCTGCTCAGCAAAAAGAGTATAACTGGCTTACAGCCGAACTGGTAAAATGGAAAATGTTTGATGGCAAAATGAGTGAAGGCATTTTATACAAGCCTGAAAATTTCAACCCTAAGAAAAAATACCCCGTTATCTTTTATTTTTACGAAAGAGATGCTGATGGATTATATGGTTATCGTGGCCCGGCACCAAGTGCATCCACTGTTAATGTGCCCTATTTTGTAAGTAATGATTATTTAATTTTTGATCCTAACATTTATTATAAAGACGGAGAACCGGGTAACAGTGCATATAACAGTGTAGTAAGTGCCGCTAAATATTTATCAAAAATGCCCTGGGTAGACAGTACCCGGATGGCGATCCAGGGACAAAGCTGGGGCGGTTACCAGGTTTCGTATCTCGTAACCAAAACGAATATTTTTCGTGCAGCATGGGCTGGTGCACCGGTTAGCAATATGACCAGTGCTTATGGCGGCATACGTTGGGGCAGTGGCTTAAACCGGCAATTTCAGTACGAGCATACACAAAGCCGGATTGGCGCCACACTTTGGCAACGGCAGGATCTGTATCTTAAAAATTCACCCTTATTTGCAGCCGATAAAGTAACCACACCGCTGGTTATTATGCACAATGATGCTGATGGCGCGGTGCCCTGGTATCAAGGCATAGAATTTTATACCGGCTTACGGCGCCTTAATAAAAAAGTTTGGTTACTGCAGTATAATGGCGAAGACCATAACCTGGTGGAGCGTAAGAACCGTAAAGATCTTTCTATCAGGCTGGGACAATTTTTTGATTATTATTTGAAAGATGGAAAGCCTGCAAAATGGATCAAAGATGGTTTGCCGGCAATTGATAAAGGAAAGGATTGGGGGTTGGGATTTTGATAACCCTGATTTGAAAGGGTACTATTATTTTAATGAACTTAAAAACAGGATTATGCAATTCAGATCATTCGAATCATCCGTTTATAGCAACAGGCGTGCTGTCTTAAAGAAAAAAATCGCAACAGGGATAATACTGCTGATGGGCAATGAAGAAAGCGGTATGAATTATAAAGACAATTGGTACCCTTACCGGCAAGACAGTAGTTTTTTATACTATTTTGGCATTAATACAGCCGGACTTGCTGCCATCATTGATACAGATTCCGGCGAAGAGATCATCTTCGGCAATGAATTAACCATTGAAGATATTGTTTGGACAGGCCCGCTTCCTTCTCTTGTTGAAATGGCAGCATCTGTTGGCATAATCAAAACAGCGCCTTATAAAAATATTGAAACAATTATCGATAAGGCATTGGCTGGTAATAGAAAAATTCATTTCATCCCGCCTTACCGTTCAGAAAATAAAATAAAGCTGGCTCAATGGTTAAACGTTTCGGTAAATACGGTTAGCGAAATGGTTTCCATCCCTTTAATAAAAGCTATTGTTAGTCAGCGTTCGTATAAAGAAAGTTGTGAAGTGGCCGAAATGGATAAAGCAGCTGTCATCAGTGCCGATATGCACCTTGCAGCCATGCATTATGCAAAACCCGGTATGAAAGAATATGAAGTGATGGCGAAAGTGAAAGAAATGGCTTATGCCAATAATGCAAGTCTTTCATTTCATCCTATTGTTACCATACATGGAGAAACACTGCACAACGTATATAGTGGAAATACAATTCAGGAAGGACAGATGATCTTATGTGATGCCGGCGCTGCCACTGATATGAATTATGCGGGTGATCTTACCTGTACTTTTCCGGTTGGTAAAAAATTTACCACTTTGCAAAAAGAAGTGTATGAAATTGTTTTACTGGCACATAATAGTTCAGTTGCCATGCTTAAACCCGGCGTGTTATATAAAGAACTGTATATAAATGCAGCACAAAAAATTGTTGAAGGCATGCAATTGCTTGGTGTAATGAAGGGCAATGCCGGTGAAGCGGTTGCTGCGGGTGCGCATGCTATGTTTTTTCAATGCGGGCTTGGGCATATGATCGGATTGGATGTTCATGATATGGAAGACCTTGGTGAACCTTATGTTGGTTATACAGATACGCTGAAGAAAAGTACACAGTTTGGTATGAAATCACTGCGCCTGGGCCGTGCCCTGGAGCCCGGATTTACATTGACAGTGGAGCCGGGTATTTATATGATCCCTCAATTGATGGATAAGTGGAAAGCTGAAAATAAATTTACTGAGTTTATTAATTACAGCGCATTAGAAAAATTCCGTGATTTCAGTGGCATCCGCGTAGAAGAAGATCACCTGATCACTGAAAACGGGTACAGGTTATTGGGCAAAAAATTACCAATAACTGTTCAGGAAGTGGAAGCTATACGGACTCAAAGCTTATCATAATAAAGAAAGTATAAATAATGCTGGTACTTACCAACGATCAGATTTCTTCCTTACTTGGTTTTGATGAGGTAATTGCTTCGGTAGAAGCCGCAATGGTTGCTACCGAAAATAAAACGGCTGTTGCCCCCCAGCGTATACATATTGATTATGGCAACAACAGTATGTTGTGCATGCCGGCAATAAGCACTGATTACCTGAGTACCAAACTCGTTGCTGTAGTGCCGGGTAATAAAAAAAATCAATTGCCGGTTATCAATGCAGTTCTTCTGTTACAGGATAAACATACAGGTATTCCGCTTGCCTTAATGAATGCAGGCAAATTAACCGCATTACGTACCGGTGCTTTAGGAGCCGTTGGTTTACGCTATATCACGCCGGCAAACATTGATTCCATTGGATTAATTGGTTTGGGTGTGCAGGGATTTCAACAGGCTGTATTTGCCTGTAGTGTAAGACCTTTAAAAACTATTTATGTTTTAAAAAGAAATGCAGAAGCTTTTCAACAATTTAATCAATATGTTCACAGGTATTTTCCAAAAGTAAAAATTGTTGCCTGCAAAACAGCAACAGAAATGCTGGGTAAAACAGATATTATTAT
Source organism: Chitinophagaceae bacterium (assembly GCA_031413755.1). Classification (GTDB taxonomy): domain Bacteria; phylum Bacteroidota; class Bacteroidia; order Chitinophagales; family Chitinophagaceae; genus Ferruginibacter. The sequence continues at coordinate 30,975 of JANOFR010000015.1, forward strand.
TGCAGCCACCACTTCAGCTACGCCGGTATTACCAGATGAAAAGGCTTTGCTGAAGGGAAAGCATTTTATCAGTATCGGTTCTTATAAGCCAACCATGCAGGAGTTTCCGGATGCTGTTTACCGTTTAGCCGGCAACCTGGTGATTGATTCTGATGCTGCCCGGCACGAAACCGGAGATATTATCAATCCTGTAAAAAAAGGGATAATAAAACCAAAAAATGTTTTTACCCTTGGAAAATTAATTACCCGGAAAAAACAGGTCAATGTACTTGAGACTACGGTTTATAAATCGGCAGGCATGGCTTTATTTGATCTCTTCCTGGCTGAAGCATTGTATAAAAAAGCACTGAAAAAAAATATAGGAACAGTTGCAGATTTATAAATTACGGGGTTGCAGATCATTTTTTTAAATGCCAATAGGAGTTGTGATCTATGAAATATCATGGCTGACATTCTCTTGCTGTTATTTGGGTTAGTTTTTGCTGTTTTTCAGGTAGAGCAAAAGAAAAATTTTTCAATAAATCAGTCTATCCTTTTATATTGCATGTTTTTATACCCGGTTTTTAAAACCACTCCATTTATTACCATGAAAAGAATAAACACTATTATTTCAATCCTCTTCGCATGTGCAGGTATTATTATTTCCTGTACACAGGCAAAAAAAAATGAACCGAAGCCAGTTTATACGCCCGAATCAAAAGCATTATATGACAGTATTGTTTATTTGGACAGTGTTTTGTTTGCAGCCTACAACAATTGTGATCTTGAAAAATTTGCTTCCTTAGTTTCGGAAAATATTGAATTTTATCATGATAAGGGAGGATTGATGACATCAAAGGACAGCCTGATTGACGCCTTAAAAAATAATATCTGCGGAAAAGTAACCAGGGAACTTGTTGCAGGCAGTATTGAAGTGTATCCTATTGCCGGTTATGGAGCTGTTGAAATGGGCCGGCATTTTTTTCATAATAACCGGGAACCGGAACCCTTGCATCCTACGATCGGCAAATTTGTACAAATCTGGAAAAATGAAAATGGTTCCTGGAGACTCAGCAGGGTTATCAGCCTTCATTAAGAAAAAAAAACAGAAATTGACTTTACAGGTTAACGATACCATCTATTTAGAATTTTTAAAAGAGGTTCATGCTGCATCACTTTTAAATCTTGTAAATGCCAACAGGTCTTATTTAAAGGAATGGCTGCCCTGGGTGGACCAAATGAAGACGCTGGAAAATGCAGAAAAATATATTGCTGACTGTAACAAAAGGGCTGCTGCAAACACAGATTATGCGTATGCCATTATATCAGAAAAAGAAATGTTGGGCAGGATCGGATTACATTATATCAACCCTCAAAACAGGATTGCAGAGATTGGCTATTGGCTTTCCGATGAACTGCAGGGCAGGGGAATTGTTACAAAATGCTGCAAAGCATTGATCAATCATGGGTTTACTGAACTTGGCTTAAACCGCATAGAAATTAAATGCGCCGTTGGAAATGCAAAGAGCTTTTCCATTGCCGAAAAACTGAAGTTTAAGCGGGAAGGCATTTTGCATAAAGCAGAATTACTCAATGGTAAATTTATTGATCTTTACTTGTATGCCATGCTGAAGGAAGAATGGGATAAATCCAACCAATAGGTTATTTTATTGTTCTTATAAAATTTGATAACACGTACCAGTTTATCAATTTTATTTATATCCCCGGTAAAATAAACGCACAGCAAACCTGAACTACTTTAAAATTCTGCACAAAATTTTAAACCCTGTAATTAAACAACAGGTAAACTTATTTTACATTTTTATTAAATAAAAAATAACCGGTTGCAACCACCGGCTTCATTTTGCGTATATATTATTGTAACTGCAAAACATCGTACTAATTTAATAAAGAAGAATAAATGAAAAAACAAATAAGTGTATTAATCCTTGGCCTGTTATTATTTACTTCCTGCAAAAAGGAAGATAAAACCCCGGCAAGCATTAATGATCCTTTACCTGCTACAGGTACAACGCTGGCTACCGGTAATTTTGTAAGCAGTGCACACCCAACCAGCGGTACAGTAAAAATTGTAAAAGATGCTGCCAATAAACTTTACCTTGTTTTTGAAAACTTCAGTACGGATAATGGACCTGATTTAAAAACCTGGGTATCGCCTAATAACAGTGGCAATCCTTACCAGGAACTTGGCTTTTTAAAAGCAGTAAGCGGGAATTTTTACTATGAGTTGGATGGAGCTTTTAATTATACAATTAACAACCGTGTTTTGATCTGGTGCAGGCAATTTTCAGTTTTATTCGGATATGCTGTTTTGCAATAGCTGTAAGTTACCCGGTATTTTTATCCTCTCTGCAAAAAAATTTAAGTGATTTTTTATTTCGAAGTAATTCGAAGGGCAGGATGTTATGCCCGATAATTAATTTTTTGATCATGATTTATTTCCAACTACAGTGATTGAATAAAATCCATTCCGGGGGGAAACTTAATTTTTATTTTAAACCAAAAAAAAACAATTATGAAACATTTAAAAAAAACCGCAGCATTTGCTGCACTGGTATTTTCAATGGCTGCATGCCAAAAAGACAACAAATTTTTTTCTTCAACCGAAAATGCCAATGCTGAAACGGGAACTATTTCAGTAAACCGTTTTGAAAGTCCGGATAATTTTGGCGGCGGCGGTAAACGTGTTTATGCGTTAAGTAACGAGGTTAGTGGTAATAATGTAATTGAATATACCAGGGCTAATGATGGTTTTTTAACCATAAGTACAACTTATATTACGGGAGGTACCGGTACAGGCGGTGGTTTGGGTAACCAGGGGGCTGTAGTATTGACTGATGATAATAAAGCAGTTTTGGCTGTAAATGCCGGCAGCAACAGTGTTTCATCTTTTAAAGTACATGCTAACGGGTTACAGTTAAAATCAACAGTAAGTTCCGGAGGCATGAGGCCGGTAAGTATTGCACAGCATGGGGACATTGTTTTTGTTTTAAATGCAGGAGGCACTAATAATATTTCGGGGTTTAAACTGAATAATAACGGGAAGCTGCAATCCATTACCAATTCTACAAGACCCCTGAGTGCGGCAAGCACCGGTCCGGCACAGATTTCATTTGTTAATGATGGCAAGGTTTTAGTGATTACTGAAAAAGGCACCAATAAAATTGTTACCTATACAGTTAACGAATACGGTATGCCGGGCGTAATGCATACCCGTACATCATCCAGCCCTACACCATTTGGTTTTGCTGCAACTGGTAATGGAAATGTTTTTGTTTCTGAAGCCGTTGGAGGGGCACCTGGTGCAAGTGTACTGTCGTCATACCATATCAGTAATGACGGAGCCATTTCTTTAATTAATGGTTCGGTTGGTGCAGGACAAAGCGCTGCCTGCTGGGTAGTGATAACCAATAATGGAAAATATGCTTACACCACAAACACTGCCAGCAATAATCTTTCAAATTTTAATGTAAACACCAATACCGGTAATATAAGTGTAAATACGGCTATTGCAGCTTCAACGGATATGGGTCCCATTGATGCTGCCTTAAGCAATAATTCAAAATACCTGTACATCTTAAATTCGGGCAGCAATAGTATAGGTGTTTATGCAGTTGCTAACAATGGAAGTTTAAGCAATATTCAAACCGTAACAGGTTTGCCCCCGGGTGCCAATGGGCTTGCAGCAAGATAAATAGTGAAACAGTATCAGTAAAAACTACCGTAATAAAAAATTGTGGTAGTTTTTTTTATTTCATCAGCATCAGTAATTCTATTAAAATAGTATTCTAAACAGGCAATGCAGGTAAACGGTTAATTTCACATACTCTTTAAAAACACTTCCGCCATCATACACCTGGCACTTCCCCCGCCTGCTGTTTCAATTGTATTTAATGAAGCATGAATAATACGGTTATGCTTTTGTAGTGTGGTTATTTGCGGGGCAGTTAATGATTTAAAAGCCCGGGTTGACATTACCAGTAGCAGTTCTTCCGCTTTATTTTTAACCTGCAGCATATTACCCGCAAAAGAATTAAGTTGCAGCAAACTGATATCAATGACCTCTTTATTTGTTTTTCGTAAAGAATCAACAAGGGTATTTCTTTCTGTCTCATAAGCAACTGATTCCAAACAAATAACAGCATAAGTATGCGCAATACACATCATCACATTGGTATGGTATATATCAATGCCCTTAGTGTCGGTTGATCTGAAGGTAACAGGCGTATAACCTGCAAGCCTGCAAAACTCATTTAATATCTTTTCATCAGTTCTTGGCGAAATACAGGCATAGGCAATTTTATTTTCCCGGTCTAAAACCATACTGCCTGTTCCTTCCAAAAAAAAGTCATCTGCCTCAGCTTTGCTGAGGTCAATTATTGCTGAAACAGCAAATTTATTTTTGAGGGCATCAAGTACATTTGCCTTTCTTTCCATTCGCCTGTTTACTGCAAACATCGGGTATAAAAATATACGGCCATCTTCATGAAAAGATACCCAGTTATTTGGAAAGATCGAATCAGGGGTAGCGGGTGTGATCGTATCTGTTATTACTGTAACATCCACTTTATTTTTACGAAGTAATTTTACAAAATTATTGAATTCCTGCAATGCTTTTTCCTGTGTATTACCTTCCACATCTTTTTGAAAAGTATTATTAACGGCTGTTTCGGTATTAAAACCAAAATTAACCGGCTGGATCATTAAAATCTGTGTGGTGTTCTGCATGATCAATTTCTTTTTCCAAAATTCATTTCCCCCGCTTTAATAGGAACTGTTAAACGATTCTCCACAGGCGGTATCGGGCATTTATAATCAGGCGAATAAGCGCAGTAGGGGTTATAAGCCCTGTTAAAGTCCAGCTGCAATATATTGTTTTGAATATCAGGTATAAAAAATTCAAGATAACGGCCGCTGCCATAACTTTCAACTGCTGTGGTAAGATCGGTAAACGGTACAAATAAATAGTTCCGGTATTCCTCAGTTTGCATCAGGTCTTTACTTTGGTAAACAAATAGTTTACAATCTGTAGCCGCTATTTTAAAATGTAACCTGCCGTATGTATAGTAATGCTTTAATGTATTGGCCGAAGTCTTCATGGTAAAACCAATTTTATCATTAATTTTTTGAAAACTGCAGTTAACGTTGTACATACTGCTGATGGGGAAAAAGCGGAAATATTTTTTATCTTTTTTCTTTACCACTTCATGGCGGTCAACATAATTTTTCTGATATTTCTTTACTTGTTCAATATAAAAATCTTTTTGTTGTGCAAAAACCGGACTGCACAAAAAAGCAGCAAGTATGAAAATGAAGATTCTTTGCATATTTTAACTGTGGTGGATCAACAATAAAACCCTGATCTGCATTTTAATTCATCATCAGCACATTTACACTCCGCTGTAAAATATTAAAAGCAATTTCTGCCATCAGGTTTTCTTTATCAAGAGTAGGATTTACTTCTGTAATTTCAAAACAACAGATCTTCCGGTTCTGCATAAATTTACTGATCAGATCCTCCACTTCTCTTTCCTTTAAGCCATTACTGACCGGTGTTCCTGTACCTTTTGAAATAGATGAATCAAGGCTGTCCACATCAAAACTGATATAGATATCTGTACAATCACTCAGGTGCCGTAAAGCTTTACGGCAAACATTTTCAGCTCCGGTACGCCTTACTTCCGAAGTAGTGATCACTTTCATTCCATGCTTATCAATTAAATGCTTTTCTTCTTTTTCAAAATCACGAAGGGAGATGAACACAACATCTTCAGGTAAAACTTTCTGCTTGATCTTTCCCATGCTTTTCATCTGTTCCCATTGTTTAGCAGTTTTCTCATCAAGGTCATGCACCTTGCATTCCATATTATCTTCAGCAATGGAAACAGCCAGGGGCATACCATGTATGTTTCCGGTAGGGGTGGTATAAGGGGTATGCAGATCAGCATGTGCATCAATCCAGATAAGGCCTAACTTACAATTAGGTTTTGCCATTTTAATACCTGCAATGGTACCCCCGGCTATGCTGTGGTCTCCGCTGAGTACTAGCGGAAAAAATTGATTTTTTATTGATTCGCATACGGCTTTACTTACCCTTTCGTACATGGTTAATACACCCTGCATCCGTTTTGCATACGGAGATTGAATAGGTTCAAACAAAATTTTGTTTTCTACTTCGATTTGTTCGGAAGGAAAATGAACAAAAAAATTACTCATAAAGTCCAGGGCTGCAATTTTTATAGCTTCTATACCTAAACTGGCTCCCCTTGTACCGGCACCAATTTCTGATGGTACTTCTATTAATTTAATATTCTTCATATTTCGAGTCTCTTTAGCAATAACCAAATCTACAACTTTCCTTTTTAGCTTTTATTGCTCATTAATGAATCATTTTATATCAGGTTTAAATGAATCTTTTTGTAATTTGAAATAAAAACAGGGAACTAAATGTTTTCTCCGGATTAAATACAATATTATCAATACCTTAACGTTATTTTAAACAGGCGCCCTAACAAGCAAAGCATTTACACCTAACATCAACCTGAACCATGTTTGTGCTTGATTAAAAAAATGCCCCTGATTATTCAGGGGCATTCTTATATCCCAATCCAATTTTTTAAAAAACAGGTACGTATATTCTTAAAACTGTTCCAGCCTGCTAAAAAAGAAATCTCCTTCAATTAATGCATTTTCATTACTATCACTGCCATGAACGGCATTTTCGCCGATAGATGCTGCAAACCGTTTGCGAATGGTACCTTCAGCTGCTTCTGCAGGGTTCGTAGCACCAATCAGCTTACGAAAATCTTCTACCGCATTTTCTTTTTCCAGGATCGCGGCAGTAATGGGGCCGCTACTCATAAAATTTACCAGCTCACTGTAAAAAGGCCTTTGAGCATGAACCGCATAAAAGTCGCCCGCTTTCTCTTTACCAAGCTTGATCATTTTCATAGCCACAATACGAAAGCCTGCAGCATTTATCATTTCTAAAATAGCACCGGTATTACCTTTAATCGTTGCATCCGGCTTGATCATTGTAAAAGTCCTGTTAGTCATTGTATTTTTTTTTGAGCCGCAAAGATAAGGAGGATTGCAGATTTCGGGCTGCAGATTTTTGATTTAAAGAATGCCCCTCTACTAATTTTTTCGGGCGGCAATACGTAAAATAGAAACTGCAACCGGCATGCCGAATAGGCTGCTCTTAATTCTAAAATCATAAATTGGCAATCATCAATTGGTTTATATGCCGTTTTACCCTACTTTTGCGCCGCTTTATGCAGCCAATAAAAAATATATTCCCGTTACTTAAGCAGCCAAAAAATGTGCTGATAACCATGCATCAGAAACCCGATGGGGATGCTATGGGATCAGCTTTGGGCCTTTATCATTTTTTAAACCAATTGGGCCATAATGTAACAGTAGTTTCGCCCACAAACTGGGCATCTTTTTTAAACTGGATGCCCGATTGCAAAAAAGTGCTGGATTATGACACCCAGGCTGGCAAAGCTGATGCTGCTATTGAAGCAGCCGACCTTATTTTTTGTCTTGACTTTAATATTCTCAGCCGTACCAAACGGATGGAAGAAAAATTAATATTGGCCAGGGGAGAAAAGATATTAATTGATCATCACCGGGAGCCGCAAACAGAAACTTTTACGTATGGCATGAGTAATACTGATAAAAGTTCAACCGCAGAAATGGTGTATGATCTTATCATAGATTCCGGAAACGCAGATAAGTTAAACAGTGATATCGGGGCCTGTTTATATGCAGGTGTTATGACGGATACAGGTTCTTTCCGTTTTCCATCTACCAGTGCCAATGTACACAAAATGGTGGCTGACTTAAAAGAAAGGGGATTGGAACACACCCATGTTCATGAAGAACTGTTTGATAATTTTTTAGAAAGCCGTTTTCGTTTTATCGGGCATGTTCTTTTAAACCGAATGGAAATGTTTTATGAATACAATACTGCATTGATCCTGATACCGCAAAATGACCTTATAAAATTTAATGTTAAAACAGGAGATACTGAAGGGTTGGTTAATTATCCATTAAGTATAAAGGGAATAAAACTTGCCGCTGTAATTATTGACAGGGGAGAAGAACGAAAAAGCTCGTTCCGCAGTAAAGGTGGATTTGATGTGAACACATTTGCACGTAAATATTTTAATGGTGGCGGCCATTTTAATGCTGCCGGCGGATTTAATAAGGAGCCTTTGGAGGAAGTAGTTAAAAAATTTAAAGCTGCCCTTACAGAGAATGTGGAGCAATTAAGTAGTTATCAATTTTAAAAACAAATACGACAATGAAACAATTTTTTTATCTACCGGTTTTTTGTGTTTTGGCTTTAGCAGCCTGCACAGGTTCATTTAAAAAAGGCGATAATGGCCTGGAATACAAAATCATTTCCAAAGCTGATGGAAAAACGATCAACTATGGTGAATTTTTGCAAATGCAGATCACACAGGTCTATAGTGGCATTAAAGACACTGTATTACAGGACAGCAGGGAATTTATGCCCCGTATTGAACTTTTTGATTCTGTTAATACCCCGCTGGCTTATTTTAAAATATTACGCCAGGTACGAAAAGGGGATAGTGTTATTATCAGAATGCTGACCGATACAGCTTTTAAAGATAATCCACAGGGGATGCCTCCATTTATGCAAAAAGGGAAATATTTTTATACCTATCTAAAAATCTTAAATATTTTCCCAACCAGGGTGCTTGCCGATAGTGCTAATACTGCAGAAAGGGCTATAGCAAAACCCAGGGTATTAAAAAAGCAACTGGCAGAAGCAGAAAAAGAAGTTGCTGGCTTTAAGCAACAAATTGAAGCTGACGGAAAAATCATAGCAGATTACCTCTTAAAAAACAACATTAAAGCAGAAAAAGCAAAATGGGGAACTTTTATTGCCACCCATACAGAAGGTACAGGTGATAAAGCAACCAACAATTCAATTGTTACCGTAAATTATACTGGTAAAACACTTGATAGTGGAAAAGTTTTTGATTCGAATATTGATCCGAAATTTCAACATGTAACCCCATATGATGTTAATTTAGGAGAATTGAAAACTTTTATGCTGGGCTGGACAGATGCTTTATTGCAACTTAAAAAAGGAAGTAAGGTTACTATTTACATTCCATCCTCATTAGCTTATGGCATAAATGGAAGAGAACCGGAAATAAAACCAAATTCAAATTTAGTCTTCGATCTGGAAGTACTTGATATAACTACTGAAGAAGCATTTATGGCAAAACAAAAAGTAATGCAGCAAATGCAGCAACAAATGCAGCAGCAAATGCAGCAACAAATGGTTGAAGCTGAAAAATTGCGTACTGACAGTCTTCAAAAAGCAACAAAAAAATAATAATATCCATATTTTAAAATGCGCATTGATTACAATAATCAGTGCGCATTTTTATATGCTGTAAAAAGTGTAACAGCTTCTGTTGCTTCTTTTACATCATGTACCCTTAATATGGAGGCACCGTTTAATAAAGCCATCGTATTTAAAACCGTAGTTCCATTCAATGCAGCTGCTGCTGTAATTCCCAGTGTTTTATAAATTGTGCTTTTCCTGGATAAACCGGCAAGGACAGGACGGTTCGTTATTGAAAAAACAGAAAGATCTTTCAGTATCTTAAAATTATGTTCAATGGTTTTTCCAAACCCAAAGCCGGGATCCAGAATAACATCTGTTATACCTGCTGTAGTACATTCAGCTGCTTTAATAATAAAATAATCCAGCACTTCTTTTACTACATCTTCATATATTGGTTCTTTTTGCATAGTAGCAGGTACACCCTTCATATGCATACATATATAAGGCACTTTTAAACCGGATACAACAGGGATCATTGCCGGATCTGAATTTCCGCCACTCACATCATTTACAATTGATGCACCTGCTGCAACTGCAGCTTTTGCAACTTCGCTGTTAAACGTATCAATAGAAATGATTGTACCGGCATGTTTTAAATAAATGGCTTCAATAACCGGTATTACCCGGTCCATTTCTTCCTGAATGCTGACAGGCTTGCTGCCAGGCCTTGTACTCTGGCCGCCAATATCTACAATAGCAGCTCCCTCAGCAATCATTTTCTCTGCCAGTGCCATAATTCCATCTTTACCCCGTTTCAAATGTCCTTCATAAAAAGAATCAGGGGTAGCATTAATAATGCCCATCACCCGTGGTTCGGAAAGATTCAATAATTTTCCTTTACAGTTTATGCTGTACTTCAATTGATTTTCAATTATTTTTGAGATATTATACCACAAGTTACAAATGACTGTTGATAAATGACTACTAACCAGCAATACGATAAAGCAGTGGCATCAGCCGAATCAGTCTTTTTACAAAAGACCAAAGACTATGGTACCTCATGGCGGGTGTACAGAACCATTTCTGTTGCCGACCAGATCTATATTAAAGCAAAAAGGATCCGTACCATACAGGAAATGGGTGTACAAAAGGTAGGAGATGATATCATCAGCGAATTTAAAGGGATACTTAACTACGGAATCATAGGTTTAATACAATTGGATATACATGATGATGAACTGGAAGATCTGCCCTTTGAACAGGTACAGCAATTCTATAATGAAAAGATCGCTATTGCAAAAAAGCTGATGCAGGACAAAAATCATGATTATGGTGAAGCATGGCGGCAAATGAGCCAGGAAAGTTTTGTAGACCTGATGTTGGCAAAAATCCTGCGCATTAAACAGATATTGATCAACAAAGGAAAAACCATTATCAGTGAAGGTATTGATGCTAATTTTTATGACATCATAAACTATGCGGCATTTGGGTTGATCTTGATCGATGAAGAATTACACAAGGGGTAATGATGAAGGAAAAAATAAAAACTAAAAGAGATTATGAACCAGGCTGTTAACATATCAAGAATTGTAGTGGGCATATTATTTATTTTTTCGGGCCTTGTAAAAGCCATTGACCCTTTGGGACTTGCCTATAAAATGCAGGAGTTCTTTGAAGTTTGGGCGGCAGATGGATTTATGCGGGGTTTAATGTTGTGGTTAAACGAACAGGCTTTATTGTTTTCATTACTGATGATTACCCTTGAAGTTGTTTTAGGTGTTGCCTTATTGCTGGGGTGGAGAATAAAACCTGTTTCCTGGCTATTATTATTGCTGATGTTATTTTTTACCTTCTTAACCAGTTTCGTTTTATTTAGCGGCAAGATAAGGGCCTGTGGCTGTTTTGGCGATTGTATCCCGCTTACACCTGTTCAAACATTTACAAAGGATATAGTGCTTATGTTCCTGGTATTGTCAATACTTACCGGCAGAAAATATATCAAACCGGTTTTTTCAAATAAAGTGAATATTATCATTTTTTTGATCTCCCTTTTTGGAGTTCTGGGCCTGCAATGGTATGTGCTGCAACACTTGCCGGTAAAAGATTGCCTGCCATTTAAAGCCGGTAATAATATCCTGGAATTGCGTAAGATGCCAAAAGATGCCATACCCGATAAGTACGACTATATTTTTGTTTACCGTAAAGATGGCGTGCCGAAAGATTTTAAAGTAGATGCATTGCCCGACAGCAGTTGGGAATTTGTTGAAAGAAAACAAACCCTGATAAAGGGCAAAAACAATATCCCTTTAATAAATGATTTTATTTTAAATAAAACTTTTCCTGTGTTTTATTATCAGCGTGGGGATGAGGTTTCTGATTTTGAAGAAGGCGTATTACCTGACAGTTCATGGATCTTTATCAGTAAAAAAGACAGCAGTATTGATGTTACTTCAGAAATATTATCTCAAAATAATAATTACTTCATTCTTTTTGTAAAAGATATAACATCAATATCTGAGAACTGGAAAAAAGATATAGAAGTTTTACAGGCATTAATCCTTAAACAGTCAAAAGTGTATATCGTTACATCAAACTTCAGCAGTGCAGTACAGCGATATGATGGTATCAGGGATTCCAAAAATAAAATAAAGGTCCCTGTTTTTACCTGCGATGCAACAGCATTAAAAACTGCTGCCCGTAATAATATAACCCTTTTCTCCATGAAGGGGCCTGTTATTCAGCATAAATGGGGTGGGAATGATATCGAAAAGGCATTGAAATAAAATACTTTTTACTTTCGGAATTAAAAATGACGTATTGTCTTATATTTTAAAGAAAATTTTTTATTCCCTGCTGGTATTACTGGGCGTTGTAATATTGGTGTTTATCATGTTTCAGGGTTTTGGCGATCCTGCCCGTATGATCGTTGGGCAAACAGGAGATAAAAAAACATTGGATAATATCCGCAGTGACCTTTATCTTGATCAGCCGAAATGGAAACAATTTGTTTTATATGTAAATGATGTATCGCCTTTTTGTATTCACAGTAAAGCAGCAATTGAAAAAAAACAGCTAAAGGGATTATTTATTGGAGGTAATTATTCAATCGGAATTAAATTGCCTTACCTGCGCAAAAGCTACCAAACCAAAAAAGAAGTTGGTAAGGTTTTGATGGAAGCATTACCCGGCACTTTAATTTTAGCCTTTGCAGCCATGCTTTTTGCCACCATCACCGGTATATTTCTTGGAGTAACTGCTGCCGTTAATAAAGGAACCTGGATGGATACAACTGCCGTATTTTCAAGTATTACAGGCATATCAGCCCCTTCTTTTTTTATGGCCATCATCATCGCTTATTTTTTTGGCCTTGTTTTACATAGTTATACAGGTTTAAATTTAACAGGCAGCTGGTTTGAAATAGATGAAGTAACCGGTGAAAAATATTTGAGTCTTAAAAATCTCATCCTGCCTGCATTTACATTGGGCATTCGCCCATTGGCTATAATTACACAACTAACCCGCAGTTCTATGCTTGATGTGCTGAACCAGGATTATATCCGCACGGCATATGCAAAAGGCCTGGGCAGGATAGCCATCATCTATAAACATGCTTTGCGCAATGCGCTCAACCCGGTTATTACTGCGATTACCGGATGGTTTGCAGAGTTGCTGGCGGGTGCTTTTTTTGTGGAGTACATTTTTGGCTGGAAGGGAATAGGTAAAATAACCGTTGATGCGCTTGAAAAATTAGATTATCCCGTTGTGATGGGATCAGTATTGTTAAGTACCTGTATTTTTATTATTATCAATCTTATTGCTGATGTGTTGTACAGGATAGTTGATCCCCGAATAAAAGCACTGTAAAATAAAAAATAATTTCCCGCTACTTCTCTGTGGCAGGTTTATAGTTCTCATCAGTATTCTAAAGTACACTTTTCAGTGATGCTTTCGCCAAACGGGAATGTATTGTGCAATTACCAGTTCAAACATGGTTTCTATTAACATATCTTTTGTAAACAAAGGTTATGGCAGGCAGTCTTATATCCATTATAAACTTTAAAATTTAAAATTATGAAAAAGATTTTTACATTTCTATTTGCCATTGCCATGTTTACAACAGTCTTTGCACAATATGGCCAAAAAGACCGGCGCGATCAAAAAGAATATGACAACCAAAAAGATATTGTGCTACATGATGGTGGTTACAGGAAAGAAAATGACCACAACAGGCATAATGGCAGATATTACTTTACGCCACGGGAAAGGGATATGCTGATTGGCCAGATAAACCGGGAGTACGATCACAGGATCAATGCTGTAAGACGTCAATTCTTTATGAGCAGACATCAGAAAATGCAGCAGGTAAGGATTTTGGAAAACAAACGTGATTATGAAATTCAGGGTGTGTTTAACAAATTCAATGATCGAAGAAATCAATTTGGAGACCATAGCCGCCGTCATAAAAGAAATTGGTAATTAAAAATATACCGGCACTCAAATTAAAACCCTGTAACAGGGGTTTTAATTTTGTTTTAATTATGCAGGTAGAATAGAATATTTAACCTTTGCACGGTTTGCAAATTTTGTTAAAGTTTATAGTTTCTTGCGGGTGCGCAAAACATTTGAGTAAATTTACAATTAATAATAAATATTATTTTTTATGAAAAATTCAAAATATTATCTCCGCATCAGTTTAGTAATGCTGGTTTCCCTGTTATTTTCTGTTGCACTGTTTGCCCAACCGGGTTGGGGACATCAAAAACATCATTATAAACATTATAAGTATAATAAGCATTTTCAAAGAAATTATGTTACTGTTTCGAGGAGGCCTTACGTTGCTTACCGGCCCGTTTACAGCCCCTACAGGTTTTATAAACCGGTTTACAGAAGTCCGGTTGCATATATGCATTTTGGCCCGGTATTCGGTTTTAGGATTAATGTATTGCCTTTTGGGTACAGCCGTATTTATGTTGGCCCAAATCCATACTATTACAACGAAGGTATTTATTACCGTTCTTATGGTAATACCGGATACGAGGTTGTTGCCCCCCCCTTGGGTGCTACTGTTAATAAACTACCGGCAAATGCCAGGGTTACCGTTATCAATGGACAAAAATATTATGAATTGGGCGGAACCTTTTACCAGGAAGAAATTTCTGAAAACAATAAACTTTCTTACCGGGTAGTTGGTACCGATGCCGTTTTAAATACTGAAAATACCTATGCTACTGATAACAGCAATGAGATAAATAAAGTGCCGGCACTGGGCAGCAGGTATGATGAATTATCGGCAGATTGTAAGGTTCAGGTTATTAATCATCAAAAATATTTTGTTTCAACTGCCGGTATTTATTACCGTGAAGTAATTGAAGGAGATAAAGTAAGGTATGAAGTAACAACTGTTCAATAAACCATAAACAATAATAAAAAAGGGCTGATTTAACATTCAGCCCTTTTTTAATTTTTATCAACACTGTTTTAGCATTGAAGACATAATAATACCTAAATCAATAATTCTTATCTTTGTTTCCAAAATTTAAAGCTATATGAAAGAGGTATATATTATTTCTGCAGTACGAACGCCGATAGGAAGTTTTGGAGGATCACTTAAAAGTTTTTCGGCCACACAACTGGGTTCAATAGCCATAAAAGGAGCATTGGAAAAAGCAAACCTGGATCCTAAACTTGTTGATGATGTTTTGATGGGATCTGTTATCCAGGCAAACCTGGGACAGGCACCTGCCCGGCAGGCGGCAAAATTTGCCGGTTTACCCAATGAAGTAAATTGTACAACCGTAAATAAAGTTTGTGCCAGTGGAATGAAAGCCATTGCAATGGCTGCCCAGAGTATATTATTGGGTGACGCAGATATTGTAGTTGCAGGCGGAATGGAGAGTATGAGCAATGTGCCGTTTTATGCTGACAGCATGCGTTGGGGAAATAAATATGGTAACACACAATTAATAGATGGGTTGGCCAAAGACGGTCTTACAGATGTATATGATGGAAAGGCAATGGGCAATGCTGCTGATCTTTGTGCAACTACCTGTGGGATCAGCCGCGGCGAACAGGATGCATTTGCAATAGAAAGTTACAAACGCAGCCAGGCTGCCGTAAACAACGGAAAATTTGAAAATGAAATTGTACCGGTAGAAATTCCGCAACGCAAAGGCGACCCACTGCTGTTTGCAAAAGATGAAGAACCCTTTAATGTTACATTCGAAAAGATACCTGAACTGAAAGCTGCATTTCAGAAAGATGGAACAGTTACAGCTGCCAATGCTTCTACTATGAATGACGGTGCTGCTGCTTTGGTTTTAATGAGTAAAGAAAAAGCCGATGAACTGGGGTTAAAACCCATTGCAAAAATATTGGCTTATGCCGATGCAGAGCAGGCACCTGAATGGTTTACCACAACACCCGCTTTAGCTGTTCCAAAGGCAGTTTCCAAAGCAGGGTTAAAAATGGAAGACATTAATTACTTTGAATTGAATGAAGCTTTTGCAGTGGTAGGTATTGAAAACAGCAAAAGAATGAAGTTAGATCCGGTAAAAGTTAATGTAAATGGAGGTGCAGTTTCGCTTGGACATCCTTTGGGTTGCAGTGGGGCCAGGATAATTGTAACATTGATCAATGTATTAAAGCAGAACAATGCAAAGTATGGTGCAGCAGGTATTTGTAATGGGGGTGGAGGTGCCAGTGCAATGGTTATTGAGAATATTTAAGATCAATCAAGCACTGATAATACTAAGCTTTAGTAAGATCTAAAATCCGGGTTTTAATCTTCGATGATCCTGATATTCCCTAATGCTTCTATATTTGTTGGTACAGGATTTACAATAAACATTTTATACAGGAGCTGAGTGGAAATAATTCCTGCAATTGCCATCTGGTCTACTTCCGAAATATGTTGTCCGCTTTTAATTTTGGTGATCAGAAGTTTTACCTTTTCAGAATTGAATAACCCAAATAATTTAAGGTTATCACCCGACAATATTTCTTCTACATAATCTGGCGATCCGGCATTAAAGAAACTACTTACTATTGGAGCCCGGTATGCCTGCTTAGATCTTTTTGTTATGGATGCAGGTATTTTTCCTGAACTCATCTTTTTTAATAAATATTTTTCATTAAGGCAGTTAAGCTTAAAACTATCCGGTAAGCCGGCACAGAATTCAATTACCCGGTAATCAAGAAAAGGGTAGCGGCCCTCAACAGAATTAGCCATACCCATCCGGTCGCCTTGCGATGACAGCAAATACCCCGACATGAAAATAGTTGTTTCAAGGTATTGTGATTTAGCCAGGCCACTCCAATTCATAAAACCTTCAGGCAAGCTGGGATAAACCAAATCAGTGGGGTCATAAGTATTGATGGCCTGTGTAACCTCGTCCGAAAAATAAGTTTTTAACCGGGAAGTATTATGCCAGCGAAGTAAATGTGAATAAAGCGGATTGTCTGTTTCAGTAAGTTTATATCCAAAAAACATCTTCAGTGCCATCGTATTCGAATCTTTGATTGCAGGAATATATGGATAAAGCTTACCTAAAAGTTTTGGCCTGCAGGCAGAATCCGGCTGGTTGGCCCAAAACCTCCTGATCTTGGCTTCCTTAAAAATATTATAGCCACCAAGTATTTCATCTGCTCCCTCCCCCGTGATCACAACCTTAATGTTGTTTTCTCTTACCTTTTTTGAAAGAAGGTACATCGGGGTGGGGGATGTACGTAATATGGGAAACTCACTATGCCAGATTGTATTCTCAAATTGTTCTGCTATTTCTAAAGCAGTACACTCAAATGCAGTATGATTGGTGTTGAAATACCCTGCAGCTTCTGTTTGAAAAGCTGTTTCATCAAACTCTTTATCCTTAAACCCAATGGAAAAAGTATTCAGGGCATCAGGGTAGATCTTATGAATCAGACTGGTGGTAACACTCGAATCAAGGCCACCACTCAAATACGCAGCCACAGGAACATCTGCCCTGAGTCTTATTTTTGTAGCGTCTGTTATCAATTCGGTAAATTCTTCAACAGACCTGTTCAGGTTATTGTGATGAGCATCATCATCGTTTCTGAATTTAAGGCTCCAGTATTTTTCTATCTTGATCTCAGAACCGGTTACAGTCATATGATGACCTGGCGGAAGTTCAAAAATATTTTCAAAAACTGTATCCGGTGTAAGTGTTGTCCAGAAAGTGAATATTTGTGCAAGACTTTCCGGCCGGATTTTCTTATTGATCTCTTTGAGGGTAAACAATCCTTTTATTTCAGAGCAAAATGCAAATGACCCGCCTTTGGCCCAATAGAACAATGGCCTGATCCCTACCCGGTCACGTGCAAGAAACAATGATTGTTTTTTTTTATCCCAGATACAAAAGGCAAACTGGCCATTCAGATGCTGAAGGCAATCTGCACCATACAAAGCGTACATCTGAACTAATACTTCTGTATCTGAATGCGTTTTAAGCGTTATCCCTTTTTTTATAATTTCATTTCTTAATTCGGGATAATTAAATATTTCACCATTATATACGATCCAGTAATTCCCGGATTCGTCTGACAAAGGTTGCTGGCCGGAGACAAGATCAATGATACTTAAGCGAACGCTGCCTAAGCCGAAATTTTTACCCAGGTACATGCCGGTTTCATCAGGCCCGCGGTGACGAATGGCTGAAAGCATTTTGGTAACGCTTGTTCCGGGTGAATCTTCTTTGGCGGAGTGATAGTTATAAATTCCGGCAATTCCACACATGATGTATTGACTAGTTTAGTTTGCGCTCAATAAAAGCTGTAATTGCATTTACAGATTCAAAATTCTCTTCCATCAATTCCGAATCGTCGGTTTTAACAGCAAAATTTTCGGCAAGAAAATCGATCAACTGGATAAATCCCATCGAATCAAAAAATCCTTTTACAAAGATCAAGGTGTCATCTTTTACATCTGGTGAAGGAACATAAGTGGTTTCAACAATAAATTTTCTGACCTGCTCTTTGATAACACTTGAATTTGACATAGTTTTCAATTAAAATCTTAAATATATTAGGTTTCTGTCATAAATAACTACTTTTTAGCTTCTTTATTTTACAGGCTGTTATAAATAACCACTTTGTAGTATCCTGTACCTCCGTTATACTACTTTTTTTCCGGTAGCACTTAATGATATGTTATTTTTGATCTCGATGATTGACGGGATCTTGTATTTTGAAAGCCTGGAAGAACAAAAGATCTTGATGGATTCTCCGGTTATATCCGCGTAGCTTTCAGCAATAATAACTGTGGCTTTAATGCCTTCTGATAAGAGTTCATCTTCAACCGCTCTAACCGAACAATCAATTACGCCGGGTATCATGGCAATGACCTCTTCAATTTCTTTAGGACTGACCCTTTTCCCTCCAACTTTTATGATCTCTTTTTCCCTGGCCGTAAGATAAATATAGCCCTCATCGTCCACGATTGCAAGATCACCGGTATGAAGCCATCCATTCTGAAGCGCTTTAGCCGTTTCTTCCGGCTCTTCAAAATATCCTGCCATTACATTCTTACCTCTTGCAATGATTTCTCCGGTTTCACCGGGCACTACAGGCATTCCTGTTGAATTTATCACCTTTAACTCAACTCCCGGTATACCTTTTCCCAGCGAGCCAGCTTTCTTCCTGAGCATATCAGGAGGTAAGTAAGATAACCTAGCTGTAGCTTCTGTTTGTCCGTACATAACATAGAAACTTACTTTCGGAAATGCCTGCACAAATTCTTCGATAAAGCTATCAGGAAGTTTTCCACCAGCCTGGGTAACATACCTTAATGATGGAAATTCTGAATTCCTGAAAAGTTCAGTTTTTCGCAACAATATCTGGAAATGACTGGGCACACCGGCAAATCCTGTGCATTGAAAAGTAAAAAGGTTCTTTATAGTTGATCCCAGGAAAATAAAATTGTTATTCAAAACGATCTGCCCCCCAACACGCAGGTGGGTGTGGAGCAAAGAAAGTCCATAACAATAAAAAAACGGCAATACAACCAGTAACCGGTCACTTTCTTTTAATTGGAGATATTGAGTGATGGAATCTGTATTTGCAATAATGTTATTATGTGTTAGCATGACTCCCTTTGGTGTTGCGGTTGAGCCTGAAGTAAAAATTATTTCAGCGATCTGGTCTCCATCAAAAACTTCATTAAAATCATCACATAATGACTGGTTAGCTATCAGTTCGGGAAGAGCAGATTCAGAAACCATATCAAAGGATACTTTAAGTTTGTTCAAAGCAAAGTCAGAAAAAAAACCAAGACGGGATTGCGTTTTTTTTATGATAAAGTTTAAGTTATCCTGTTCGATCTCCGGGTTTAACGGAACGCATATATTTCCGGATTTTAAAATACCAAGGTATGCCAGAATAAAGAACAGGTTGTTTTGTGAAACTAAAAGAATGTTCTGCCCCTTGCCAACTTTTTCATTTAAATAACAGGCCAGTTTGAATGATCCCTGGTGAATTGATTGGTATGATGTGGAGTCCCGATTTCCGGGAATCAGATCTTTTTCAAGTGTACAGGTTTCTTCAAAAAAATAATCAAAACAATTCATGCTGCTAATATTTTATAGGAGCCATTCGCAGGTAATCTGTTGTCACTTGTCTTCTGCTGAGATTATTAAATATCAGTTTTATCTCGTCGGTTGTTTTTCCCATAACACTTCCAACCTCTTCCGGGCTGACATTATTTTCAAAACCATACCATATCAGGTCCATTTCGTGGTAGGGCATTTGGTAAAAGAATTCCTCCTGGGTTTGTTCAGCAGTATACGTGTCGGTGGTAGGCACCCGATCAATTATATCCTGCGGTACTCCTAAATGTTCTGCTAACTGGTACACCTGTGATTTATATAAGTGGGCAATGGGCATAACGTCCGCACCGCCATCACCATATTTTACAAAAAATCCCTGCTCTACTTCATGCTTGTTAGGTGTACCGATCACAGCATAGTGTAAACGGTCTGCATGATAATAAAGCATTGACAGTCGTGACCGTTGCTTGAAATTAGATGCCGCCACAATCTGCATGTATTCATTTGGCGGCAGCATTTTACTTTGGCTGACCCGGTTCTTATCAATTATCGTAACTGAAAATACTGGTGGCAGGTTATTACTAACTACTTTAATTCCGATCTTCATCTGGTATGTTGCAGGATCATATTCCGGGAATACTTTAGCAACAGCATCATCCCTTCGTTTATAACACGCAAAACCATCCAATGCCCCGGTAATATTTTCTTCAATGGTTTTTACATCAAACGTATCGGCCAGTTTTAACGCCAAATCCTTGCTGTCAGAGCTTGAATCTTTTTCTGGCATAATAATACCCACAACATGCCCCGGCCCCAGTGCTTTAGTGGCTAAAGCCAGGGTCACCGATGAATCAATTCCTCCACTGATCCCTACAATGGCACCTTTGCGCCTGAGTAGAAATGATATGTCATTTTTTAATCTTTCTGTGAGGGTATTAACGACTGCATCGATATTTTCAATACGAAGAATATCTTTTGAAAAAATAGATATTTTGCTCATTAACAGTATTTGATATTGTGAGATAAAAACCGGTACTCTTAACGGTTATTTTGATATATTATTTTAATAAATAAAAAAAATAATAAATGTATGAATTCTGTACAACTTATGACTTATGGATCAAACTAGCGGAACAAGCCTGTTTTATTACTTCTCCAGTATTTTTTCCATCAGCATTTTTTCATTAAAGGCAATGTAATTTAATATCTCTGTATTATTTGATTTGTATGACTTTACAACATTAAATCCCTTTTTCTTTAATACAATCACAGCAAGAATGTTGTTTTTAAAAAGCTGGGACTGTGCCTTTTGTAAACCAGGATATTTTGCCAAAGCGATCTCCTCACTTTTTTTAAAAAGCTCCGTATCCAGTCCTTTGCCTAAATGGGCCGGGGATATATATATATATTCAAACTGAAGGGATAAGGGTTCCCTCTCTATAAAAATATCCTTAATTATATGCGATACTGTTTTGAAGAATTCAATGCTTTCCTTTTCGTATGTATGCAAAATCAGGTTTGATTTCAATATTGCCGATGGCAGCGATCCTTCAAAGCATTCTATCCATGAACCCAATGCTGCAACAACTTCTCCATTATGTTCAACAACCAGAAAACTGCTTATTGATAAATCACAACCATCAATTTCTTCTTCGAACATGGCCATGATCAGTTCCTTTGCCCTGCTTTCAGAAACATTAAACAGGGTGGAATAACTTAGTTTATCCGACCTGCCTTTTTCCGCTGCTATAACGGTATCAGTTAAAAAAGGGATATCATTTTTTACAGCTGCTTTAATCTGGTATCCTTCCATAGTTAAATAATAAATTTAGTTTTCGTGTATCCATTCAAACTTTAATGTCAGCTTTTTTTGTGGATATCTGCAAATAACCACATTAATTTATGTTCGCTCATTTTTTTCCGGCTCCATCTTTCCCAATGGTTTTTCCATTAATAATTTTTCATTAAAAGGCAAATAATCAAAAATGTCATCATTTTTTGCCTTGTATGATCTGATTATCTTAAAGCCATTTTTCAGCGACATCTTAACACCAAAAATGTTGTTCTTATATACCTGGCATTGAGATTTTTGCAGGGCAGGATATTTTGCCAAAGCATTTTCTTCATTTTTTGTTAATAATGCAATATCAATTCCTTTCCCCACATGCTGATCTTTTATATGCATATATTCTAACTGAAGGGTCAGCGGTTCTCTTTCTATTAAAATATCTTTAATGATATTAGATACCGTTTTAAAATACTCAATACTTTCTTTTTCAAATGTATATAAAATCAGGTTTGATTTTAATATCGATGACAACATTGAGCCTTCAAAACCTTCAATCCATGCACATAAGGTGCCAACAGGTTCACCATTGTGCTCAGCTATTAAGAAACTGCTGAGAGAAAACTCACACCCGTCAACTTCTTCTTCAAACATAGCTATTAGCAGGTCTTTTATTTTTTCCTCCGGTAAATTAAATAAAGTTGAAAAACTTAATTTATCTGAATTACCTTTTTCGGCCGCAATAACTGCATCTGCCAAAAAAGGAATGTCGTTTTTTGTTGCATTTTTAATGAGATATCCATTCATCATTATTTATATACAATTATGATTTAGAAAATAAGTATAGCCATTCCTTTATAAATAATAATTTGAGACAAAGATTAAATATTTTTTCAGGAACCTCAAAAATAACCATCAGAGGTATGAAGAGATCCGGATCAACTTAATATAAAATTAAATGACGCAACAATTTACCCAAATCCGCTGGTAAATATAGCTATATTTAAAATAGAAACAGCTGCCTTACATGCAAACCTGGTTGTACTAATAATAGAAATATCCGGAGAAAAAAATAAACCCAGCAACAGATGGATGTAAACCTTAAATATGCAAAGCAGTTATATAATGCTGTATCAAGAGCCCAATTCTCCTTTTTTTAAAATAAATAGTCAATACTTAAAGTACATGAATCAACCGGGTACCTAAAATCAAGCGGTATGTGTGCGGTCATTCAGAAATTCTCAATTTTTTGCCATATAAAGTAAAAAAAAATATTGGTTAAGATTTTTTAATATCATACATTTACTTAATGGTAATTAAATGACAAACTACCGCATTTTACCATTTCAGCCAAGTTTTCTATTTAAACCCTTCCCCCCCCCAATACATTTTACAGCAAACAAATTTAAATTAATTAAGAGATTAATTAAAAAGGTTTAAAATTATATTCATTATAGCATACACAATAAAAATCACAAAAAATATAACTCATTATGGATACAGAATATACACTCCGGAAAGCAACAAATAAAGATGCAGATTTTATTGCTGATGTAATAATTGGGGCAGAAAAAAGTTTTACAAAAAACCTGGGGCTTGCTAAATTTTTTGATTTGTCAGAAGAAAAAGTAAAGGAGCTTATCATAGCTATGCTGGAAGAAGAAGTTGACGGATGCGAATTTTCGTTAAGCAGTTTTTTTATTGCTTTTTACGGTGAAAAACCGGTAGGAGCTGTTGGAGGTTGGGTAGAAGGCTTTTATAATGATATGTCATCGAATTTGCTTAAATCTAATTTAATTAGTTTTATTTTTCCAAAAGAAAATGTTATTAAAGCACAGGGTAAGATGGAAATGATTAAAGAAATGTTACAAATTGAACGCCCTTTTGGTACTTACCAGATTGAGTATGGTTATGTTGATAATGACCACCGGGGAAAGAGAATAACTGACCGGTTAATGGAAACACACCGGTTATATGCAAAAGAATTGAATCCCAACGTGTCATTAATGCAGGTTTCCTGTTTCGAAACCAATCATACAAGTATTAAGATGCATCAGAAAAACGGTTTTCAGGTAGTTAAAAGGTATGTGTGCGACAATCAGGATATTTTTTACTACATGCCGCATAATGTTAAGGTGTTATTAGAAAAGGCAATTTAGAATCTCAATGATTAAAACAAAAAAACCTTCCACGGCTGGAAAGTTTTTTTGTTGCTGCACTAAATACAACCCGCACTAATCCCTTTTATCTGTATCGCAGTGTTTTATTATTTAGAACTCAGGTCAGCCCGGTAAAAAAGAAGTTCTGACCAGGAGTCGGTAAGGTAATCACGAATGGTAGCAAGGAATTCATCATAGGAGTCTTCGCCGTTTGTTGCTTCATATCTTTCCTTAAATGGCTTGCGAAAACCTGGTGCCCTTTCTTTTAGTCCCTGCTTATACCGGCCTACTAATGTATATTGGGCAGGACCTGAGGAACTCGCTGTATAAACGGCTACAGATTCACCACTTGCCTGCCAAACTTTTTTCATCTGTTTGATGATGTCATTTATTTTACCGCCCCATCCAATTTTAGGGTACCAATGGGTAATATTAATTTTATCAGAATAATCAGTCAGCGCTACTGTACTAAGTGAATCCTGAAAAACGGAATAGGATGTAGAGCCTCTTTCTGTAAGATAGATGGCAACATTTTTATTCCAGTCAATGTTGTGTTCTGTTCCAAGATTGCCCCGGCCATCAATTGCTTCCCAACTGGTAGGGCCTTCGGTAATGTGGTACGCTCCGGCATCCGGGCCGCTTTGAACTTCCCATACCCTCCATTTCCAGTCGCCGGTATGATACTTTTGCGCATGGGTTGCAAGTGCTTTTTCGAATTCCAGCACTTTATCAACTTTGGGAAATACACGGTTAGCATTTACTACATTTTTGTTTTGGCTTGATCCAAATAAAGGAGACAGCAATAAAAGAAGAAAGATCCTTTTCATGTTTAAAGATTTAAAAGTTAAAAAAATCAGATTTTGATGTGTGTAGAGTTAAAACAGGGCGGCTGTGTAATGTAAATACTATAAATCAGAATTCAAAGCTTTAAACAGAATAACCTCCGGTGTGTTGAAAAAAACAATCAGATTTGTTACCGTTAACAGCAAAAAGCTAATCAACATCAAATTTTAAAATTTCCAGGTGAACTTTCTGCATTATTAAAGTATTTTTTTTAATTTAACGGTTTAACGATAAGGTGGTTTTTATGCTTTGTAAAATAAAAATATGTTGCATCAGTTCCCATGAAGAAGCATTGCTGGCTATCAGGCATGGAGCTGATGCGCTTGGTTTGGTTGGTAAAATGCCCAGCGGCCCGGGCCCAATTGCAGACGAGTTGATCGCATCCATAGCAAAAATAATTCATCCACCCATCGCTGCGTTTTTATTAACCAGCGAGCAAACTGCAAATGGAATAATTGCACATGTGAACCGGGTGCATACCAATACCATTCAAATTGTAGATGAATTAACAGATGGTACCTATGATGAGATCAGGTATGCATTGCCGCATTTAAAAATAGTACAGGTTATTCATATTACCGGTGAAGAAAGTATCAACAAAGCTTTACAAATTCATGAGCAGGTTGATGCCATATTACTGGATAGCGGAAATCCCAAAGCAACTGTAAAAACACTGGGCGGTACAGGCAACACGCATAATTGGGAAATCAGCAGGGAGTTGGTAAAACAGGTGAGGGTACCGGTTTTTTTAGCAGGAGGATTACATGCTGATAATGTGACAGAAGCCATTAAAACAGTAAAACCCTATGGTGTAGATATATGCAGTGGTGTAAGGACCAATGGGAAACTGGATATTCAAAAGTTACAGGCATTTATATGTGTCGCCAAAAATGCAACTTAAAAATCATCACTGTTCCCTAACTTCGGGTAACTGATTCATTATGGCCCGTTATCTATTATTTAGTGCACTTTTTGCAGGAACCGCTGCCTTGTTTTCCTTTTATAACCCGTCAATATTATCTCAGGCAAAAGAAGTAAAGCAACTTTACCTTTATCAAACAAAGATCCTTATAAACCAAACCAGGGCTTTACAAATTGCCGTTGCTTCGGGTAATGAAAAAAAAATGCAGCAACAGTTTTTAAGAACCAGGGCAGCTTACAAGAAAATGGAGCCCATAGTTGAATACTATTTTGATTTTTATGCAGCTAAATTAAATGGACCACCCATTATTTTTTTTAAGGAAGATGAAGCTGACATGCCGGAGCATCAGCCAAATGGTATGCAGGTGATTGAAGAAATGATCTTTCCCGGTTACGATGCCCATAACAAAGCAAAATTAAAATTTCAGATTGATGAACTGGTAAGATATGCCATTGAACTACCTGCTATCAATGAATCCTTTGAATTTAATGATGAAAATATTTTTGACGCTTTTATAGAAGAGTTATACCGTATAACAGCACTTGGTATTGCCGGTTTTGATTCTCAAACTGCAGTAAACAGTTTGCCTGAATGTAAAGCTGCATTGGCAGGGCTGCAACAATACCTTACCCTTTATAAAAATAATTTTATTAAGAACCTGCCCGGGCAATTTACTGTACTGGATAAATTGCTCAGTAAAGCACAGGATTATTTAGACCGGAATAATGATTTCAATACATTTGACCGGATGCACTTTATCATCAATTACCTGGACCCATTAACAAAAATTGTTGGAAAATATAAACAGGTTTATGAACTGAATGATAATCCTGCAGGCATGTATTACAGTGCCATTCGTAAAAATAATTCCTTATTTACTGACAATGCTTTTAATGTAAACAGTTTTTTAGATGATTTTTCCACTTCACCTGAAAAAACTGAACTGGGCCGCAAGCTTTTTTTTGACAAACAGCTTTCCTCCAACAATCAACGTAGCTGTGCTACCTGTCACGATCCCGGTAAAGCTTTTACAGATGGATTAAAAACAAGCCTGGCCATTGACGGGCATTCATCACTGCCACGCAATGCACCTACATTGTGGAATGTGGCCCTTCAAAGAAAATATTTTTACGATAGCCGCAGCCGCAGCCTGGAAGACCAGGTTATGCAGGTACTGAACAATGCAAAAGAAATGCATGGCTCGGCACAACAGGTTGCAGAAGGAATTATACAGCAACCGGAATATTCCATCATGTACCAAAAGGCGTATCCAAATACAACGCTTGCTAAAGCAGCAGATAATATTTGTAATGCCATTGCCTGTTATGAACGCTCCTTGGTTGCCCTCAACAGCAAATTTGATAAACACATGAATGGCAAACCTGCTATGACAAAAAATGAGATCAATGGCTTTAATTTATTTATGGGCAAAGCAAAATGTGGTACCTGTCATTTTATGCCCTTGTTCAGCGGTGCCAAACCGCCCCGGTATTATTATATGGAAAGCGAAGTGATAGGAGTGCCTTCTACAAAAGATAAAACCAACGCAAAGCTTGATCCTGACCCGGGCCGTTATTTAGCTACCGGATATCCTATACACAATTTTTCATTTAAAACGAGCTCTTTACGTAATATTGCTTTAACGGCACCCTATATGCATAATGGTGTTTTTAACAGCCTAATGGAAGTAATTGACTTTTATAATGATGGTGGAGGAAAAGGGTTGCATATCGCCCCTAAAAACCAATCCCTGCCATTTGATAAACTTGATCTGACAGCAAAAGAAAAAAAGGATGTCATTTCCTTTTTAAAGACCATTACAGATACAACCGGCAAATATTAAATAACAATTTGCTTATCTGCCTCTTATAAGATAAATTTGCAACCTCATAAATAAAATATACAAATGCGACAAATTGCTTTTAGAGAAGCCTTAAGAGAAGCCATGCAGGAAGAAATGCGCAGGGATGAACGGGTTTTCTTAATGGGAGAGGAGGTAGCCGAATACAATGGAGCTTATAAAGTTAGCCAGGGCATGCTGGAAGAATTTGGCGAAAAAAGGATAATTGATACACCCATAGCTGAACTTGGATTTACGGCTATTGCAGTTGGTGCTGCTCAAAATGGTTTACGTCCGATCATAGAATATATGACCTGGAACTTCGCTGTTCTGCCTTTAGATCAAATATTAAATACGGCTTCTAAAATGTTGGCAATGAGTGGCGGGCAAGTAGGATGTCCTATCGTTTTTCGTGGGGCTAACGGAAGTGCAGGCCAGTTAGGAGCCCAGCATTCTACCTCCTTTGAAGCTTTGTATGCAAATATCCCAGGACTTAAAGTGATATCAGTTTCTAATCCGTATGATGCCAAGGGATTATTGAAAAGTGCCATTCGGGATGATGATCCGGTTATTTTTATGGAAAGTGAAGTAATGTATGGCGAGAAGGGTGAAGTACCGGAAGAAGAATATCTTTTACCAATTGGAAAAGCCTTTATTAAAAGAGCCGGTAAGGATGTTACCATTGTTTCTTTTAATAAGATGATGAAAATTGCTTTAGGAGCTGCTGAAGAACTGGCAAAAGAAGGTATTGAAGCCGAAGTTATTGATCTGGCAACTATTCGTCCTTTAGACTGGTTTACGATTTTAGAAAGTGTAAAAAAAACTAACCGCCTGGTAATAGTGGAAGAGCAATGGCCCTTTGCCTCTGTATCTTCTGAAATAACATACCGCATACAAAAAGAAGGATTTGATTACTTAGATGCACCCATACGCAGGATCACCAGTGCAGATGCACCCATGCACTATGCCCCAAACCTTGTTGCAGCATACTTGCCTGATATTCCCAGAACGGTGAAGTTGGTTAAAGAAGTGATGTATCTGAAGAAATGAGTATTTGAAAATTAACCGCTTTTTCCGGATAAGCCAATTTTTCCTGTCAATTTTTTATTCGCCTTTTTAATTAATCAATTCATTACATAAAAAAATGTCCCCATTACCGGGGACATTTTCGGTTTTAGCTTCGTAAAACCAATTCATTTGATCTTTGTGGTTTAAGTTTAAAAATAGAGATACTTAATTTTTAATTCGCTTTCTTTAGGATAATGAGTTTTGTTTTCTTTGGGTACTTGTTTTTGTGCTAATATATAGAATCCTGAAACCTTGTTTTTATTATTGATCGTGTTAGAACTATTTATTTATTTTTATATCACAAAGATGCATAAGCTTTCCTCATTTTGAGTATTATTTCGTTTAATTGATCTATTTTACCGATGAATGAACTAAACACTCCGATTTAATGAACAGGTACAACTAAGAAATCAAAGTGCCTAAGCTTTAAAGTCTCTCTGTTCTCAATGCTGCTTAGTAATACAAATCAATACCATCAACGAATATAAAGATTGATTTGAAACATCTTTGTTGAGCTTGGGTGTTGGCTAAATTAAGCTGAAATATTATTTATACTTGTAAAACATGTAAGGCATCAACGGATCAGCAAAAGAGTAAATCTTTCCCTAAGATAAAAATGTAAATCCTTAATACGAAAATAGAAGTTTTAAAATAAAAAATGTCCCGGGTAAGGGGGACATTTTTTATTTTAGTTTTGTAAAACTTAAATCATTTAATCATTGTGGTTTAAAGTTTTCAAATACGATACAATTTTCTGGTTCTTTTTAGGATTGAATCTGTTTGTTTTCTTTAGGATAACTGGGTTTGTTTTTTGGGGTAATTGTTATTGTTTTCTTTGATTTGGTGCTTATTGAATCCTGAAATATAATATTTTGAATAATTTGTCTTTTTAATGTAATCGCTTTGCTTTTGTAATACAAAGATGCATCAGCTTTCTCCCTTTTTTAAAGTTATTCGTTTAAAGATGGGTTTTTATCGGCGAACGGACTAAAATTGCCGATTTCGTATATTAACAGCGTGGGGATTTCCGGAATTCTTACGATTATCTGGTAAAATAATGCAGTATGAGCTGATAGCTGAAAACTAATTTAAGGGATTGAAATATGGATTTAGCAGTCTTGTTAGATTATCAAACTACATTAATTCTGCTTTTTACCTCAGATTGAAATGATCTGCTTATAGGAATTACTTTACCTTCAATTACAAGTGTATTGTCTTGAATATCTTTTATTTTATTCATATTAACAATAAAGGAGCGGTGAACTTTCATAAAACCATTATTTCCCATTTTTTCTTCAACGGCTTTAAGCGTACATAAAGCAATATAGTTTTTAGTAGAAGTAAAATACTTTACATAATCACCCAAACTTTCAATATATAGTATATCTCTGAAACTTAGCCGTATTAATTTACCATCCGACTTAATAAATATATCTTCCAAGCTACCATCCGCAGACTTATCACTGATGGTTGCTGGATCTATAGTGATTGAAATTTTAATTTTATTGAGTGCTTCCTGAAAACGGCTAAAGGTGATTGGTTTTTTTAGATAATCCACTACACCGTATTGAAAGGCATCAAAAGCATAATCAATTTTTGAAGTTGTAAGAATAACCTTTGGCTTATATATCATCTGGTCAAGTAATTGAAATCCACTTAGATTAGGCATTTCCACATCAAGAAATATGATATCAATCTCATTTTTATCAAGGTATTTTAATGCAGTTTCAGCATCTTCAAACGAACCGGTTACTTCAAGATCTCCCAGTTTTTCACAGTATCTTTCTATGAAACCCCTGGACATTGGTTCATCATCCACAACGATTACTTTAAGTTTCATATAAATAATTTATTAAGCATTTAATCTGTCACATTCCTCTTTAACCACAGGAATCAATTCAAATAATTTGTTTTTAAAATCAAGGTATAAGTCATCTAAAACAGCAATTTCAACAATACCATGACAATTTTTTTCAATAATTTCAGCTTTAGCGGTTAAATCAGTTAATCCAACAAAACTAAAAGTTGGTTTTAGTTTATGTATTTTTTGCCTGAAATTATTTACATCCCCGGTTTTAAAACTCTGCTCCAGCTCATTGATCTGATCCGGATAACCCTTTAAAAATTGTTCAAAACCAAATGCAGCATATTCTTTGTCATTTTCATAAATGCTATCCAAAAAATCAGCATCTAATCTTTGGTCATATATAAAAGTATTATTTTGCATGTACTATTTTATAAGGCTGTAGAATATATTACAACGAAAAAAACGCTTGAATAATATATCCATTCAGGATTTATTTTAATAATTCAGGAATTTTTCAATAATGTGCAGGTTTTTACGTTGATACCTGGATATATTAACTATTCCCCATTTATTGAACCCCTAAATTCTGAAAAAGGAAATTACTCAATATCAAAAGATCAGTCTCTACTTATTAAGCAGATCAAAAAACTACAGAATAGCTTTTGGCATATGCCTGTTTGCAATTTTACCGGTTACTTTGGTTAATATCTATTTGGCCATTCAAAATAACTTATTAATAATCTGGTTAATAGCATCGATATTGGTATATGCATTTTTGATCAGGCACTTTCTATTTTCTTTATCGGTTACTAAAGCAGAAAATATTCAAAATAATTATACAGAGGTCTTATTTCAATCTGATCGTGAAAGTTTTATAGTTGTTGATAAAGAAACAAAGGAAATTATTGATTTTAACCAACACACGGTTTTGCTTTTTGAACTTCCGGTAGAAATTAACTTAACCGGCATTTACATTTCACAATTAATGATGCGTTACCTGGTGAGTGATAGTGTTAATCTGGAGTTATTGATGAATGATATACCTGATAACTGGCATGGAGAAGCAACTTTATGCACACATAATAAACGTGCATTTAATGCAAGTATTAATAGTACAACTTACTTAAAAGACGACAAAAAATACCAGGTATTGAGTATAAGAGATATCTCCGAATTTAAAAAAACAGAAACTGAACTAAATTACTACAAAGATAAACTGGAAAAGACCTCACTGGTAAAAACACGCTTTTTATCCAGCATGAGCCACGAACTGCGAACTCCACTTAATGGGATAATTGGATCTGCTAATTTAATTTTAGCTGAGCAAAATCTGCCGGAAAAAGTAAAAACTGAGATCGGCCTTCAATTATACTCATCTGAACATATGCTGAGTATTATCAATGATATATTAGATTTCAGTAAAATTGAGTCAGGGAAAATGGAGTTAAATAAACAATCGTTTAATTTAATGGAAGCCTTACATTTTCTTATAAATTCAATTGAAAGTCAATTCAGGAAAAATAAAATTGAACTGAAATATAATTTTGATCCGAAGTTAACGGATATTTTAATACTGAGTGACGTTGTAAAACTCAGGCAGATACTTTATAATCTTTTATCTAATGCTTTAAAATTTACTATTGATGGAAATGTGATCATCAATGTTGTACTGGAAAATACGGATACTGAAAATATTACTGTCTCCTTTAATGTAAAGGATACCGGCATTGGTATTAAAAAAGAAAAACAGGCTGAAATATTTGAAGATTTCGCCCAGGTACATTCCGAAGAATTAATAAGAAGATTTGGTGGTACAGGTTTGGGACTTACTATAAGTGAAAAACTGGTCAATCTTTTCGGAGGTAAAATAAAAGTGGAAAGTGAATATGGAAACGGTGCAAATTTTTATTTTACGCTTACCTTTAAAAAGGCTGTTACTGAAATAAAATTGGAAGAGCAGCCCGAGGAAAATGTACATTATACTGCCCCTGCTGATATACGCGGTGTACGCATTTTAGTTGTAGAAGATAATGATATTAATGCTGCAATCTTAATTAAGTTTTTACAAAAATGGGGTATCAGGATAAAAGAAGCAAGTCATGGGGTCCACGCACTAGATCTGATGAAATACCATAAATTTGATCTAATAATGATGGATCTTGAAATGCCCGAAATGAATGGATATACTGCCGCTAAAATTATACGTGAATCAAATACTGAAATTCCGATTATTGCTTTTACAGCTACTTTACTTGAAAATATGGATGCACTTATCACTGAAAATGGGTTTAATGATTATATACTGAAACCTTTCCGTCCTGTTGAGTTGAAAAAGAAAATCGAAAAGTTTATTCAATACAGAAAAATAGAATACGTATAAATTACGAATTGAGCTTTGCTTTTAATATTAAAATCTTTTAGTATCTTTTTTGCCAACCGGGGTGTTCACTTACCAGTTTAAAAGTAACGATCAATGTTCAACTCCAAAGCCCTTCCTAAATTCTGTTACTGAGTTAGCCTGCATATAAAGGAATATCAAAGTTTAACTTACCTTTTTCATTTACAAGTAGCTATTTAATAATTCCTTATCTCAATTATTATTTAACACTAAAACTGTTTTCAACCTATTTATAAAAAAAACTTTAAATTTGGAAATGCCTTATTATTCCCTGCTAAAGAATGCAACCTGTTTTGCAACACTATGCCTGTTATTATCCTGCAGTACATTAAAACCTGCACAATTGAATGCAGTTGAAAGATATACACTGGTAACCAAAGGTATTACAACTATACCATCAGATGTATATTTCAGGGTTTACCAGTTACGTTCACAGGCACAATCAATTCAGTTGAGTGGAGTTATTTCAAGTAACGACTCCGAAAGGGAAAGTATAGAATCACTACAACTGGATTTTACTGATAAGTTTAAATTTTTAGACCTGGTTGATTCTTTTTCCTATGCGTACAGAATAGTAGCTAACTATGCTGACATGGTTCATGCATTAATAAGTGAGTCTTACTTAAAAGAGTTTACAAAAAATAAAAAGGGGTGGCAATCTTCGTTTGACGGGTTGGTAACCAAATATAATGCTGCCTGTGTAAAACGTGTGCCCGCTGCAACAAAAATACCGCCATCGGTTGGTAATATAGTCGCCAGTATTATACAGGAAATAGGCAAAGTAAAAATTAAAGCATTACAAAAAAAATACCTGAAAGCTGCAATTACTACTGCCCATGAGCCTTTTGTGGGTATTTGCGATGATTTTTTAAATACGGATATTCCGAAGATAAGGAGGGAACTGGATGGATTGCCTTCCTTTATTAACGAAAATTATAAGGATTTCTTAAACCATTTAAAAAATTATGAATCGCAGCAGGGAAATAATGCCTACAACTACTACAAATCCTATATACCCATTTATTCAAACTGGCAGTTGCAGCTAAAGGAGCTAAATGATCTGGTTAATAAACTTGGGGTTTGCATACTGAGTTTACGAAATGGTTATACCGCTTTAGAAACCTATATCAGTTCTGAAAGGGTAAACGCTGAATCACCGGCTGAATTAAAAAAACTGGATCAGGATTATGTTTCTTTACTTGAAACTATTGCAAGGTTTTCTGATGCCCGTGAAAAATTATTCAAAATTTCTTATTAAAAAGATTCTATTATGCTACAGCATATTTTTAAGTGCAATACCTGGCCGGTAAAAGTTTTTATTGTGACTTTTGTGCTTTTGCAGGCCTGTAACAGCGGAGAAAGTACCGTAAGTTATAATGCAGATGAAAAAGACAAATCAGATGACAGTATTACTGAAACCGGTAATTCAACAATTCATTCCCCCGGTAGCGGGGCTTTTAACAGCCTGCCAAATTCAACAGATGCTGAAAATGCCGAACGCCAGAAACAGATAACCATGCAGATTGATTCTACCTATGCTGCCATTTGGCTATTGGATGATTTAAAAAAAGATATAAATACTGAAACACAGGTAGCCTTAACCATGGCAGAGCGGAATAAAAAATCAAAAGCTATATTCAATATCAATATTATTCAGAATGAATTAACCAGGGCTATAGATGCATCTATATTGGCAAACCTGCAGATGCGTACAAATGAGCTGGCCGGCATAACACGTGAACTGGAAAAAAATTTAATCCACCTCAAGCAGGTTACCACTAATTTAAATAAAGCCACACAAACAATTACAAGGCTTATTGATATCCTTGCTTTTGGTATTAGCAAGGGTTACATAAAACCGCCTACCCCAAAAGGAACGCCCCCTGCTGAAATAAAAGCCAAAGTAAATTAACGGGGTTGCACTTTTAATTTTTTTATCTTTTCTGCCAATGCTGCAAGTTCTGCATGTTCATTCAGTCTTTTGTCAATTGCTGTTAAAACATATTTCGATATTACCCAGCTCATGGTATAAGTCATTTCATCGTTTTTCTTATATAAAGATATCGTAGTGTAATGTAACTTGTCGTTATATAAATTATTAATATAGGTTTTCAACCGCAGGTCATTAACTGATGTTTGGGTACTGTATGAACCGAGGATAGTTTTAAAAGGGGCAGCCAGGTCATTCATTAAAGGGTTAACTGCTTTAAAAGCCATTTCATCTAAATTATCATTGGTGATGTGAATAATATTAAACTCCAGTTTATCTTTATTTTTAATAGTTGTATCTGCCTCAATTATCCGTTGCAGGTTAAATATCATTTCAAATACAACACCTGCGCCAGAATTATCAAAATAACCTCCATCAACAAAATAGTTTGGTTCGGTTTTACAGGTATCGCATTTTTTATGATCGATCCTTCCTGCGGGGCTTAAATAGGGAAAACTGGCACCCAGTACAATTCCGGTACTTAGCTTCATATCCTGTTTTTCATTTAATAAACCTAAAACATCAATGCGCCCGTTAAATACGGAGTTAGAAACCTCAATATTGCTGATCACCCCGGGCCTTCCATCCTGCATTCGCGTTGTATTAATGCATAATACCGGTAAATGATATGGTTTGTTTTTTTGCGTAATGATTCGTGAAAAAGGGACTCCCAGGCTATCATATAAAAAATCATTTTTACCCGGTGCCTGCTCCATGGAATGAGAAAGGGCTGAAGCACGGTCACTAACATTATATAACGTAATTAAATTCCTGAAAACATCGGGACCCAAAGTACGGGCTAAGGTATATGTTAAAAAATCAGATTTTAAATAGCTTGTAGTTGCCGTCCAGTAAGGTGTTTTAGAGTTGCTTTTCCGGAGCAGATTTTCTTTATCTTTTAAAAGAGAGAAAAAAGTTCCGTTGCCTACACTACCCCCTGATGCTCCGCTTAAACAAAATAAATGATCAGAGAATGTTCCGTTGGTTTCATCTTCCAGTTTAGAAAGTGCAGAAGCTGTCCAGTATCCCGAACGGGAAGCCCCGCCATTAGCCATTACAAAAAACAGGGGTACTTTTTTTACATTGCTGTCTGCCAGCATTTGTTGTCTTACCGGATCATTAATCCAATGGTTGAAATATTCATTTAAATTCTGCCGTTCTGCAAATTTATTGTTGGTTTCATTTTTAATTAGCCTCGTATAATGAGGTTCCACAAAATATCCGATTATAAATGATAAAGTTAAAAGCAGTAAATGAAAATTAAACCGGGCCAAAATAGATATAACAGCAATAATATTTCCCAGGATAAGCAATATGCCGAATGCCAGGAACAAAAATGGAAATGTTCCCAACCAGGTAGAAAACTGTACCGATATTATGGTTGCAAGATATACGGTGGTGGCAACAATGCCTATAATGAAAAATGCCTGAAAATACCTCTTGTCTTCATTATCAGTTACCAACCGGATTAATTTTTTCCAGATACTTATTTTGATCTCTTTGAATTCATTATGACCGGTGTCAAAAGATGAATATTCTCCCCTGGCATCAATCAAATTTCTGCGGATTAACACAAAAATTAAAAATGCTACCTGGTAAAAAAGTAAAAGTATGATCAATCCCCAGATCCACTGGGTTAATATCACCAGCAAAGAGGCCGCAACTATAATTGCATAATTCGAAAAACGCACCCTGTTCCAGAATTGCAATTTTTTTTCCGGGGAAAGCTTTGGTCTCAGCAACAGCCGGTTTCCCAATTGATAGATAACAAAATACCAGCTGAAACTGAAAAGTAATAAAAGATAGCACATCCGTCTGGAAAGATTGGGAGTTTCGGGGTAGGGTAGTTGAAAAAAAGCAAGGATGATAATTGTAATACAGGTAAATCCAAGAATCCGCGGACTGTGTATTCTTAAGGCCTGCCACATTACATGTTTATCAGCCTGCTGTAACTCTTTTGTTTTGGCCACCAGCCTGGAAGAGTACCAGGTGCTGACAACCCAGAAAATAAGTGCAAGCAGGAACAAGCCAAAAACTTTACGGTTCTCCAGGGTTATGATCATCACGTCTTTACCCTGGGATAATTCCCAAAAACTCATATACGCAAAAAAGATAAAAACAATTGCCGGAAAAAAGAGCCAGACTGATTTTACAAAGTATCGCCAGAAATCGCCAACCAATAAATCGCTGTAACTTATAATCTTTTTGCTGTTAGTGTCTGCTGCCATATTATTAAATTTAGAGAAATTGATGAATTTAAAAATACTTTTTAGTAGAAGATTGGTTTTATCCGGATTGATTAATTATTACTTTATATGGTATTTGCATGGTTGCTGTTAATTTTTTGAAAACCGGTATTTAAAAAAAAGAAAAATACCGGCAGCCGCAATTAAAAAACCGGTATACTTTAATATAGTAGCGCTATCACTCCTGATCACTGTGGCTGTATAAGTCAGAATAGCTTTACCAAAATGATCTTTTTCAATTTTTGAATTTTTTGCTGATGCCGGTAAATTAATTTTGTATGATTGTGCCAGGTCCTCGTCTACCATTACAAACTGCGTTTCAGAAATTTTAGTAATGTCGGGATCTTTCGTATCCAGTTCAGCAATCCATTTCCCGCCTTCATCCAGTTTAAGTAAACCTAAAATATTAAATTTAACATAACTGGTTTGTTCCATATCATTATTTATGATATCAAAATCACTGAGCTGATATTTAACAAACGATTTTATATAATTATTCTTAATGATTGATTTGTTACGGCCTTCTTTTTGCCTGAATCTATCCCAATATAATGCATTGTATTTTGTTTTTAAATTTACAGCCACAATCCCTTTTTCATCTGCAGTAAGCTCCATGTTTATTTTAAATCCGGCGGTTTCATCCTGGGCACTTGTTTTTACAAAGGCAAAACAGGTAAGGAAAAAGACAAAAAAGTATTTTGCAAATACTGTTCTCATGAAAAATATTATTTAATGACCAGGTAACTATTACTGTAATGTGTTAAGTATATTCATAAGTGTTTGTTCATGTTTACTACCCGTAAATGCATTAGCACCGGCAATAATGCCGGATACGGAACTGCCCGAAACTTTAAAAGCTGCGATCCAGTTCACTGCAATATTACCGGCACTTCCCGTACTACCCTTAAAAACGGTATACCCGTTTTCCTGCCCCAGTTGCTTATAAGTAAGTTTAAACCCAAAAGTTTTTTGCCATTCATTAATAGCCGTTAATGCCTGTTTCGGATTATTGTATCCCGGGAAATTATACACTTCAATTGTTGCACTATTAGCACTGTTGGCAATAATATATTTGCATTGCTGCATTACATATTGATTTGCGGGGATGGCTTTCCAGTCGGCCGGGTAACCAAAAATAACAACATCATTAAATGTTTTATAACCTTCGGGAATTTTAACAGCATTGCCTGATACAGCCGCAGGACCGGTTTCGGTAACAACTGCTTTGCCTGTATTCGGGCTGTTATTGGGTTGTATATTTGCTGTTATCGGTTGTACAGTTTGCCCATTAAAAGAAGCAGCCATTTCGTCTATCTTGTGCCTTAAAAAATTATCATCTTTTAATTCTGCAGCAACAGCTCCTTTATTAACAGCCTCCCTGATATCAAGGAATAAATATCTTTCATCACCTTCCTCCATTTTTTGGATAAAGCTGGCTTTATTATTCATCGCCATATCAAAAGCCTGATCGGCAGTTTTACTGCCCCCGATCCCTTCGCCACCAATGGCCGTGCTTTCAATAGCATAATATTCATTATTTAACTTAAATCCCGGATAGGCATGGCCCGGAACAAAGTAAATAACCGGATCCATCCCTGCACTTGCCATAATACTTGCATACAGAATCGAAAGTTCGATACATAATCCTGTTTTACCGGTTACCACTTCACGCGGTAATCTTATCGTTTGAACAATTGAATTAAAGTCATCTATTGATGAAGGCACCCCTGTTGTACCACTATAAACCACATGGCTCAGCAGTGTAGCAGTATATACTGCTTTCAGAAACCGGATACATTCTGCTTCATTTTTACTTACACCAGCAGTTTCACCCTTTAATACTTTTTCCTGTATTTGCTGGGTAAGGTATTTAATCACCGGATCGTTTGGCGTAACCAGGCAGGACAATAACGGAACATTATCATAATAATCTTCCGCTGTGCGGATTTCATCAGCAGGTAAAAAATTATACATAAAATCATTGCGCCCTTTAACAGTAATTGAAAAACTATTTTCAATCGTTTTCACATTACTCCCCTTAACAGTCAGCTTCACTGATTCTTTTGAGTCCGTTGTTTTTTCAATAATATTATCAGGAAACTTAGGGTAGCAGTTCACAACAACAGTTTGTCCAGGAAGTATTAATGGTATTTTTTCAATAATGACCCAGTCTATATAATTACTGACATTATACGAAATTTCAATATTTTTTGCAGAAACATCACTGCTGTTTTTAATCAGCATTTTAAACAGGGAATATTTGCCTTCAAATGCCGCTTCATTTGCATATACTTTATAAATTGAAGACATGATAACCGGAGGGTTGCTTATTCTTATCTCCAATACAGCAGGTGTAAAAAGTCCCATTAGTGGCTTAATGAAAGCCATTGATAGCCCTCCAATTACTAAAATAAACGGAAGAATTTTTTTCATTTTTTAAGTTTTGGCACTCCCGGGCTGGGTTATTTTGTTAAAAGTGAATATAAAATAAATATATCAATAATCAAATAATGATAAAAATTTTATTGCCTTATATGAACTAAAACTTATTTTTTGTTAAATTAACTGTTTTCACTTTGGAAAATGAGCATGTGCAAATTACTATTTTCTTATATTTGGATTATTAAAAAACCAATTACCATGAGGTATTATTCATTTATGCTGCTTTTTGCTGTTCTACTAGTTACAGGCTGCAATAAAACTAATAATGCTACCACTGCAAATAGTACCGATAGTACTTTATCTGACGGAATACCTGTGTTAGAAGATGAGATTAATATACCAAACCCTGACCCCAATTCGGGAGCTTTTAATGAGGTGGGAAATACCAGGGATATGGTAGCCCCAGCAAACAGCAAACCTAAAACCCGGTTAACTAACTTAAAACAACGATATAAAAATCTTTTACTTTTTCATGCTTCGGATACCATGAAGATCAATAAGTCATACATGGCAACACTTGTTTTAGGAAAAGACCAGAATTTTGGTGAATTAAAAACAGAATTGATTAGCAGTACAAATGCCGACTTAAATGAATTAAAAGAGGATACAACTTTGGAATTAGGATCAAAAATGAAGGCCAGATTAATAGATATGAGTGGTGCAGAAAATAAAGGCTTTTTAATAGAACTGATCGGTGGAGAAGAAGCATCTATCCAATCGATTACAGATAAAAGAAAAAAAGTAACCTGGCAATGGAAATTAACCCCGCAAACCAAGGGACAACAGGAGTTAAGGCTTTCGATTAATATTATTGAAAAAGATGGTGAAATTGTTAATTTCCCGGCACGTAATATTCCGATAATGATTTTTGCCGAAAAGACCAGTATTATAAGCAGTGTTGGAGCCTTTCTGGAGAAATATGCTCAATTGCTTATTGCTTCTATCCTGATCCCGATATTTATTGCCTGGTTCACCACGAGAATGCGGTACAGAATTGAAAATAAAAATAAGCTTGCGGCATCCGCTGAAATTCATCCCCCTAATTCAATGACTGCAACAGATCAGAATAACCCGCCAAAAACAGAAACACCCGTAGCAACAGATACGGCAAAAACAATTACCTGATCATCGCTAGCCGGTAAAACAATTTTACCCCGTTTCTGTTTTACCTTAGCATAAATACGTTGAATGGTTTATCAATCGCTGGAAGAATGTTTAATGGATCTGGAAAAAAATGATCAGCTGATCAGAATTAAAGAAGAAGTTGATCCTTACCTGGAGATGGCGGCCATTCACCTGCGTGTGCATGAAACAGGGGGGCCGGCTTTATTATTTGAAAAGGTAAAGGGCAGTAAGTTCAGGGCGGCATCAAATATTTTTGGTACTCTGGCGAGGAGTGAATTTATTTTCAGGGATACACTTAAAGTAGTACAGCAATTAATTGAACTGAAAAATGATCCGGTAAAAGCAATTAAACATCCCGTTAAAAACTTTAGTGCCGGATTAGCTGCCTTTAAAGCACTACCTCTTAAAAACCCGTTGAGCAGGCCTGTTTTATTTGAGGAAATAAAAATTTCCGATATACCACAAATACAACACTGGCCATTGGATGGAGGTGCATTTGTAACCCTGCCACAGGTATACACAGAAGATATAGACAAGCCAGGCATTATGCACGCCAACCTGGGTATGTACCGTATTCAATTATCGGGTAATGAATACGAATCAAATAAAGAAGTGGGACTACATTATCAGTTACACCGTGGTATTGGCGTACATCAAAGCAAGGCCACTAAAAAAGGTCAGTCGCTTAAAGTAAGTGTATTTATTGGCGGGCCTCCTGCGCATAGTGTAGCAGCGGTGATGCCCCTGCCTGAAGGTATCAGTGAAATGACCTTTGCAGGTGTTTTGGGTGGAAGAAGATTCAGGTATACTTATAAAGA
The DNA here is from genome assembly GCA_031413755.1 of Chitinophagaceae bacterium. Taxonomy (GTDB): domain Bacteria; phylum Bacteroidota; class Bacteroidia; order Chitinophagales; family Chitinophagaceae; genus Ferruginibacter. The sequence goes on from JANOFR010000015.1 coordinate 72,309, forward strand.
TAAATTTTGTTTAAGCACCGATGCTGATTTTGTAATTACCGGCGAAGTTTATCCAAATGAAAATAAACCCGAAGGCCCTTTTGGAGATCATTTGGGATATTACAGCCTGAAACATGATTTCCCGGTAATGAAAGTGCATAAAGTATATGCCAAAAAAAATGCCATCTGGCCATTTACGGTAGTTGGACGGCCGCCCCAGGAAGATACCAGTTTTGGTCAACTGATACATAAAATGACCGGCAAAGCCCTGCAACAGGAAATACCGGGTTTAAAAGAAGTACATGCTGTTGATGCAGCAGGCGTTCATCCTTTATTACTCGCAATTGGAAGCGAAAGGTACACACCTTATTCACCTGCCAAACAACCTGCCGAAATTTTAACCATTGCCAATCATATTTTGGGAACCGGGCAATTGAGCCTGGCCAAATTTTTATTTATTACTGCTGATGAGGATCATAAACTAAGCACCCATAATATTAATGATTTCTTTACCTATATCTTCCAACGCATTAACCTGAGCAGGGATATTCATTTTTACACCAACACCACCATTGATACTTTAGATTATTCAGGTACTGCAATAAACAGTGGCAGCAAAGTAGTACTTGCAGCTTACGGTGATCCGATCCGGGAATTGGGAAATTCAATTCCGGAACTATTAAGAAATTTACTGGATTTTGAAAATCCAAAACTCGTAATCCCCGGTGTTATTGCATTACAAACAAAATCATTTACAGATTATACATCTGCTATACAAGAAATAGAAATACTCAATGAACTATGCCTGCCTGCCAGACAGGCAGGTTCAACGTTAAATGATCAGTTAAAAAATATTCCGGTCATTATTATTTGTGATGATGCAGATTTTGTAAGTAAAAATCTTAATAATTTTTTATGGGTAACCTTTACCCGGTGCAACCCGTCACATGATATGTATGGCATTGACAGTTTTACAGAAAACAAACACTGGGGCTGTAATGGCCCGTTGATTTTTGATGCACGGATAAAACCACATCATGCACCGCCAGTTGAAAAAGACAGCGCTACTGAAAAAAAGATTGACAGGTTTTTTGAAAAGGGTGGAAGCCTTTACGGGATCTTATAATTTCTTTATCACTATCTTTTCGGTGTATTCCCCCAAAACATGATTAAAGAATTTTTTTGCTACCAGGAATTTTGCTGCAGGAATTTTAATTGCTGTAAGCTCCAGCCTAACGGTGGTAATTATACTTTTTTGTTTTTCATCAAAGGTATACGTACACTTAAAAGCCCCGAATTCAAATTTTAAATCTTTTGCACCGGGCAATGTTTCCACACCAAAACCTTCGGGCAGTTTATAAATGGTGGTATCAGTTTTAATAAAGGGGCGGTGAAAATAAAAATCCTGTGTCCGGTTTTCAGCCTTAGGTAAACCTTGGCTCCATATTTTATAAATGCGGGGATTCAGAAATTGTTTATTGCCTGCAGAAAAATCCGGTATCTTTTCAATTTCCAGCTGCAGTTTTACCGGTGCCTGTTTATTTTCTTTATCATAATCAATAACAAAATCATCCGGTTGTAAAAACCCTATGTCATTTACCAGGTATTTTTTTTGTGCATCTTTCTTCTGATCAAAAATATAGTTTAAAAAATCCTGTTTATATTCACCTGTTGCGGTGATTTGAACAGTAGCTGTACCAGAACCATCTTCATTTAAATTTATAATAGAACTGCAGCCAAACCTGTTCTCAGCGGCTTTACTTACAGGGGTGGCTACTAATTTTCCGCCCTCTTCTGTTATCAGTAACGCATTTCTGTTTTCAGTAAATGTTCCCAATTTGCCAAATTCATTTGTCGTACTGGTGCATTCCAGCCAGACCGAATCTTTATCCATGGGTACACAAATAATTACATGGTTAAAACTATTGTGCGGAAAATCCGGGTCAACCGGTTCTTTATTGTAAGAGGCATTTATCAATGCCTGGTAACTTTTTAAACCGATGGCCTGTAAAGAAGCCTGCATATAATTGCTGAGTGCCTTACAATCACCATATTTTTTTTTATCAACAAAGTCTGCCGAAAAAGGTTTAAAGCCCCCGATGCCCAGTTGAATACTTACATAGCGAAAGTTATTTTGCAAATAACTGTAAAGGGCTTTAATTTTTTCTTTATCATCCGGAATATTTTTAACCATTTCATTAAAAAATATTTTTCTTTCCTCAGAAAGATTTATGGCATCTTTCGCTAATGCCCCATACCATTTTCCAAAACTTTGCCAGCTGCTCATGTCTCCCTGGTATCCATCAAGCTCAAATTTAACGGGTGAAATTAATATTTTAGGAAACCTGCTTTCCACACTTACCGACCCTTCTTCATTTTCCATAGCGGTTAAATTTTTTACAGACCAGGTATAGGTTTTATATTTTCCTGCTTCGCTGATAACCGGGGCAAGCAATGTATTTTTTGATTTATACCTCATATCAAGTTCTACTGGAACTTTTGCAATAAACACAGAATTTTCAACCGACTGTTCGGGAACCTGTAACTGGTAATCAGGATAATTTAACAGCCCGTTCATTTTTATCGTATAATCGGTTATAATAGTTACAGGGTACCCGGTGACAGGTATATCCAGGTAATAAATATTACCATCCGGTACCAATCCTTCGCCTGTTGATTGTTTGGTAAGATCTGATTTTGTGAATTTACGCCTGGTACCGTTATGACTATCAAATGATTCAATGCTTACATCTTCCAGGGAACGAAACTTATCTGAGAATTCATAGAAAAATAATTCGCTTTTGCCTGCTTCATTTAGTATGGTTATTACTTTATGAATATTGTAATAAGCTTTATCAACTGATCTTACTTCAAATTCCAGCCTTTCTTCACGTAGAACAGAATTGGCATTTTTCTTCATGCTGTCCGTAATAGCAGCAATACTGAAGTTACCCGGTTGGGCAAATCCAGTTGAAAGAATAAATACTGATACCAGGGTACAAATAAACTTTATCATGGGGTGGCTTTCTTTTTAATAACTACCTGCTCATTTAATCTGGCAAATAATTTTTTATAAAACTCCTTAAATTCAGGGTAGGCTGTAATGGAATAAAACGATCGTTTAAATTCCAGGCTGATACGTACATTTAACAGGTTGGCTTCGGCCATGATCGTACGGGTAAAAATTATAGTGTTATCAGGCATTACCATGGTCATACTTTCCGGTAATCCGTCAAAAACATAACCTACCGGGATCGTGTAATTTCCAAAAATCGTATAATCCTGCAGAAAACCAAAGTCAACGTCAGAAATACGGTCATCTGCCACAAACGGGTTATTATCCAGGTCTGAGAAAAGATTCAGGGTAAAATAACGGTAATCACCCGAACTGTTTAAAGCAGCACTGAATTTTACTTTTTGTTCAAGCGGTAATGAATCAATATCCGCATTATTAACTGTAAAATCCTCAATCTTTATAGCGGTATTCGCACTGGTAAAATATTCATCCCTGAATTTATCTTTACTTTTATAAAAGCTTTCGCAACGTTGCACCCTTGCATAATCATAACAGTTCACCAGGCAATTACCTGTCATTATTCCTGCTTCATTGATATCGCCCTGAACAGCAGCCATCACTTTGTATTTATATTTTCCCGAAAGTATTTCTGTCCACCTGCTTTTTTCGCCATCAACAATAAACCCGTTTGTATTTACCACTTTTTCAGGTGTTAGCTTATAATAGTTTATTTTATCAGTTGCATCCAGTACAAAATACTGGTTGTTGACTTTCACATAAACCATCACCATATTAAACTGGTCCATAAAGGGAAAATCTTTTTTAACCAAACCGTTGTCACGGGTACTGAATAAAATGGGAACTGCAGTAACAGCTGCTTTATTAAGCAAACAGGTTAATAAAAGGTTTATATCTCCGGTATTGCCGGTCTTTTTTTCAAAGGCAGCATTTGTTCCGGCATAGGAGTAGATCGTTTCTTCCCCGTCCCAGCTCATATTATTTCTTACATAATTATAAATGAATTTCATCCTGTTTTCCATATCCGGTAACTGTTTTGCCTCATCAATAACTGCTCCGGTACCATTTGGCTCCCATTCCAGTTGCTTTCCAAAATAATTATTTGTCATCAGGTTGCTTACTACATCACTCCATTTTGTACGCAGGTCTAAAATTTTTCCTCCTCCATAATCTATTTTCGATAACTGAAACTCTAGCCGCTGCTGATAATCTTTTACCGAACCCATAAACGGCTCCTCTTTTAAGCCAACGAGGTTGCGCATGATAAAATGCTTCTTAAGCGTTTCTGTATTTAACACCCCATCGTTTGTTGAGATCAGGTCATCAATAATTTTTTCTTTTACTTCTATTTCATCTACAATATTCGGATTTACCGAAAACTTATAAAACATAGGAATATTGATCTGGTACTCGCTGTACCGCACAGGAATTCTTCCCTGAAAATTCCAGTTTTTCAGGTCCTGGTCAGTTCTTCTCTCCATTTTATATTTGTACTCGATAACACTGCCCACTTTAACTTCGGGAAATGCAATGATCATTTCGCTGTAAAATTTATTGATTCTTTTAGTGTAGATGGAGCTTTTGGTTACATCAGTAGTCTTTACCTTTCCATTTTCATCTAAATTATAGGTTGATGCATCTATCTTAACAATCTTTTCTTCATTATTATTATCGTAGTAGGGGATGGTAACATTGGCGTAAGCGAGGCCGCTTTCTTTAAGTATCTTAACCCGCAACCGCTTTTCATAAATTGTATTCAGAAACGAAACATTGGGTATTCCACGGTCATAATATAAATTACCCCAATCAATCAATACCAGGGCCGTTGCACCTTTATCAAAATCACAGTCTTTCATTTCAAGATCGGCTTTATCAATCTTACCAAAACCAGGAATATCTTTTTGTGCAAACAGGGATAGTATACAAAAGAAAAGAAAAGCTGAAGTTATTAAGATCGTTTTCATATCAGCATTATTTTAGCTAATATAATGAAATAGATTACCATATCTGTGCTATTTTTACTTTTACCAGAAAAAAATATACATGAAATTAATCCAGTTACTGTTTTTTCTTTTGATAATGATCTCCGGAAAAGCTCAATCCGGACCGGATAATTTAAAGACAAATGGAGATGATCATACGCTGCTGTGGGAAATCAGCGGTAATGGACTTGCTGCACCCAGTTATTTGTTTGGCACTTTTCATTTGTTATGCAAAGAGGATATACAGTTTAGCAATGCTTTAAAACAGGCCGTGAAAAATACCCGTGAAATTTACCTGGAGATGGACATGGATGATCCGGCTACTTTATTTGGCGGATTAAAGCTGATGAACATGCAAAAAGGCAAAAAATTAAAAGACCTCTATACCGAAGAAACGTACAAAAGGGTAGCCACTTATTTTAAAGATTCAGTGAAAATGTCAATCGGGCTTTTTCAAAGTATGAAACCCTATTTTTTATTGGCGATGCTTTACCCAAAAATGATGCCTTGTAAAACGATCAGTGGGGTAGAAGAAGAGATCATGAACCTGGCCAGGGAAAATAAAAAAGAAATTCAGGGTTTGGAGACCATGGAATTCCAGGCATCTATATTTGACAGTATCCCTTACGAAGAACAGGCTTCTGAATTATTGAAAGTCATTGACAGTATAGAAAAATCCAGGGTATACTTCGACTCCATGATCGTAGCGTATAAAAATCAACGGCTGGATGAAATTGAAATCCTGGTAACCGGCAATGAATTTGGAATAGCAGAAAACCAGGATATTTTGCTGGATAAGCGGAATAAGAATTGGGTAGATCAGTTAAAAGTAATCATGAAAAAAGATCCGGTGTTTGTGGCCGTAGGTGCCGGTCATTTAGTTGGTAAAAACGGGCTGATATCTTTGTTGAAGGCTGAAGGATATTTGGTTAAGCCGTTAGAGAATAAATAAGCAGCAAATGGGATACAAGTAGCAGGATATTGGATACAAGATGCAGGATACAAGATGCAAGATGCAGGATACAAGATAGAAACTGATCGATGCATTATATCTGAATGTAAAAAATTGATTCTTGTTATTTGGAGATCTATCCTGCATCCTGAATCAGTTTTATTTAATCACTACTTCCTTAATCGTCTTCTCGCCCAATGCTTCATTAACCCGTTCTATTATTTTTTCTTTTTGGTAAAGCAGTTCGTTTTTTAAAGGAGCAACCGTAGTTGTTATAAACAGGGTTGAATTAATGATCTGTATCTTATCGGTGTATTTAGCTATTGTTTTGCCCATTACTTCTTCCCACACCTCTTCTATACGCAAAGCCTGTATGCCGCTTTTAAGACGGCTCTTTTTCAAAAACTGCTTAATGGCATCCTGTAATGAAATTTCTCCCATGTTGTAAAAATAGAATTATTTTAATAGAAATTGAATACGGGAAACAAGATACAGGATACGGGATACAGGATACAGGATAAGAGTCTGATTATTGAACAATTTTTCAAAATCCGGGTACATCAAAGATCCTGCAGCTTGTTTCATATATCCAGTACCCCATATCCTGTATCCCGTATCCAGAATCTTTCTTACTACAATTCGATTATCTGGTAGGCAATATTCAGTTTTTCAAATGCTTCCTGCAATCTTTCCCTATGTGTATCTGTAATAAAAACCTGCCCGGTGTTTTCGTTACAAACCCAGTGTAAAAGCTGATGCATTCGGTTGTCGTCTAACTTTTCAAATACATCATCCAAAAGCAATAATGGAGCAAAACCTTTATTGGCTTTAAGTAGTTCAAACTCTGCAAGCTTTAGTGCAAACAATAAACTTTTACGTTGCCCCTGGGAGGCGGTTGTTTTAAATACCTGCCCGTTAAGCTGAAAAGTTATATCATCTTTATGAGTGCCGGCATTGCTGCGCTGCAACGTAAGATCCTTTTGCCTGAAATTATTCAGCAGTTCATAAAAACGGCTTCCATTTAAAAGGCTGTCGTATTGCAGGGAAATTTCTTCCCTATTATCTGCTATCTGATGATAAAATTTTTGTACCAGTGGAATTAACTGTGCTGTAAAAGACTTTCGTTTGCTGTAAATTAAATTACCGGGCGTTATTAATTGCTCGTCCAGTACTTCCAGCAAAGGCCAGTCAGTTTTACCCTGTTCGGCAAAACGTTTTAGTAAACTGTTCCTTTGTTGTAATACTTTATTGTATACGATCAGTAGCTGCAGGTATTCCGGATCCATCTGGCTGAGTACCGTATCCATAAACCTACGTCTTTCTTCGCTGCCACCGGTAATCATGACTATATCATCAGGTGCGATCATTACGGCCGGAAATTTGCCGATGTGCGCTGATAATTTTGTATAGGCCACACCATTCAATAATACCTCTTTCTTACCTGCAACTCTGAAAATACAGATAATTTCATCCGGCTTTTTTTCTACTTGTTTTGGATCGTCGATACGATCTCCCGGATTTCCTCCCCCTTCGGGGGAGATAGAGGGGGCTTTGGCTTCAATCCTAAATCCATCACATTCAAACTGAACATTTAAACCATCAATTTTTGAAAAATAGCTTTTGGTAAAACAGCAACAATAAACAGCATCCAGTAAATTGGTTTTGCCCTTGCCATTTAATCCGCAAATGCCAATAACCCTTTCATTAAAATCGAAAGAAGAAAAAGTATAATTTTTAAACTGTGTAAGGGATATTTTAGAAAGTTGTAACATTAAGAAATGCAAGATACTGGATTATTGAATTTAGATTCAGGTAAACAGTCTGAAAAAGCAGGTTTATTACTTTTTAATCAGCTAAAGACTATTCCTTTTTCCATAGTACAATTTCCTTTTTCTCCCTTATCTTTGCCGCCTAAAATTAAACCCATTGGCTACCAAGTTTTCAAAAGAAACTTATTTATACTGGTACGAATTGATGTTGCTCTTACGACGCTTTGAAGAAAAAGTGGGGCAATTATATGGTATGCAGAAGATCCGTGGCTTTTGTCACCTGTATATTGGACAGGAGGCAGTTGCAGCCGGATGTATGACGGCAACCAATCCGGATGATAAGTTTATTACTGCTTACCGTGATCATGCTTTGGCAATTGCCAAGGGGATAACACCAAAATCCTGTATGGCAGAGTTATATGGTAAAGCAACCGGTTGCAGCAAAGGAAAGGGTGGAAGTATGCACTTTTTTGGGTTAAAAGAAAATTTCTTTGGCGGGCATGGTATTGTAGGTGCACAAATTGGAACCGGCGCAGGTTTGGCTTTTGCTGAAAAATACCGCAATTCAAATAATGTAGTGCTTTGTTTTTTTGGCGATGGCGCTGCCCGGCAGGGTATGCTGCATGAAACATTTAATATGGCCATGCTTTGGGATCTGCCTGTTGTTTTCATCTGCGAAAATAATCACTATGCTATGGGTACATCTGTAGCCCGTACCAGTAAAACACTGGATATTTATAAACTGGCAGATGCTTACGAAATGCCAAGCGACAGTGTGGATGGTATGAGCCCGGAAGCCGTGCATGATGCTGTTTTAAGATCGGTTAACCGGGCAAGGGAAAAGGGCGGCCCTACTTTACTGGAAATAAAAACATACCGCTATAAAGGACACAGTATGAGTGATCCACAGAAATACCGTACCAAAGATGAACTGGAAGAATATAAGGAAAAAGACCCTATTGAACATGTTATGAAAGTATTGAAAGACCAGTACAAGGTTTCGGATGCAGACCTGGAGGTAATTATTGAAAGGGTAAAGGCTGAAGTGGATGAATCTGTAAAATTTGCTGAAGAAAGTCCATGGCCTGATGATAATGAACTGTTGAAAGATGTATACGTGCAGGAAGATTATCCTTTTATTGTTGACTAATAATTTTAATTCTAAATTTTTAATTCTAAATTTTTTAATTTTTTATAATGGCAGAGAATCAAATTAATACAGAAACAACAGCAGTGGTTGATGTAGTGGAAAGAGCTAAAGGGTTCTGGGCTGCATACAGCAAAAAAATTATTATAGCAGGTTCTGCAGTAATTGTACTACTTGGTGGATATTTAGGATATAAGTATTTAATTAAATTACCAAACGATAAAAAAGCAAGTGAATTGATTTTCCCTGCTGAAAAATTATTTGGTAAAATGGCCGCCTCATCGGCTTATAATAAAGACACCGTGAATATCGTAATGAATGGAGATAAAGCCGCCGGCATAACCGGTTTATTAAAGATTATCAGCAGTTACAGCGGCACCCCATCAGGCAACAGGGCGGAATATATGGTTGGTGCCTGCTACCTGCATTTAAAACAATTTGATAAAGCGGTAAAACATTTAAAGGAATTTGATGGTAATGGCGCTAAACAAATTCAAAGTAAAGCTTACCTCCTGCTTGGACATGCATTTGCCGAGCAAAAGAAAACAGCTGATGCACTGGAGTATTATAAAAAAGCGGCAGCAGCAGATGATGATGATGAAGCAATCGCCACTGAAGCATTATTTACAGCCGGCAGGTATGCTGAATTTATAGGTAAATCAAAAGATGCTATTGAACTGTTTCAACAATTAAAAGATAATTATCCCGCCAGTCAAAGGGTTAAATCGGGAGATGCAGACAGGTACCTGGCTAAATTGGGGGTAATAAAATAAAGGTTAATAGACAATGTCCGTTTCAAACCAAAACTTATATAACACTTCAGGCATCCAGTTACCAAAGGATGCCTGTGTTGTTATTATACGTACAGAATGGAATGCAGGTACCGTTGATAAACTCGAAGAAGGCTGTCTGCAGGTTTTAGATGAAAATAAAGTGACCCATAAGGTAATAGCCGTACCTGGTGCTTTTGAGATCCCTTTTGCCATACAGAAATACTGGGAACTGCATAAATATAAATTAGACAAGCCCCATGCATTCATAACACTGGCTTGTATACTCCGGGGCGACACCCCTCATTTTGATTATGTTTGCCGCGCTGTAACAGATGGTGTTTTACATTTGAATGTAACCATCCCGGTTCCGGTTATCTTTGGCGTATTAACGGTAGATAACCAGCAGCAGATTGATGAAAGGACAGGGGGAAAACACGGACACAAAGGGGCCGAAGCAGCAGTAACTGCGCTTAAAATGATTTCTTTGACGGGAACCTTTAAATAGAATCAGATGAAAATTATTTTATCCGCAGCACTGCTTTTTTGTTTTCCGGCTTGTAATAATAACGCCCAAACAAATGAGCCTGTTGCAATAAATGATTCTCCGGCTACTGTTTCAAAAAAGGATTCTTTAACAACCTACATTCATACTTTTACCGATACAGTACTCGAATATAAAATAACAGCTGCTTTATTAAACCTCCCTTTTGTAAAAAAAAGCAATGCTTATATTGATTCTTTCAGCAATCATAAACACGGCCTGTCTTTTATGCTGGAAAATCCTGCTGAAAATATAAATGAGATTTCGGTGCAGGCCGGTTATAACGGTGATGACAGATTTGAAACTTACTATCATTTTTATGTACATGCTCAAACACTTGAAATAAAATTGTACGATCCGGTACTCGATAAAAAACTAACTGTAAAAGAGTATTTAAAGACCCAGAAATAAACACATGAAAGTTCAGCTTTTTATACCCTGCTTTGTTGATCAGCTTTACCCGCAAACAGCTTTTAATATGGTTAAAGTGCTGGAAAAAGCATGCTGTGAAGTGGTTTACAATACCAATCAAACCTGTTGTGGCCAACCCGCTTTTAATGCAGGATTTTGGGATGATTCCAGGGCTGTTTGTTCAAAGTTTATCAAAGACTTTGAAGGGGCAGATTTTATTGTTGCTCCCAGTGCCAGCTGCGTTGGTTTTGTGAGAAATTATTACAGTAAAATTTTTAATAACTCATCTCAGCATAATGAAGTAAAAGACCTGGGCAAACGCATTTTTGAGTTTAGTGAGTTTTTAACTGATGTATTAAAAATTGAAAATTTTGGTGCCACGCTTAAGGCAAAAGCAACCTACCACGATAGCTGTGCGGCATTGAGAGAATGTAAAATAAAGACCGGTCCGCGTAAATTGCTGAGCCATGTAAAAGGATTGGAGCTTGTGGAAATGAATGACGTAGAGACCTGCTGCGGCTTTGGAGGAACTTTTGCTGTAAAATTTGAAGCCATCTCGATGGGTATGGCCGATCAGAAGATCAAAAATGCAATGGAAACCGGCGCCGAATATATTATTTCTACAGATCTGAGTTGCTTAATGCAGCTTGAAGGATACATAAAAGGTAAGGATCTCTCTCTTAAAACCATGCATATAGCCGACGTACTGGCAAATGGCTGGGAATAATTTAAATCTGCACCAGGGTTTTAGCCGTATATATAGCTAAATTGTAAATCTTGAAAAAATTAATCACCGGCATTGCTTTACTATTTTTATTGGTATCCTGCAAAAACGAAAATAAAAGAATAGTATCAGCTGCTTTTGTGGACAGCCTTTTTCTAAATTATTCAGATGCTGTCAGTATAACATCTGTTGAAACTGACCTCCAATTCTGGAAAGGCAGGATAAGACCTTCAATTCCGGGACTGGTTAATGAATTAAAATATGCATCCGGCCTGGTACAGCGTTTTCATTTAAAAGGAGATATTACTGATGTTATTATGGCCGATAGTATTTTAAATACAGCCGATAAAGCTTTTAATCACAAAGAGCCTGCCCCCAATATGGCATTGGTACACAACAGTATTTTACAACACCGGTTTAAAAATGCTGATTCCCTTTTGGGGCAGGCAAGAATTGCAAACATTAAAAAATATGAGTCCGCTGCAACAGGTTTTGATGTGGCATTTGAACTGGGGTATTACCTTTTGGCTGAAACCGAGTTGAAAAAAATTGCAGACCCTGATGATTATGGTTTTAATTTTAGGCTAGCCAGGCTCTCGCATTATAAAGGTGAAATGGATACGGCTATTGCAGCCATGCACCGGGCTTCGGAACTGGCAGCTGATCATATTTATTTAAAACAGGCAGCTTTATCAAACGAAGCTGATTTGAATCTGCACAACAATAACCTGCAAAAGGCTGGTGACCTGTATGTTCAATCAATACGGTTGCATGCTACAGATCTGCATTCAATTATGGGTTTGGGATGGATCGCATTGGTACATGATAAAAACGATTCACTGGCCGAAAAGATATTTCGGTTTGTACAATCTAAAACAAAAGCACCCGATGCCATTTTTAAATTGGTACAACTTGCTGACTCAAGAGGGGATAGTGCTATGCAAAAAAAACGGGCCAACGAATTTGTTGCAATTGCAATGGCCCCTGCTTATGGCAATATGTACAACAAATATGTGCTTGAACTGTACACTGGCATTTTGCATGAACCCGCCAAAGCAGAAGCCATTGCCCAAAGAGAATTATTGAACAGGACTACCGCTCAAACTTATGCCTGGTATGTTTGGGCATTGCATTGCAATAACAAAACAGCAGAGGCTGAAAAAGTTTACCGGCAGCATGTTTCAGGCAAACCACTGGAAGGGCTTGAATTGTATTGGATGGGAAAATACAATCAGGCACAAGACAAAGGTTATAATGCACAGCAGTTTTGTAAAGCGGCTTATAAGAACCGCTACGATCTAAGTCCGGTAATGGTAAAGGATTTAAAAAAAGCATTGGAGGAATAATTATTTAGCTCCATATAAAAAGTTGTAGGTCAGGCGACCAACAGCGGCATAAATTTTCAAACCCTTTCGATCTTACAGATAAAACAACAGGCTTCGGCATTTCTTGCATGCAGGTAATCAACTTCGGTATGTTTGTCGAAAATGGAAGCGATGAGCAGGTCAACATCTTTATCGCCAACCTGCCTGGCATAAACCATCTGTTGCTCTTTGCTGTAGCCTATTAATGATAGAGGGAAATTCTTTTTATCCGCTTTTATTTCCGGTGGAAAATGATGCACATCATTGTATGGCTCCACATATTCTTTATTAATGAAAATTGGCCCCGGTTGGTTAAAAGCATTATCTATTGCAAACGGACTATGCGATAAAACCAGCCTTATATCTTTACCCACATTAAATGGTTTTAAAGAAACCCTGCATGGGCCTCTGCCTGTTGCAAGCTGTTCGGATATGGTATGTCCAAAATCATCTTTTTGAGTTACCCGGATCTTATTGGCGTATTCTTTACTTAAGGGAACAATTTTAAATTTTTGCATCTGGCTGAATTTTGAAATGTAAAATTGCATTGGATCATATGCACAAACAACCCGAAACTTGCTGACTTAATTTTCTGTTGCAACCTGCCCGTCCGGCAGGCAGGTTTTCGCAGCTTCCCAACCAAGCATCGTTGTTTTTCGGTTAGTTCCCCAATGGTATTCGCCGATTATTCCGGTTGACTTAATTACCCGGTGACAGGGGATAAGAAAAGCTACCGGGTTTTTGGCTATAGCAGTGCCAACCGCCCTTACAGCGGCAGGGCTTTTAATTTTTGCAGCAATGGATGAGTATGTTGAAATACTTCCGAAAGGAACCCGTAACAACGATTGCCATACTTTCAGTTGAAATACCGTTCCCTGTAAATGCAATTTCACTTTTTGAAGATCACTCCAGTCGCAGGTAAAGAACTGCAATGCATCCTGTTGTTTCAGATCAGTTTTTTGCAGCAGGGCAGCATTGGGAAAAAAGTATTGCAGGTTTTCTATCCCATATTTTTCATCCTTAACAAAAGCCAGCTGGCAAATACCTTTTGCAGTGGATGCAATGATAATATCGCCGAATGCAGTTTCAGCAAAGCTGTAATTTATATGAAGGGCTTCTCCGCCGTTCTTAAATTCACCCGGTGTCATGCCTTCAATGCCGATGAAAAGATCATGCAGCCTTCCTGTACCCGATAAACCTGTTTCATAACTTGTATCAGACAATGAGAGGTTTTGTCTCAGCAATCCTTTTGCATATTCAACGCTGATAAATTGAAGAAATTTTTTAGGGCTTACTCCGGCCCAATTGGTAAACAGTCTTTGAAAATGAAAAGGACTTAAATGAACCTGTTTGGCAACTTCATCCAGATCGGGTTGTTCTTTAAAGTTTTGTTTTAAATAAACAATGGCTGTTTCTATTCTTTCGTAGTCGGTCATAATAATACAAAAGTAGGATGACCTATAGTTGCTTCCAACCCGAATCTTGCTTTATTTTTCAATAGAACAACCTTTCCACCGTCCAGTATCCTGCCATAATTGTAATTAATACCGATAATGGAATTACAATGGCTTTGCGGTAATACGGTTTGTTGCCAAACCATTTTCCAAATAAAAAAAATGCCATTAAGATAACAGCAAGCTGCCCCAGCTCTACACCTACATTAAACATGATGAGGGATGTGAGATAGGAGTTTTGTGGTAAGCCCAGTTCCCCTAATGCATTGGCAAAGCCCATACCATGTATCAGGCCAAATAAAAATACAATACCAATACGTGACTTTTTTAAAGTGGGAGAGATCATGTTTTCTAAAGCCACATACATGATTGACAAGGCAATGATGGGCTCTACAATGGCTGGTGAAGGCGTGATCACTTTAAACATGGCCAGGCCAAGTGTTATGGAATGAGCAACAGTAAATGCAGTAGCCTGCCAAAGCACCGGTTTTAATTTGGGGCTCAGCAAAAACAGGCTCAGTACAAAAAGGATATGATCAAAGCCCAGTGGAATGATATGCGTAAACCCTAACTGCAGGTATAAAATGGCAGCATCTGTTTTACTCATCTTCTCCAGTTCGCCTACCACATCATGTGCAGCCAGTGATTGGCTAAAGCATAATATGATAAGCGTAAGACCGGATAATTTTAAAAACGGTGTATAGTTTTTAAGCTTCATAATTTTGTTAAGTTGGTTAAAGTAAAAAGATATACGTAAAACCGTAAAGGCGGGATTGGCTTAGAGGGTAATAATACATTTCAATTTAACCAGTGATGGTGCATCTTTAAACAACTCAGTTATATGATCATCATAGGTAGAGATCAGATCAGTTTTAAGATTGTTCAGTGAATTTTCCAGTACATCACTGGATGAAAGTTCTGTAAAGATCAATACCGGATTATTTACTGCTTTTTTATATTTTATCAGTTGCTGATTGTTAAAAAATATCCGTGAATTATTTACTGATCCCTGCAATTTATTTATTCTGATTAGTGAATGATCAAAGTATGGTAATGTTGATGGCTTGAAGAAGGAGATACTTATTTTTTGGGGTATTACTATTTTGGTTATTACATTCTTTTGTGCATAACCGGATAGAAGTAATACTATTTTAAAAATAATTATGAAAGTTGTTTTTTTCATCTTATCAACGATACTTAAAAGTTAATACGGCATTAATTTGTTTGTTAGTATTTACGATTTTACCTGAAACCTGGTTTTATTTTTTACCCGGTGCACAAAACAAAAAAGCGAAGAATTTCTTCTTCGCTTTTTGTCACTTAATATATCGATTAAAAAGGAGACGCTAAATAAGGGAATGCAGCCAGAAAAGTTTTATCATTTGCATTCACGTTGTCTTTTGTCAAGCCGGGGTTGCTTGCGCCGGCTGGGCCACCAAATATCAATAATAATTCCACATCAATTACGTCATCGGCCAATGCCCTGCCTGTAAGTACATTAACACCATCAAAGAAAGTAGTAACACCCGTTGTTGATGTACCCAAAACATCTGTTACAAGTAAGCCGGTAAGCTGTGCTGCAGTTTGTCCCAATGCATTGGTGGTATAACCCGGATTTAATGCTAACAGCCTTGCCTGAAATTTTGCCTGGAAAGCTGCACCCATTGCCGAAGGTGTTGCTACGTTAAATGCATCTTTATCGGCTCCGGATACATTAAATACGGTATTGATGGCCGGCCTTCCTTTTTGATCCTGCGTTTGGTAATAAGTTGTTGGGCCGGGAGCCGGATCATCATTTTTATCGCAGGATGTTACAAATAATGTAGTTCCCAATGCGATTGCTATTAATTTTATTGTTGTCTTCATTGTTTTTAATTTAAATAGTTTATTTAATTATATTTTCTTTTTTGCTTCTAACCATACATTAATGCTGCCTGAGCCGCCGAGTAAAGTTTTTGGAACTTCAACAACAACACTTAAAACATTGGTACCTGCAAAAGCATCTGATGCCATTCCAAGAGGCAAAAAACCTGGGGCTGTACCAGCAAGTACTTTTTTAAACTGATTAAGGTCAAAGAAAAAAGGATCATCTCTTGGGCCCGCAAAAACTTTAATACCATTGGCACCTGTACCAATTACCGGTGCAGAACCATATGCAGTAACCGTAGCAGAAGCTGTTACACTACCTTCCAGTTTGCTGCGTGCGCCTTTTTCTGATGGTAAAATGGGGCCATAAACCTGCATGCTGTTTGAGGCTGGATCGTACTTGCATTGTATAACAAGGTCTTCCATGTTATCTGCATTGTTGTCGATGTTGAATTCAATAACCGTGTTTGCATCGAATTTAGCTGCTGCTGTACTTCCGGGTGCCAATAAACCCTGGGTGTTGGCTACAAAAACCAGGTTGTTTACATCCTGTGCCCTGAAAACGTACAGGTCGGTAATGTCGGTTGGCTGGCCCGTTACTGCCGGCGTATCAATATGATCTGCTGCGTAAATTATCCCGCCGGTAATGAGTGTTGCTGCAACAAAAGCTGACAGCAGTAATTTGTTTCTTTTCATTTTAATTGTTTTTTGATTTAAGATTTTCTGTTTTTTTGTCGCCTGTTTGACAACTCTTATAATTACGAGAGATGATAATCTTTGGATTTATAAACCAGGTAGATTTTTTAATGCTGCGATAATAACTCCTTTTTTTACTCCGTATTATATCTTTATTTTTGAAACCTATTCTTAATTCTTAATTCTTAATTCTTAATTGACATGTCTTATTGGTTAGTAAAATCAGAACCCTCAGCCTACAGCTGGGAAACCTTGGTAAAAGAAAAACAAACCTGCTGGAGCGGTGTACGTAATTATGCGGCACGCATTAATTTAAGGGCCATGAAAAAAGGGGATGAAGTATTGTATTACCACAGCAATGAAGGTGTGGAAATTGTAGGTATCGCAAAAGTTGTAAAGGAAGCTTATCCCGATCCTACTACTGATGATGACAGATGGGTGGCAGTGGATATTAAAGCACATAAAAAATTAAAGAAGCCTGTTTCATTAGCTCAACTGAAAGCAGATGTTCGTTTTGCAAATATGGATCTGGTTAGATTAGGCCGGCTTAGTGTTGGAACCGTTAAACCGGTAGAGTGGGAGTGGGTGATGAAGCTGGCGGAAACCCCCGCCACCCCCTAAAGAGGGAACTTTGGACTCAGTTATTTTTACTTTCTTTTTATTTTGTATTAAAAAAAAAATATCGAACAGGGAACAAGGAATATTGAATGATGATCTGAAAAAACTACAAAGCTCGATATTTCTTGTTCCTTGCCTGCCGTACAGGCAGGTTCATTATTCCCCTGGCTTTCTGTTTCTTTTAACATGTAACTGCGGTTACATTTTTTATGCAATTTGTATCAATGAGTATCTCATCATTCTAAACTCATTGTTATGAAAACAAAAATTTTTATTACTGCGCTCTTAATTTTTACCTTTTTTATTTCCTGTAACAGGAACGAAAACAAATCAGAAAATGCATCAATGGACTTAACCAATGCAGATTTGAAAAAACTTGAGCCTCAAAAAAGAAAAGGCGATGAAAAACAACAAATCCCTGTAGGCAAATTTTCACCGCCTGCAACTGACTCTACTGCATCTCCTGTGCAAAACACCACCGTATCAAACCCCGACTGGGATAGTAAGATCATTAAAACAGCCACTTTAAAACTGGAGATCAAAGATTTTAAAAAGTATAATGAATATGTGCACAATACCGTAAAGCAATACGGGGCCTATGTTGCACAGGAAGATCAAAATCTCAGCGATGAAAAATCTGAAACTACCATTACCATTAAAGTACCCGTAGCACAGTTTGAACCCATGATGAATAAACTGCATGCCGATGAGAGTAAAGTGATGGAAAAAAAAATCAGTACCGAAGATGTTACCGGTGAAGTGGTAGATACAAAGGGAAGGCTGGAAGCCAAAAAAGAAATGCGTTTAAAATACCTGGAGTTTTTAAAGCAATCGAAAAATATGGAAGAAGTGCTTCAGGTACAAAACGAAATTAACGGCATACAGGAGCAGATTGAATCTGCAGCCGGGCGTGTTGCTTTTCTTTCAAACCAGTCGGCCATGAGTACCATCAACCTTACTTTTTACCAACCCATGCAAGGTTATAAGCCAACAGATGCGACCCCATCTTTTTTAACAAGGATAAGCAATGCTTTTAAAACAGGTGCCGGCTGGATCGCAGAATTGTTTGTTGGGCTGGTATCAATCTGGCCTCTGCTTTTAATTGTACTTGCCATTTATTTTGGCTGGAAGAAATTAAGGCCAGCAAAAGTAATTGTACAAAAGTCTTGATTCAAATCTGATATCAGGGTGAGCCTGTCGAACCCGGTTTGGTATAATAAACCCGGCTTCGACAGTCTCAGGCTGACATTTTTTTATTTTCAGCGTATAAAAGGTCACCTGAAAATTACCGTACCCAATTGTTTGGTCAATTCAATTTCCATTTGTTTGAGGTGCTGATGAGTTTGTACCAACATAAATTGTTCTTCGGTACCCGTAGTTTTTTCAAGGTCACGCTGGTTTTCATCCATCAGCCTTTTTATTTTCCGAAGTTTTAAATAATTTAATGTTGAAAAAACCTCTTCTGCAAATAGCTCTTCCCGGGTAGCAATATGTCCTTCAAAATGGTCTTTCCATTTCGGACTTACTTCATAATTAAAATCCATGATGCTAACTACCAGAGCGCTCATCTGCAAATCATCATGATATAAAAAATTCTTGGCGGTAGGTTCAATACCGGCTTAAAACCAGGTTTTATAAGTATGTAAGACCCTGATCAACTCTTTATTGTCAATCAGTTCTTCCAGCTGGTTTTCTTCGATCTCCTTAAATATATATTGTGCAACCTTTTGTTCTTCACCTGCCCGTCCGGAAGGCGGGTTCCAGTCTTTGAGGCCAAATTCCAAAAGGCTTCTGATCATGGCCTGCTCATGCATCTCATCTTTATTAAGCAGCGCCATTACATCATTTTCGGAAGCATTGCTTTGGTCAGAAGGAATATTTTCTTCTGCAAAACGCAGTTCCCGGTTTGTACGGTTATCTTCCTTGTTTATTTTTTCCCTGATGAATTTATTTACCAATGCATGTAATCCGCTTTCCCCGATCTTTAAAATTTCGGAACATTGTTTTATATAATCCTGTTGACGGGTAAAATCTTCGGCCTTGTTAATTTTAGAAATGGTCTCAGCGATCTGGTTAACAACAATTGACTTTTTAGCACTGTCGTTGCCTGCATCTTTTAAAGCAATACCCAGCTGAAATAAAATGAAATCTTTTTTATTTTCCCTGATAAAATCAATAAATGCTGCAGTACCCACTTTATTTACATAACTGTCAGGGTCTTCATTATCCGGTATCAAAACCAGTTTTACATTCAGGCTTTCTTCCAGGGCCAGGTCAAGACCACGAAGGGCCGCTTTAATACCTGCACTGTCGCCATCATAAATAATAGTAAGGTTATTGCTGTATTTTTTTATCAGCCTTAATTGATCTGGTGTAAGGGATGTTCCGCCACTGGCAACAACATTCTCAATACCGGCCTGGTGTAAACTAACTACATCGGTATAACCTTCCACTAATAAACATTCATCAGCTTTGTCAATGGCCTGGCGGGCAAAATAAGAACCATACAGGATTTTGCTCTTTACATAAATTTCATTTTCGGGGCTGTTGATGTATTTGGGTGCTTTATCATTTTTCTTTATGATCCTGGCCCCAAAGCCCAGTACTTTACCGCTTTGATTGTGGATTGGAAAAATGATCCTGCCCCTGTAATTATCATAGGCATTTCCATCATGCACAGTAACCAAACCGGTTTTTTGCAAATACTCCAGGCTGTATTGTGCCGCCAGGGCGGCCCTGGTAAAACCATCCCTGTTTTCGGAGTTATATCCCAGTTGAAATTTATTAATGATCTCTTCCCTGAATCCACGTTCTTTCAGGTAACTCAACCCTATATCCTGTCCCTCTTCCGAATTGAATAAAGCATCAGAAAAATACTTTTGAGCAAAATTATTTATAATGTATAAACTATCGGCAACCTGTTGCTGCAGCTTATATTCCGGGCTGGTTTCTGTTTCCTCAATTTCAACATTATATTTTGCTGCCAGCCACCGCAGCGATTCCACATAACTGTATTTTTCAGCCTCCATTAAAAAACTGATACTGTTGCCACTACGGCCGCAACCAAAACATTTGTAAATTTCCTTGGCAGGGGAGACGGTAAATGACGGCGTTTTTTCGTTATGAAATGGACAAAGCCCCAGGTAATTGGTACCCCGTTTCTTTAATTTAACGAAAGAGCCAATTATTTCCACAATGTCAATGCGGCTGAGAATTTGCTGTATGCTGTCCTGAGATATCAATATTTTACAATGAGGCTGTAATTTACAGCAGTTTAAGATACTTTATTACTGTTAATATCCTGTAAAAAACACAGGTAAAAAGTTTATGGCATGATTTATGAAAAATTTGGTAAAAATTATCTGTTAAATTAATACCTTTAACATTCAAAAAAAATAAAGCATGAAGAAATATTTATTATTGGTTATGTTGGCAGCAGGCAGCATTAATGCCATGAGTCAGAAAATAGAAGACATTAGAAAATATGTTCTTTTATCAAAGTATGATATGGCAAAAGAATTAGTTGATAAATTTTTGAGTGATGAAAAAAATTCGGCTAACCCGGAGGGATTGTATTATAAAGCAGTAACGTATACAGCTTTATCCAGAACAGCAACCAATTCAGTGGAGGTAAACAAAAAATTGAATGAAGCAGCTTATGAAGCCCTTACCAGGTACAGACAATTGGATCCTGCTGCAGCATTTACTGTTAAAGAAGAAAATTCAACTTATTACAACATTTACAGCAGTTTTTATGATTTAGGTATAAAAAATTATACGGCTAAAAATGTAGAGGAAGGCTATAAACTGTTTTTAAAAACGCTTGAAGTACATGATTATGTTTATACCAATAAGCTTGACGGACCCAATGGCCTGAAATTTTCTGAGCATGATACAGATATTGTATGGAACCTGGTTGTACTCGCCAATGAATTAAATAAAAAAGAGGACTTGTTTTCTTATTTTAAAAGGATTGCCGACGCTGACCTTTCAGAAGAAAAATATGCTGATGCGTATGATTATTTGATAAAAAAATATAAGAAGGAAGACAACCGGGAATTATTTGACAAATATATACAAAGAGCAAAAAAACATTATCCCACCGACCCTTACTGGGAAGCCGTTGAAATAGATTATACGATCAGCGGACTGGAAAATGAGGAGCTTTTTAAGAAATATGATGAACTAATCATAAAGTATCCGAATAACTATATGGTCGTATTTAATTATGGATTGGAGATGGATAAGTTTATTTATTCTGCAGATGCAAAGGGTAAAGACATTTCTGCCTATAAGAAAAAAATACCTGAAATGTTTAAAAGAGCCATTGCCATTAATTCAACCATTGATGCAAATATGCTGTTAACTAATTTTTATTATAATGCATCTTTTGATATTCTGGATGATGTTTCAAAAATAAAAGGAACCAAACCGGAAGATGTTAAAAAGAAAAATGAGCTGATGGCTATATATAAAGAGGATCTAAACCTTTGTATTCCCAGCGGAGAAGAGGGGGTCAGATTATTTTCAGCTATAAAGGAATATAAATCATCTGACAAGGTTAATTATAAACAACTGCTCGACATCTTAAGTACCGTTTATAAAAAGAACGGGAATACGGCTAAAGTAGAAGAATACGAAAAGAAAAAAGCCGAAGCAAATAAATTATAAGATCTTTTAAATAAATAAAAAAAGAGGCTGTCTCAAAAGTCAACATTGCTGTCAGACTGAGCTTGTCGAAGTCATTTGAACATACGTTTTATACTCAAATATGTTTCGACTAGCTCAACATGACATACTTTTGAGACAGCCTCTTTTTTACTACATTTAAATTTTTAACCGCCTACCCTGAATTGAATACGGCCCGGGCCTCCTTCATTCTGCATATCTTTCATTGCTTTTATTTCAATATCTTTTGGAATATCAAATTCCTTATCAGCAATTTCTTTATCAATTACCAGTTTGGTCACTTCTACAGTCATCATTCTGCCGCGGTTCATATTTTTTTCATACTGCATGGGAAAACCGTTCAGGATCTCCATTCCACTTACACCTGCTGCCGCAGTAAATCCACCAAAACCTCCGCCAATGCCACCGGTACTGGTTACATTTTTAATTTTAAACTCAGGACAATACCAAACCTTAGTTGTATCCGTTTTTCCATTGGCCCTGGTGGCAAATATCATTGCTTTTTTGCAGGTAAAGCCGGCAATCTTTTTGCTTTCATCAATATATTCAATTTTAAATACCGGTGGGGTTGAAGAATTGGTAAAAGAAGTATTCTGTCCCCTGCTTTGCATCATACTGTCCATGCGCCTGTTAATTTCCTTTTGATCTTCATCGGTAGCATAAAAACCTGATTCCCTGCCCATCATTTCCATAATTGTGGTTGTAATTTTTTTACTATTATCCCTGATTACAGTTGTTCTACCCATTTCAGTTTCTGAAAAGGTTTTAATGAAATCATTTTTTAACCAGGTGGTGGTTTTAGTTTCCCCGTCTCCGCCAAAACGCATAATCCTCACTTCTTCTCCGCCGGGGCCGGTATTGCTTTGAAATCCAGGTTCTTCTCCTTCGGGAGAAACAATTGTAGTTTTCGTAGTGATGATAGCCTGTGTTAAGACAGCAGACTGCCCATAAACTGTTAATGAGGCTGTTGTTAATAAAAGGAAACCCATTTTTTTCATGTCGCCATATTTAAGAACCAAAAATACGAATTGATTCGTAATAATAAAACTTTAGTTTTTTTTAAGGAGATTTTAACAGGCAACCGTTATATTTTTTAGTTCGTATAAGAAGTAAACAATTTATTTAACAACTGAACAATAACTCCTCTATTAATCTTTTAAAAAAAAATTATGAACCGTCTAATCAGATTTTTGCCCATTTTATTTTTATTAATTGTAAATGCATCCTGCGGTAAAGACGATCCACCGCCTGCACCTAATCCAAACACTACTTTTGCCGCAACTTTAAGTGGTGCAAGTGAGGTACCGGCCAATGCTTCAACGGCAACCGGCACCGCTACCCTTACATTTAATACAACTACAAAAATATTTTCGGTTACAGTAACTTATGCCGGCGTTACAGCAACAGCAGGTCATATACATAAAGCCGCAGCAGGTACAAATGGGGCTGTTGTTTTCCCTTTTGCAGCGCTTACTTCGCCCATTTTATATACAAGTGCATCTTTGAATGCAACACAGGAAGCTGACCTGAATGCCAATTTATACTATGTAAATATCCATAGTGCTGCAATTCCAGGTGGGGAAATACGCGGCCAGCTTATTAAACAATAGATTTTTTTTATAAATAGTCAGTATCTTTTCCCGGGCTTTTCTTTCCTTTTGTAAGGAAAGAAAAGCCCGGGATTCTAGGCGTTCCTGTACAGATCAGTAAACCCAAAATCAAGTTTTTAGATAGGAGCTAAGATCAACTACAGTAAGATCATTGAAAACTAAAATAGGTATAATATCGGGTTAACAGCCACTAAGCGCATACCAAATAATAAGAAAAACTACAATGGTTCCAAGGCAACCGCCACCCAATTTTTTTGCCCCATATCCGGCAATTAATCCTCTAATTAATTTGTTCATATTTGAATTTTACATGTAATAAATATCCTTGTTTTAAAGATACCTTTCTTTTTTTGTACAAGTTGATAGCCGTCCTGAATTTTTCATACATAAAATTTCCCGCAACGGATTTGGCTCTGTTGCCATCTTGTAACTGTGAATAACTAAGGATAATCACTGTAAAAAATCAGCATTTTCTATTGTTCCATTCCATTATATTTGCCGTCTGACTAAAATACAGATAAAACCGTGCGTTTAAAGAGTTTAGAAATCAAAGGATTTAAGAGTTTTGCTGATAAAACCGTACTCAATTTTGATGAAGGCATTACCGGTGTAATTGGCCCCAATGGCTGTGGCAAGAGTAATATTGTAGACAGTATCCGCTGGGTAATAGGTGAGCACAAGATCAGCAATTTGCGCAGTGAAAACCTGGAAAGCCTGGTGTTTAACGGTAGTAAAACCCGCAGTGCCAGTGGACTTGCCGAGGTAAGCCTCACATTTGAGAATACCAAGAATTTGTTACCAACCGAGTTTAGCACAGTTACCATAACCCGTAAATATTACAAAAGCGGGGAGAGTGAGTACCGCCTGAATGATGTGGCCTGCCGCCTGAAAGATATTCACAACCTTTTTATGGATACCGGCGTAAGTAATGACAGCTATGCGATCATTGAACTGGGCATGGTCGATGATATCATCAAGGATAAGGACTTCAGCCGGCGTAAAATGCTGGAACAGGCTGCCGGGATCTCCATTTACAAAACACGCAAAAAAGAAGCTAAACTTAAGCTGGATGCTGCCGAACAGGACCTGGCCCGTATTGAAGATCTTCTTTTTGAAATTAATAACCAGTTAAAGAGCCTGGAGAGCCAGGCAAAAAAAGCCGAGAAATATTTCGAGATAAAAAAAGAATACAAAGAAGTAAGTATAGAATTGGCTAAAGCAGCGCTGGAAGGTTTTAATATTACCTACCACGACCTTAGTGAAAAACAAAAAGCCGAGGTAGATAAACGAATTGAACTGGAAACAGAAATTGTCAAAGAAGAAGCTTTATTAGAAAAGGAAAAACTGGGCCTGGTACAAAAAGAAAAAGCACTGCAGCAAATGCAGCATGCTTTTAATGAAATGCTGGATGCCTTACGCAGTAAAGAAAATGAAAAGAGTTTGTGCGGTCAACGCTTACAATATTTAAAAGAAAGAGAAAGCGGGTTAAAAGAGTTTATACAAAAAGCCGAAGGGCAATTAAAAGGCCTTGATGAAAGTATATTATTTACCGGCAACCAGATAAGTGAAGATGAAATTCAAATAACGCAGTTTGAAACTAAACTGGTTGATCTTAAAAATACAGTTGAAGAAAAACGTAAAGTATTTGATGACAAACGCAGCCACATCGATGAATTGCGTAAACAAAACCAGTCGATACAGAGAGACCAGTTTGAAGCAGAGAAAAAAGTAGCAGTAGCTGATACCTCTATTCAGAATTTACAACGCACTGTTATTCAGATACAGGAAGAAAAAACACAGCGCCGTAACCAACTACAGCTGCTTGAACCCGAGAAAAAAACCAAAGAAGCAGAACTGGAGCAAAAGAAAACCGGCCTGCAGCAATTACAGGACCATCACGAGTATACCAAAGAACAGATCCTGCATACGCAAAATAAGATGGAGGGTTTGCGTAATGAACTGGCCATGGAGAGCCGTAAGTTTGACAGTAAAAAAAATGAGCATGATCTATTAAAGAGTTTGATCGACTCCATGGAAGGATATCCGGAAAGTGTTAAATTTTTACATGATAATACTGACTGGAATCATACCGCACCTTTATTAAGTGATATTATTTATGTACAGGAACAATACCGTGCAGCTGTTGAAAATGTTTTAGAGCCTTACCTTAATTATTATGTAGTTAATAATGTAGAAGAAGGGTTACAGGCCATTCATTTGCTGGATGCAAATAAAAAAGGTAAAGCCAATTTCTTTTTGCAGGATGCATTTACCGGATTTGAAATCCCGCAGCTGCCGGCCGGCACGATACCGGCTTTAAGTGTGGTGGAGATCGACAGCAAATATGCCAATCTTGCTAAACACTTACTTGGCAATGTTTTTATTGCCGATAATGAAGAGGCCTTACGCAACAGTACCGATAGCAACCGGGAGGGCTGTGTGCTTCTTGAAAAGACCGGTAAATATGTAAAAGGAAAATATTCACTTACCGGTGGAAGTGTTGGATTGTTTGAAGGGAAAAAGATCGGGCGTGCAAAAAATTTAGAAAAGCTGATCGAAGAGATCGTTACCCAGGAAGCCATTGTAACAAATTTAAAAGCTGTCATCCTGAATCATCATAATGAAGTGATCGTTTTTAATGAGCAATTGAAAGAAAATGCGATCAAACAAATTCAGCAGGATATCAGTAATGTAACCAATCATGTTTTTACCCTTCAAAATAAAATTGAGAACATTAACCATGTAGAAGAGACAAGTACTGCAAGAATAACCGAATTGCAAAACCAGCTGGAAGCCAATCAATCGGCAATCGCCGGTACCAGGGAAACACTGGAACAGTTTAATACCCGGATAAAAGAACTTACCGAAAAGATGGTATTGGTTGAACAGGATTATGCTACCACTGAACAGGAATATAATTCAGCCACCACAACATTTAACGATAGTAACCTTCAGTTTACCAAACAACAAAGCAAGGTTGTTTCATTAAAACAGGAATTTGAATTTAAAAGCAACCAGCTTAATGAACTGAAAATTCAGATTGAAAACAGCAATAACCAGCAGCATGAAGCTGCTGAAAGTATCCTGCAAACTGCTGAAGAATTATCAGCACTTGAAGCATTGCTGATCTCCATGTTACATAACAAAGAAACTGAAGAAAAAGCACTTAATGAAGCTGACCGGCTTTATTATATCCTGCGTAATACCCTGTCTGAAAAAGAAAGTGAACTGAAGAGCAAGCATAAGTCGAAGGAAGGAATTGATACCATTCTTTCAGAAATGAAAGATAAACTCACCGATCTTAAATTGCAACTGGCTGGAATGAAAGAAAGGTTGAATGTAGAGTTTAAGGTTGACCTGGACATTATCATTGATGAACCCAGAAAAACCGATACCCCTTTGGAAGAACTGAGGGAAAAGAATGAAAGACAGCGTAAGCGTTTGGAAAATATCGGAGAAATTAATCCAACGGCTATTGAGGCCTATACAGAAATGAAAAAGCGTTACGACTTCATCCTTGAACAAAAGAATGACCTGGTAACGGCAAGGGAAAGCCTGATGCTGACCATTCAGGAAGTAGAAGCTACGGCCAACCAGCAGTTCCTCGAAACATTCAATAAAGTAAGGGAAAATTTTCAAAAAGTTTTCCAGGCCCTGTTTACCGAAGATGATACTGCCGATATGATCATGGTTGATCCGGAAAATTTAGCCGAAACAAATATTGATATTATAGCCAAGCCAAAAGGAAAAAGACCTTCTTCAATAGGGCAGTTAAGCGGGGGAGAAAAAACGTTAACGGCTACTGCATTATTATTTGCCATCTATTTGATCAAGCCGGCACCTTTCTGTATTTTGGATGAGGTGGATGCACCGCTGGATGATGCCAACGTAGGTAAGTTTACACAGATGATCAAAAAATTCAGTGAGAACAGCCAGTTCATCATTGTTACACATAATAAAATGACCATGA
Organism: Chitinophagaceae bacterium; assembly: GCA_031413755.1. GTDB lineage: Bacteria > Bacteroidota > Bacteroidia > Chitinophagales > Chitinophagaceae > Ferruginibacter. Next base: position 99,888 of record JANOFR010000015.1, read on the forward strand.
GTGCCGTAGATGTTATTTACGGAGTAACCATGCAGGAACCGGGGGTAAGTAAACTGGTACCGGTAGATTTTAGAAGTTTGAATTGATGGATACAAGATGCAGGATACCGGATATGCTCTGATTTTTTAAAGATATTTATTAATTGGGTTCTAACTTGTATCCTGAATCTTCTATCCTGAATCCTGAATCCTGAATCCTGAATCCTGTATCCTGAATCCTGTATCCTGAATCCTGAATCCTGAATCCTGTATCCTGAATCCTGTATCCTGAATCCTGTATCCCGAATCCTGTCTTTTATCATCAATTAAAACAACGATCATGGAAACACAATCAATAATCATTATTCTTGTTTTGGGTGCTGTAGCCGGGTGGCTGGGCGGTTTGGTATTTAAAGGCAGCGGACTGGGACTGATCGGTAATATCGTTGTTGGTATTGTTGGCGGTTTTATCGGCTATTGGTTGTTACCTAAATTAGGGGTTCATATCAATACTGGAAAAGCCTGGTTAAATTATATTTTAACAGCAGCAATTGGTGCGGTTGTATTATTGGCCCTGATAAATATTATCTTCAGAAGAAACAGTAACTAATCATTCATAAGTGAACAGGAATGAGTGTGATCCGGAGAATAAAAATTATAACAGCAGTTTCCCAATTCTTCCCCCGCCACCCGAAAAATAAACGGCTTTCCCTTTCTTTGCCTTGCGAACCGTATGAAAACTTTCTTTGCTTATCCATGACCAGTTTTGACCTTCATCGGTGGAGTAATCAACGCCATTCAATCCACAGCTTATCCAGTTTTTCCTGCCAAGATATTCAACACAACTCCGGTAACCATGTGGCCCGGTAACCGGTTTACCAAAAGTTTCGCCGCCATCATAAGTAAAAACACAGTTTTTAAAAGTATCATCCTTTGCTTTAAAATCACCACCAACAATAATTAAAGTACGCTTATTTTTTACAGCTATTGAATTACTGCCTGTACTTTCCGTACCCTGTACAATGGGCAGGTCAATTTTTTTATCCCTGATAAATAACCGTGCCCTCAATCCACCGCTTACAAAAACAGCTTCCTGCCTGTTTAATTTTCGGATATTGGTTCCGCTGCTGGCAAAAAATGCTTCACCCGTATCAGCTGTAGGAATATTTTGTGCAGGTATTCCCCGCCAGGTTTCTCCGGCATCGAATGTCCTGGCTATAAATATTCTATCACCGATCGGGTCGCCAATAACAATTCCGCTTTGCTCATTCCAGAATTCCATTGCATCTAAAAACATACCCTTAGTGGTATCTTCAAAAACCACTTTCCAGTTTTCGCCGCCATCAGTAGTTTTTAAAATATAAGCCGGGTCGGCAATACCCATAATGAGTGCCGTCTTTTTATCAAAGGCTTCTATATCCCTGAAGTCGGCTTTTTCAAAACCGGTAACGGTCATCCAGTTCCAGGTTTCACCGCCATCAACTGATCTGCCAACGGTACCTGCACTGCCACTTACCCAAACTACCTTATCACTTACCACACTCAATCCCCGCAAAGATGCATTGCTGGCACTGCTTAACATTTTTATCGTTTGCGCACCGGCAAAAAAACCAGGAATAAAAATGATCATCAGTAAGAACGTTTTAATAAAAGGAGGTTTCATATTTTTTATTTTAGATAATACCATGATCATTTCCTGTAATGGAATCAATTCCTTCATGATGGTCTTTTGATATTTTTTGTTTTTTATTAATGAGTTTTAAGGATAGTTTTACCGCTACAATAAAAGACAGTACAGCACCTGCAAAATGTAACCAGGTATTTCCTAAAAATAAAAAGAAGTCAAAGGTACCATGAAAAAGTACGGGCCAGAAAATAGCCAAAATCATATATTTCATCCGGTTTGCCGGATCAAATTTTGCCAACCCCACATGATAACCCATCAATACGGCAAAAGTTGCATGAGCAGGTACCGATAAAAACATTCGGGTAATACCGGTACTAAATCCGTGTTGGGTTACGTACCCGATATTTTCCAGCGTGGCAAAACCCATACCCACCATTATGGCATATACAATACCGTCAAAAGGATCATCAAATGCCCTGCGCCGGTAAGGAACAAACCGCAGCGCTAAAAACTTACTGCCTTCTTCACTAAATGCCACGATCAAAAAAGAGAATACGGTAGTATATAAAATACCTTCTCCCATCAGCTTTTCTAATGGCCGGGTTAAGGTAATCTGAATGATAGCGGCCGGTATAATAACCAGCATCCCCATAACAAAACTCAAAATCAATAAACCCAGTGGTTCTTTATTGTATTTATCCTTAAAATAAATAAAAATACAGATGGCTATTCCGGGTGCTATGGCAAGCGCTAATAATCCCATATATAAAAGCAGTTTTTGTGTTACTTTTGGCCAAGTTAATTTTTTTTAATGATTGCCCAAATTAATTGAACATATTGATGAGTCATAATTATGTAGCATTGGATAAAAACCCTGCCGATTTTCAACAGATAAAAGATTTACTCGAACGGGGCCAACAGATCGCTTTAACGGCAGATGCCATTGACCGGATTACTACATGCAGGGAATACCTGGATCATAAGATCAGTAATTCTGATGCCCTGTTTTATGGTATCAATACCGGCTTTGGATTTTTACAAAATGTGCAGATCGATAAAACGCAATTAAAAGAGTTACAGCGTAATCTTATAAAATCTCATGCATGCGGTATGGGAGAAGAAGTGCCTCCGGATATCGTTAAGCTGATGATCGCTTTTAAAATAAAATCACTCAGCTATGGACATTCCGGCGTACAGGTTGAAACAGTAGAAAGATTGAGGGACATGTATAACAACGATGTGCTGCCGGTTATTTATACACAGGGTTCCTTAGGAGCATCGGGTGATCTTGCCCCATTGAGTCATTTAAGTTTACCCTTATTGGGTTTGGGAGAAGTATACCTTGCAGGCACAAAAATGCCTGCATCAGAAGCGCTTAATAAATTTGGATGGAAACCTTTAGAACTGAAAAGTAAAGAAGGCCTTGCTTTAATAAACGGTACACAGTTTATGACGGCTTATGGCCTCCACAACCTTATTCAATGTGACCGGTTAATTAAATGGGCAAACATTATTGCAGCCATCAGCTTTGATGCATTTGATTGTAATACCGAGCCGCTGCATGAGAATATACACGCCATACGTGCACACCATGGACAGGTAGCAACAGCTGCAACCATGCGGCAGTTACAAAAAGGAAGCGAAATAGCAGTTAAGAAAAAGACACAGGTACAGGATCCATATTCATTCCGGTGCATACCGCAGGTACATGGTGCCACCAAAGACAGTTTCGATTATATCCTCAGCGTTTTTATTAAAGAAATAAACTCCGTAACGGATAACCCGAATATTTTTCCGGATGATGACCTCATCTTAAGTGGCGGTAATTTTCATGGACAACCATTAGCCATTACTTTAGATTTTTTAGCCATTGCCATGAGTGAACTTGCAAGCATCTCGGAAAGAAGAACATACCAGCTTATCAGCGGACAAAGAGGCTTACCTGCATTTTTAGTTTCTAACCCCGGACTGAATTCCGGTTTGATGATACCACAATACACTGCTGCGGGAATTGTAAGTGAGAACAAACAACTTTGTACGCCATCATCAGTTGATACCATCCCAACCAGCAATAGCCAGGAAGACCATGTAAGTATGGGTGCCAATGCGGCCACTAAATGTAAAAGGGTAGTGGATAATGTTGAAAAAGTATTGGCGATCGAATTGTTAACTGCGGTGCAGGCATTGGAATTTCGCAGGCCATTAAAAACATCTGCTGTACTGGAAGAAATTATAACTGCATTCCGTAAAGAAGTAAGTTTTAATGAAGCCGACAGAATAATGCATGAGGATATGATGAAGGCAGTAGAATTCTTAAAAAATTATAAATTATGATTCATGAATTATAAGTTGAAATGCAATCATCAATAATTCAAACGCCTGACTTATAACTTACAACTTTTAACTTATCACTAATGAAATACGACTCCATAAAATACAAAACGCCCACCGGTACTCAACTAACCTGCAAAGGATGGGTACAGGAAGCAGCACTGCGCATGCTCCTAAACAATCTTGATCCTGAAGTAGCTGAACGCCCCGATGATTTGATCGTGTATGGCGGACGTGGAAAAGCAGCCCGCAATTTTGAAGCACTTGATCATATCATTAAAGCATTAAAAATTTTAGAGAACGACGAATCGCTGTTAATACAAAGCGGCAAGCCTGTTGGTATATTGCAAACACATAAAGATGCTCCCCGGGTTTTGATCAGTAATTCTCAACTCGTACCCAACTGGGCCAACTGGAAACATTTTGATGAGCTGGAAAAAAAAGGACTGATGATGTATGGTCAAATGACCGCAGGCAGCTGGATATACATCGGCAGCCAGGGCATTGTGCAGGGCACTTACGAAACTTATGCTGCCATAGCCAATCAACATTTTACGGCTGTCCTTTCTGCAAAGGAGAAATCTGAAAACATGTCAGAGAGAAGTTATGGTACCTTAAAAGGAACATTAAATGTAACCGCAGGCCTTGGCGGAATGGGTGGCGCACAACCATTGGCCATAACGATGAATGAAGGGGTTGCCTTAATTGCCGAAGTGGAAGAATGGCGCATTGACAAAAGAATTGAAACGAAATACCTTGATGAAAAACATACTAATGTAGATGATGCCATTAATGCCGCCCTGCATTACCGCAAAGAAGGTGAAGCAAAAAGTATAGGGGTATTGTGCAATGCAGTTCATCTGCTTAACCGGCTGATACAACGCGAAATTATCCCCGATACATTAACCGACCAAACCAGTGCACACGATCCATTAATTGGTTATATACCGCATACACTCACTAATGAAGAAGCCAACGAATTACGTGAAAAAAATCCCGAACATTATGTTGAACTGAGTTACGAAAGCATGTACCTGCATGTGCAGTTAATGTTACAACTTATGGATAAAGGTGCCATCACTTTTGATTACGGCAATAATATACGTGCACGTGCTAAGGAATACGAGGACAACCACAAACAACAAACTACAAACTATAAATCCAACCGCTGCTTTGCTTTTCCCGGCTTTGTCCCTGCATATATCCGCCCCCTTTTTTGCGAAGGCAAGGGACCTTTTCGTTGGGCAGCACTCAGCGGCGATCCTGAAGATATTGCCGTAACTGATAAAGTAATGATGGAACTGTTTGCGGATAATGAAAGCCTGATACGTTGGTTTAAACTGGCGCAGGAAAAAATTGCATTCCAGGGATTACCTGCCCGTATATGCTGGATAGGGCAGGGCGACAGGGAAAAAGCCGGACTTGCTTTTAATGAATTGGTACGCACCGGAAAAGTAAAAGCACCCATTGTTATCGGAAGAGATCACCTGGATACCGGTTCGGTAGCAAGTCCTAACCGGGAAACAGAAGCCATGCTCGATGGAAGTGATGCCGTTGCCGATTGGCCGATATTAAATGCATTGGTTAATACTGCGGGTGGTGCCAGTTGGGTAAGCCTGCACCATGGTGGTGGCGTAGGTATGGGGTACAGTATACATGCCGGTATGGTAATTGTTGCCGATGGCACTGATGAAGCTGCAGTCAGGCTTGCACGGGTATTACGCAACGACCCGGGAATGGGTGTAATAAGGCATGCAGATGCAGGATACACTTCAGCTCAGGAAACAGCCAAAGCAAATAACCTGGATATTGCTGATAGATTGAAATAGTAACTGCTGCTTTTTTAATAAAGGTAAAGAGGATGACGCTGCTTTAAAGACCATACCCAAAAACAATCAGGAATTTAGGACAGCTGGTACATTTTGTCAACAAGCCAATAAAACTGATCTGGTGAAATAATGTTGGCATTTTTTTATAAATATTTGTACATTACTCCATATCATATTGTTATATTTAAGCTGATCCACTGTAATAAAAATAGCCGGTTTATTGATGGCCAGCATTTAGAGTAGATGAAGTATCATTGATATAACTACAAACTTTTAAAATAAACAGCATGAAAGTATTTGTTGGTTTTGGATATAATGATAATGACAAATGGATAGCCAATTTAATTATCCCATTCATAAAAGAACTTGGCTGCGAAGTAGCTACAGGTGAAGATATACAGGGTGATATACTTTCTGCTGCTGTTATATTAAAAATTGAAGAATCGGATGCCTGTATCGGTTTTTTAACAAAAAGAGATAAAAAAGATGATGGCACCTATACTACGCATAAATGGGTAATTGAAGAATTAACCGTGGCACTGACAAAAAAAATACCCTTGTTTGAGCTTAGAGAAAAGGGGGTAGATGCACAAAGAGGAATAACAGGCGACAGGCAGTGGTATGAGTTTGATGATAAAGCTGCTTTAATGCTCGAGATTTTGAAATTTATAAACAAAGAGAAATCTAAATTTACTTTTAAAACATTCATGCTTGTACCAACCCAATTTGTTGATGAAATAAGGCCCCTCATGAAAAGCCTGGATACGAGATGTTTCTATAGATTTTTATATAAAGCCAAATTTTATGAACCCGAAGAAGCCAAATTAGAAAAGTGGGGGCAGGGTCTTGGCATTATAGTGAAAAAAATACCTTCTGAGGAAGCACAAATTGAAATCACGGTACAAAGTACCCAGGGAATTCTGTGGAGCTCCGGGTTTGTTTCTGTTGGTCTTATTAATGTTCAACTTCAAAAAGATTAAAATTATGCAAGTTTTAGAAGCCAAACAACATAATAAATCAGGTAATTATAAAGTGGCCCAAAGTGCCCATTATGAAGGCGATGATTGGTGGAAGTGGAGTGTATGGATTGACGCTAATGAAAAAGATTTAATGAAAATTGAAAATGTAATTTACAATTTACACTTTACATTCAATGATCCTGTAAAAATAGTTAAAACAAGAGAAAATAAATTCAGGTTAGATTCTTCCGGTTGGGGAACCTTTGTAATTTATGTGAGAATAAATTTTAAAGACAAAACAGTACTTGACCTGGAACATGAGTTGGAATTATATTATCCGGATGGGAAGAAGAACATTGAATAATATATAATTAACCAACGTTTTTACCTCCGGAGCATCCGGCTATTTTAAATGAGTTGCGGATTTAATTACCCTGCGTACATATCTTCCTTCTTTTCAGCAGCTTTTCTGGCATATGACGAAGTAAAAATGAGCTATTATAAAAAACACAATATTCCCTGCCCGGCCACCCGCTTGAGAAAAGAGAAGAGATGTTGTTATAAAAAAGCTGCAGGTTAATAAACCTGCAGCAAGAATTAAATTTCACAAAAAAATCATCCTTTTCTCCTTTTAACTTTACTCCTGGCTTTTTTATTATTATTGTTATTCCTGTTATTATCCCTGATAACGTTTGTACGCCGGGTTTGGTTAACCCTGTAGTAATTACGTACAACGGTTGTTCTTGTCCGCACTGTAACTGACCTTACCCTGAAAGGAGTATAAATCCGGTGTGCAACAACTACCCTGTGGGTACGCACAACTGCATAATGCCGGTGATAGCGCAACCTTAACGGATGAAATACACGCCAGGTTACCGGGCGCCATGGCTTCCACCAGCCCGGGTACTGATGCCACCTCCATGGCGATACCCAGGGTACATATACCGGGCGGTAAACATGGCGAACACAGGGCCAGAAAAATACATTTACAACAAGCCGGATCGGCTCATAAAAACCGGCTGATGGCCCGCTTGCCTGCCCCTCATTGTCATCAGTTACTTCATCGCCTTCATCACTGGCCTCTACGATTACCTCTTCGCCAAAAATATCTTCATCGCCAATGATCTGTAATACGGCTGTTGTATCCCCCGTCTTTTCAAGTTCTATAACTGCAATATCCTGGTTCTCGGTTTCTGAAACAGCTACCTGCAAAACAAAAGCATGGGCATTTCCACCTGCTTTGTCTATTACTTTTATATAATCAGTTTCGCCGTCGCCATTAAGATCCAGGTTATTTACATGATTGTCCTTAACATTAATCAGCTTTTCAAATTCTTCGGGAGAGGTGGACTGCCTGAACATTTCCAGCGCCCCCTGCAGGCTGAAATGATCACCGGGCATACCGGTAGAATCCTGCTGTGCATTTACAGATAAAGAGGTGACTGCAAGACATACAATACTTAAAAACAGTTGTTTGAAATTTTTCATAAATGTAATTTTTGAAAGTGTTTGACTGTATTAAACGGTTTAAGTTTAGTTTGCCGGCTTTTATTTTTTAACGGCCCAGGTAATTCCAGATCCGTAATTATTACCTTACTGCATATTAGTCAGCATTTTAAATTTACAATCTTTTTCATTAATATTGAAATACTGCTATTGCCGGGTACAAAAAAACAATAAAAGTTTCAGGTATAATTTTTTTTCATAAGCGAAATGAAAATATATTGGAGAAACAAAGTAAATTTAAAAAAAAAGTCAATTCCTGAGAAAAGAGCGTGGAAAAGTTAAAATATTTTCTGATCATTCTTCATACTTACTATTCAATTTCTTTAGCGGATTGAAACAGACAAATGAAAAAAATCAACTGGGGCATTATCGGCTGTGGTGATGTTACTGAAATAAAAAGCGGCCCTGCATTTAATAAAGTACCGGGCTCGGCACTGGTAGCTGTGATGAGACGTGATGCAGTAAAAGCTGCAGACTATGCAAAACGCCACCAAGTACCCCGCTGGTATAATGATGCCAACCAACTCATCAAAGATCCTGATGTAAATGCGATTTATATTGCCACACCGCCATCCTCACATGAACAATATACTATTGCCGCCATTAAAGCAGGTAAACCGGTTTATGTAGAAAAACCAATGGCACTTAATTATACAGCTGCATTAAATATGGCCAATGCTGCAACTGCAAAAAATGTAAAATTAGTGGTAGCGCATTACCGCCGGGAGTGGCCACTTTTTAAAAAAGTAAAAGAATTGTTAGCTGATAAAGCCATTGGAGAAGTGAGACTTGCCTGCCTTGAATTTTATAAACCACCCTTGTGCCCGGAAGAACTTACGCTTGAAAAAAATGTCTGGCGCATAAACCCTGCCATATCTGGTGGCGGGCTATTCCATGATCTTGCCCCACACCAGTTGGATATTATGTACCGGCTCTTTGGCCCTGCAAATAAAATAAGCGGCACTGCATCAAACCAAAACAGACTTTATGAAGCTGATGATACTGTTGCCGGTAATATATTATTCGAAAGTGGTATGGCTTTTAAAGGCAACTGGAATTTTAATTCAGCAGAAAGTAAAGATCAATGTGAAATTACCGGCACTGCCGGTAAAATAAATTTTAGTTTTTTTAGTGGTAACAGTATTGATTTAATGACCAACAATAAAAAAACTACCATTCATTTTGATGTACTGCAGCATGTACAGCAACCCATGATTGAAAAAGTTGTGCAATACTTCTTAGGTGAAACTGACAACCCATGCACGGGTGAAGAAGGAGTTGAGGTGATGCGGTGGATGGAGGAGTTTGTGAGGAAGTAATGAATAATGAACCTGCCTTTGCCGGCAGGCAGGCAAGGAATAAGGAATGCTGAATGTTGAAGTTGGTAGCCGATATTCAAATCGCTTTTAGATCCTTGAACCAACTCTTGCACATTTTCCCCGTGAATAAATTGAACTGCTCAAACCTAAGAGTAGAATTACCGATGTACAATCAACAGTAGTACAAAAGCTAAATCAAGGAACCATCCCGCAATCGGGGTGTAATCGATTGCGGGGCTCCTGTTTTGTTTCTTTTTTGGAGAAGCAAAAAAGAAAAAGAAAAAACCCGGCGCAGCCGGAATGGCTAAACCAGCTCCTGCATTTATCAAAAAAAGAAAATAAATCATTAAATTGTTTATCTAAACCCCTTTACATGCACAAACTCCTTTCCACCTTTAGTCTCTTATTGGTTATCGCATTTGTATCCGCACAGGAAACCATTGACCTGCAGATGATGCAAAAAATTAAAGACGAAGAAAAGAACAACTCACAGATAGCCATGCTGGCATATAACATCACTGATGTTTGTGGACCAAGATTAACCAACTCTCCCGGCTATAACTGTGCGCTGGACTGGATCACCGATATCTGTAACAAATGGGGATTGCAAAATGCAGGCCGTGAAGCCTGGGGCGAATTTGGCAGGGGCTGGAGGAACGAGAAAGGTACGCTTGCATTAAAAGCGCCTTATTATGAGAACATCATTGCCTATCCCGTGCCCTGGTGTAAGAGTACAAAAAAAACGGTGAAAAGCGAACTGATCATGCTGGACCAGCTGGACTCGGCAACTATTGATAAAGCGGGCAGTTCTTTAAAAGGAAAGATCGTGATGATAAAACCGGGAAACAAAACCATCCCAACTGCTTTTACTGCCTACGCCACAAGGTATGGCGACAGCAGCCTGGATAAACTCTCCGAAAAATATATGGTGACCCGTAAACAGATGGAAAGTTTTTTACCCTTTATAAAAAGAGATTATTATACTAAACTATACCTGGTAAAAAAGGGAGCAGTTGGTTTGATCCAGAGCAGCCGAAACTCCATTGATGGTACCGTATTTGTTGATGGCGGTGTTGGGTATATGAAAGGCTTTGAAACCACCTTACCCGAAATGAAAATAAGCAGGGAAGATTATTTAAAACTCATGCGCCTGGAACAGGATAATAAAAATGTAGTACTGGAAATGAATGTACAGAATACTTTTTATGATAACGACCTCACCGGTTATAATGTAGTAGCCGAAATACCCGGCACTGATCCAACATTGAAAAGCCAGGTGGTGATGCTGGGTGGACACCTCGACAGCTGGGCCGGCGGCACCGGTGCTACCGACAATGGCGCTGGCTGTGTTGCCACACTGGAAGCGATCCGCATTTTAAAAGCATTGAACGTACAACCACGCCGCACCATACGCATAGCACTATGGGGTGGGGAGGAGCAGGGCCTGTATGGGAGCTTTGGATATGTAAAAAAACATTTTGGCGATCCGGCCGACATGAACTTAAAACCCGAGGCGGCCAATATCTCTGCCTATTATAATTTAGACAATGGCAGTGGTAAGATAAGGGGCATTTACACCCAGGGTAATGAATCGGTACGTGAAATTTTTAAAGCATGGCTGGCACCCTTTACCGATATGGGCGCCAGTGCTGGTGTTACCCTCAGCAATACCGGCAGCACCGATCATATCAGTTTTGATGCGGTGGGTATACCCGGCTTTCAATTTATTCAGGACCCGCTGGAATATGAAACAAGAACACACCACAGCAATATGGATACCTATGATCATTTATCCATCGACGACCTGAAGCAGGCAGCCGTTATCATTGCTGCATTTGTGTACAACACCGCCATGCGCAACGAAATGCTGCCCCGCAAGCCACTGCCCAAGCCAGAGAAATTTGTTTTTGATTTTGATTTTCCGATGTAGCAAAACGTAATGTCATACTGCCTGTCCCGATTATTTCGTAAACTTTACTTGTGTTTTACTGAAATTGGTTTGTTCAAATTTTTGCTTACAGGCAGGTTTTTGGTGAACAGGAAGTTGCGTATATTTATGAGTTGGCGGTAATTGTACATCGACACTCACCGAATCAATAAAAATTGAGAATGTAGATTTAAATTCGACATTATAAAAAAGAATTAATATGGCTAATAACACAGTAAACTTACATCGGGTTTTTGCCGCTCCTGTAGAAAAAGTATTTAAAGCATTCGTAAATGCTGATGCAATGGCTTCGTGGTTACCGCCGTATGGCTTTGTTTGTAAAGTGCATAGTTTAGATGCAAAAGTTGGGGGTTCCTATAAAATGTCGTTTACCAATTTTTCTACAAGCAATAGTCAATCATTTGGAGGCGAATATTTAGAAATAATACCCAATGAATTATTAAAATATACTGACCAATTTGACGACCCAAATTTGCCTGGACAAATGATTACGACTATTCAACTAAAATCTGTTTTATGTGGAACAGAACTTTTTGTAACTCAGGAAGGCATACCCGGTTCAATTCCAACTGAAATGTGTTATTTAGGCTGGCAAGAATCTTTAGACAAATTAAAACGTTTGGTAGAACCTAATATTCCGGACGCTTAACAAAATAAAATTTTCAAACATTAATTGTAAAAAATATGGCACAAATAAATCCTCACATCAACTTCAATGGAAATGCTGAAGTAGCATTCACATTTTACAAATCGGTATTTGGCGGAGAGTTCGCAAAGATTATGCGTTTCAAAGACCTGTCAAGCCCTGAATTTCCAGTAGCAGAAAATGAAGCTAATAAAATAATGCACATTGCTTTGCCTATTGGCAAAAACATTTTAATGGCTAATGACGTTCCGGAATTTTTGGGACGGGTAAGCGAAAACGAAAA
>JANOFR010000016.1:0-2082 GCA_031413755.1 Chitinophagaceae bacterium
AAAGAATTTGCCATTGCAGCTAAAACGGCTATTCTTTCATTCATCATTGTTTTTGGCATCGTTAAAGCAATCACCAATTATTATACAGGTACATTAGCCAATAAGTTTGGTAGAAAAAAACTGCTGGTGGCCGGTTGGATAATTGGTATTCCCATTCCGTTTATTTTAATGTTTGCCCCCAACTGGAGTTGGATCATTGCAGCCAATGTGCTGCTTGGTATCAACCAGGGTTTAACATGGTCCAGTACAGTAGTAATGAAGATTGACCTGGTAGGTGAAAAACAAAGAGGTTTTGCCATGGGTTTAAATGAATTTGCAGGATACATTGCTGTCGCCCTTGTTGCATTTCTAACCGGGTTTATTGCCAGTGAATACGGGATAAGACCTTATCCTTTTTATATCGGGATCGTTTTGGTTTTTTTGGGATTGGCAGGCAGTATCTTTTTTATAAAGGACACCAAACATCATGTAGCAAAAGAAACCATCAATAATGGTATACCGAGATTGAAAAATATTTTCCGGGATACAACCTGGAAAAATAAAAACCTGGGTTCGGTAACACAGGCCGGGTTGATCAATAACCTGAATGACGGCATGGCATGGGGTATTTTTCCGATACTGCTTGCCTCAAAAGGATTTACGATCGGCGAAATAGGAATTGTTACTGCAATATACCCGGCTGTTTGGGGTATCGGTCAATTGTTTACCGGGCGAATGGCGGATAAATTCTGTAAAAAAGATATGCTTTATACAGGTATGTTTATACAGGCCATTGCCTTAATTGTATTGGTTTGGGCAAATACCATGTTTCATTATGTAGTACTGTCCTCCATCTTAGGTTGGGGTACTGCCATGGTATATCCAACATTCCTGGCAACAGTTGCTGAAAATACTAATCCGCAGGACAGGGCTAAAAGCATAGGCATTTTCCGTTTGTGGAGAGACCTGGGTTATGCCATTGGTGCGATAATCACCGGAATAATAGCAGATTTAATGAGCATCAATGCAGCTATTCTCTTCATTGGTTTACTCACCTTGGCATCTGCACTTATCATCCGTTACAGAATGACATGCAAGACAGAGGGCTCTTTGAAAATATGGGATTGGATAATAAGTAAACATAAGTAACATGCCTGAACAGAAAATGCAGGAGCCGATGGCTATCAGCTGCTTTGCACCGGCAGCACTTCAGCAAATGATGAAGCAATCATCGCCTGACCAGTTTACCATCATTGATGTAAGAAACCCGGACGAATATGCAGAAAAACATATCCCGGGTGCGATCAATATTCCTTTAGGTGAATTAGAAAGCCGTTCAATGGGATTATCAAAGCAGTCAATAATAATTACGGCCTGCGGTAAGGGTGGCGGAAGGTCGGCACAGGGAGCAGAAAAATTAAAGCAGCGGGGCTTTATTAAAGCAATTTTTTTATGTGGTGGAACGTTTGGATGGTACAATGCAATTGAACAGTAAGTTGCACTAAGGCATTTTTGCAACATCATTACTAAATTAAAATACCCGGTTTTATTAAAATTGCCATACAAGCCTTTATTTTTGCAAATAATGAAATTTTTATTCTTCTTACTGAGTTTCTTCATGATCTACCTGTCCTGCTTGCCATGCGGCGACAGCCAGGAATGTAATGTAAAGACAGAATTAAAAATTGCTGCTGCTGATAGCCACGATCATGACAGCCACAATACAGAAGCATGCACTCCATTTTGCAGTTGTGCCTGTTGTGCTGCATCGGTAAATTTTCAACAGGTTACTTACGTTAAAGTTCCGGCATTAAATTTTCAATCGCTTAAATCCCGGTACAACGACGATTTCCATTCTTATAACTTACATTCCATCTGGCAACCTCCCAGGCTCTGTTAATAACTTCCTTACATTTTTAGTAAGATCTTTTGGCTGACTGTTATGTTATGCCAAAGATCACCCGTAGATTTTATGTTGTTAACTAATCAATGAATTTTCATGTTGAATAAAATAATTCACTTCAGTATAAAAAATAAACTCATCATTGGTGTAATGACCATTGCGTTAATAATTTGGGGCTTGTGGAGTGCCTCAAAATTACC
>JANOFR010000017.1:0-47088 GCA_031413755.1 Chitinophagaceae bacterium
GTTTTTGCGTGATCCGGAGCAAACAGAACTGGGAAAGAAAATTATTCAACACAGTATTGAGGTTATAAATACGAACGGTTTTGAAGCTTTTACATTTAAAAAACTGGCAGAGGAAATTAACTCAACAGAAGCTGGAATTTACCGGTACTTTGAAAACAAACACAAGTTATTAATGTATATCACTGCATGGTACTGGAGCTGGCTTGAATACCGTATTATGATACATACCTTGAATGTAAAAGACCCTGTAGTTAAAATAAGAAAAGTAATTCAGATTCTGGCTGCCACGGTAGAGGATGATATAAACACCAGTCATATTAATGAGGGTATATTACACCAGATCATAATAGCTGAGGGATCAAAAGCATATTTAACCAAGCATGTTTCTGAAGATAATAAGGATCAGTTTTTTAAACCCTATAAAGACCTTTGTGCCAAGATCGGCGAAATTATAAAGGAATACAACCCGATATATAAGTATCCAAAATCACTTTCGAGTACCATAATTGAAATGGCACACTTTCAGAATTTTTTTATGAAAAACCTACCTTCGCTTACCGATTTTGGTAATGATAAAGAAGAGTCGAAGATTGTTTTGTTTCTGGAAGATTTGGTGTTTTCCAGTATAAAGAAGGGATAGTTTTACGCTTGTGTGTGTTTGGAAATTCTCATTTCGGTTTTAAAAAACTCCGTAGCTTTTGCTGTTTGCTATACGCTATCAGACATTTACTTTATCACTTTGCCGGAAAACCAACTTTAAGAAATATCAGTATTAAGAAAAATTAAGGGTGGCCTTGTTTTACAGGAAATATGATCAATTAGTTTATGGAGAAGAATTAAATACTTACCATACCGGGTTATGGATCATTGATGTTTCCAGGCTCATCAGTTTTGCTTTCCAAACATCATCTTTCATTTTTTGTAATTCTTCATTCTGCTGTTCTGTTTTTTGTTGTGCGGCAGCACCTGGGTTATACGTTTCAATAAGCTGCCGGCAATAAGCAGTAATATTATTATCAAGCTGTTCTTTAATTCCATTACCAATGATATTAAAAACCACTTCGCTGCCTGCTGTTATTTTATCCCAATCAATATTCCAGCTGGTGCTGTCAATCACGCCGCCCTGCTGCATATTGGCCAGCATGGATTGAATAAAATAGGCATCATCTGCATAACCCAATATGCCATATTGGGTATTATCAATTACCCCACCCGGTGTTTTTATGTATTGTAAAAGTTCGTTGGCACAATCGGTAATTAATTGATGCACGCCCGGTTCCCTGCTGTGCGCCGTTAATTTTTCTAAATGATCTGCCGAGCTGAGATAAAAATATTTCATATTCTCAAATGCCGCAGTAAATAAAAAATCGGCAAGTATGCCAAAACTGTTTTTCAATTGCTGTTGTGATGATTGCAGTTTTTCCTCTATTTCTTTTCTGTACTTTATAATGGCATCATCTGTTGCAGGACTTTCAAAGCTGTTATAAATTGCTTCCACCTGTGTTATAAATTTCTGCATATCGGGCCTGCCCGCATATTTAAATTTTTTCATTTCCTGCAATACAATTCTCAGCCCTTTTTTATTATTCAGGCTTGCCTGTATCTGTTCCATTTTATCATTCAGAAAAACAGTTACTTCTTTTCCCTGCTGTTCTTCCTCTTTTAATTTTTGATAAGAAGCATCATGCGTGGCTGTAACCTTATCAACCCAAAAATCTTTTTCTGCTTCGGTACCCGTTTCTTTTATGTTTTCTTTTTGAACCAGGTGGCTGGCAGTTTCCAGCGTTCCCATAAATTCATTCATCAGCTTAATACTTTCATTATCCTGCATGTTAAAATCGCGGGTCATGTAGTTTAGCAGTACCATCTTTAAACGGCCAAGGCCGTCATTAAAGTCCTTGAAACCGATTCCCTTTATTCGGCCCAGGTAAGGATGTACGGCTAAGAGGGTTTCATCGATCAGGCAGGGAATAATAATTTTATTAAGTCTTGAGCAGGTGAATATTTCAGCAGCTACACCACCCGATTCACTGGCCTCTTTTGACCATATCAGGATCACCAGGTCTACTTTTTCCAATACATCATCAATGGTATCCTGAATCAATTGGCCCGGTAAAAGGTTATTGGCATCCAGCCAAAGGTCAGTTCCGGCTTCTTTTAATTCATCAGCTATTTTTTGTGCTGCTGTTTTATTTTTCCAGGAATGACTGATAAAAACTTTCATGATAAAAGGCTTATTTAAAAAAAATTCTGCAGAAAGGTACACAGAATTAAAATTTATTGCAATAGCATAAAACGGTAATGCAGGAAATAAAAAACCGGTTCAAAGCAAACCGGGTCTATTAAAAAATAAATTATTTTTAGATATTCAAACCCCCACAGGCGCTTATTACCTGGCCGGTAATATAACTGCCCATATCACATCCTAAAAACAAACAAACATTGGCAATATCTTCAGTAGTGGCAAACCTGCCCAACGGAATATCAGTTTTATATTTTTCTGCAGCTTCGCCTTCTTTTAAATAACTGGTCATATCAGTTTCTACAAAACCGGGGGCTACCGCATTGCACCGGATGTTACGGCTGCCGAGTTCTTTGGCAATACTTTTTGTAAAACCAATAATACCGGCTTTGCTGGCCGCATAACTGCTTTGGCCCGCATTCCCCATTTCGCCAATAACACTGCTCATGTTGATGATACTTCCGGTTCTTGCTTTCATCATGGGCCTTATCACCTGTTTGGTCATGTTGAAAACGCTTTTCAGATTTACCTGCATTACCTCATCCCATTGTTCGGGTGTCATGCGCAGCAATAAATTATCTTTTGAAATACCGGCATTGTTAACACAAATATCTATGCTTCCAAATGCTGCCATCACATCATTTACAAAAGCCTCACAGGCAGCAAAATCACCTGCATTACTTTGGTACCCTTTTGCTTTCACGCCCATAGCTGTTAATTTGATTTCGAGCGCTTTTGCTTTTTCTGCACTGCCGTTACTTACATAAGTAAAAGCCACATTACAGCCCTGTTCCGCAAATTTTAAAGCAATACCCTCTCCAATACCACGGGCAGCACCGGTAATAATGGCATTTTTTCCTTCTAATAATTTCATGGTGTAAATTTTAGCTTGCAGGCAAAAGTAAATAAATCATTATCATTAACACTACTCCCGTAAACTATATTTTTAAATAAGGCGTATTGTAATAAAAAATAAAATAAATTTATAAATGTATTGAATAAACATTGTCAGCACAAGTGTGAATACAAGTGAATACAAAACACTGTACCACCATTTAAACTTAAAAAATCTTTTTGATGCGATAATCAGATAGAGGGTAAAAATACTGATAAAGGGAATAAGTGTTTGTAAGTCTGAAATATCAGGAAACGAAGGAAAAATCCTGTGTAAAATCTTAAGTAACATAGGGAGTATCAAAAAACCCCAAAGAATAAAAAAGGAGACCGCTTCAATACTAAAAACAAAATTATCATAAAAGTATTTTCTTTTTGTAAAGCTTAGCAACCAGGAAAACAATGCCATTACCGGAATAATGATAAACAATAAGAATTTTGATATTTTCTCAGATGCATGCTGAAAAATTTCACTCAATTGGGCATCGGTAAAATGTTGTATCTGCATTACTTTAACCGCTTTACTCATTGCATAGTGGCCATAAAATGAATGTCTCGCATGTTCGTAAAGGCTCATATTAAGCCCCTGAAAAATCGGGAAAAGCAAATACAGAATAACCAGCATCAGGAAAAAGGCAATTGGTTTAAAGTATTTTTTACGGATACCATTACAATAATCAAGTGAGAACTTACCAGGGGTTGTAAAAATGGCCCTAAGCGTATTAAAAAACGTGCCTTCAAAATGAGTTATAAAATGCATGCCCTCAGATAACAAATGCAAAACGGACCTGTCTTTTTCAGTATATACTTTCTCGCCACAATAATTGCAGAATTTTCCGGATAAAGGGGTGCTACAATTTTTACAGGCAGGCGTTTCGGTCATTATAAAAAATTAAAAGGATAATCTTAAAATTTCTTCCAGCAAATCTCTTTCATTACTAAGCCTGGGCACTTTATGTTGCCCACCAAGCTTTCCTTTGCTTCTCAACCATGCTGTAAAAGTTCCTTTAGGCAGTTTATGAACAATGGGCATCCGTAAGGCTATACTTTTATGGCGCTTGGCTTCATAATCGCTGTTTACATTTTTCAATTCATTATCAAGCTCGGAAATAAAGATATTAAAATCATCAGGTTCTTTTTCAAATTCAACCAGCCATTC
Organism: Chitinophagaceae bacterium; assembly: GCA_031413755.1. Classification (GTDB taxonomy): domain Bacteria; phylum Bacteroidota; class Bacteroidia; order Chitinophagales; family Chitinophagaceae; genus Ferruginibacter. The sequence goes on from JANOFR010000017.1 coordinate 4,296, forward strand.
ATGTGCACCATTGCTGTTTTCGGTAAAAAATACAGGGGCTGCTGTATAATCATTAACAATAGCATTTGTTTTTTCTGCTGCAAAAGCTATCGCTTTATCGCTGTTGTCAACAATTACTTCTTCGCCAAAGGCATTCATATAATGTTTTAGCCGGCCGGTAATTTTTATTTTATAAGGATTAAGGTTGGTGAATTGTACCGTATCGCCAATTAAATACCGCCACAAACCACCCGTAGTGCTCATCACAAGGGCATAGTTTTTTCCAACCTGAACTCCATTTAAACCCACTGTTGATGGTTTTTCTTTTCCATATTCTTCCACGGGCATAAACTCATAAAAAACGCCATGCTCTGTAAATAATAACATGCCATCTTCATCCGGATTAAGCTGTGCTGCCACAAACCCTTCACTGGCATTGTATATTTCGAGATAATTTATTTTTCCGCCTATTATTTTATTAAACTGCTCTTTATAAGGAACAAAAGAAACGCCGCCATTAATGTATAATTCTAAATTTGGCCAAACTTCTTTTATAGTGGACTTACCTTTTATTTCTAAAATGCGTTTTAATAACAAAAGGGTCCAGGTTGGTACACCGGCCAGCGACGTAACATTTTCTTCTGCAGTTACCTGAGCCAGTTTTTCAATTTTTTCTTCCCATTCATCAAGCAGGGCAACACTTAACTCTGGCGTACGTATCCATTGCCCCCAAAAAGGTGAGTTTTGCATCAGTACTGCGCTCAGGTCGCCGTATTGTATTTCATCATTAACCTTGCTGATCTGGTGTGAGCCGCCAACCACCAAACCCTTGCCGGTAAGCAGATCACTTGAAGGAAAGTTTTTATAATAATTGCTGAGCAGGTCCTTACTGGCTTTAAAATGATTATCCTGTAAACTTTCATTGCTGATGGGAATGAACTTACTTTTATCGGATGTGGTACCCGATGATTTTGCGAACCAGGTAACCGGGGTGTTCCATAAAATATTTTCTTCCCCATTCATCATACGCAGAATGTATGGCTTTATATCATCATACTCATGTATGGGTACATTTTTTTTAAACTCTTTAAGGGTGAACAGCTTTGAAAAATTATATTTTCTGCCAAACTCGGTGTATTGTGCAGCAGTTACCAGATCCTGTAAAACCTCACGTTGAACGGCAACAGGATGACCACTCCAGTTTTCAATACGCCACAAACGCATGCGTGCTAACTTAGATATGGCGGGAGAGAGAAGTTTCATTTCTCTGCCAAGATAAATAATTATCGGGCAGCTTCATCATGTAAATAATCTTTACGCTTTAATTCAAAATTTTTGCCTAAATATAACCGGCGTACCTGTTCATTACTGGCCAGTTCTTCAGCAGTACCATGGGTAAATATTTTTCCGTCTATCAGCAAATAAGCACGGTCGCAAATTGACAGGGTTTCATTTACATTATGATCAGTGATCAGTATACCGATATTCCTGAACTTTAATTTGGCTACAATGGCCTGAATATCTTCAACCGCTATAGGGTCTACTCCGGCAAAAGGCTCGTCCAGCAAAATAAATTTAGGATCAACAGCCAGGGCACGGGCAATTTCTGTTCTTCTTCTTTCGCCACCGCTTAAGGTATCACCATTGTTCCTGCGCACCCTTTGCAGGTTAAATTCATCAAGCAGGGTTTCCAGTTTATCTTTTTGCTGCTGCTTGCTCAGCTTTGTCATTTCCAGTACGGCAAGGATATTATCCTCAACACTCAGCTTGCGAAAAACACTGGCTTCCTGCGGCAAATAACCAATACCCATTTGTGCCCTTTTATACATGGGTAGTTTGGTAATATTGATATCGTTTAAAAATACCTCACCCTCATCAGGCTTTACCAAACCTACAACCTGGTAAAACGAAGTTGTTTTACCGGCACCATTGGGCCCCAATAAACCAACAATTTCTCCCTGCTTTACATTAAAGGATACTTTGTTAACTACTATACGGCTTCCGTAAACTTTTACTAAATCTTTGGTTTGAATGATTAAGTTCAAAAGAAAATGTTTTTACAAAAATAAGCGAACAGTTATAAAGGTTGTTATAATAATGACAGATTACCAAAAATTTATAACATACAAGCATTTTTTAAATATTCCCTGAATAAAAAAAATTAGCTTACATTATTTAATTAAATTACTGCAATTGGTTAATATTAAAACCAGAGACTATTATGCGGGCTACGTTTTTAACAATATCATGTATAGTAATTATTGGGGCAACTTTACTGTCATCCTGCCAGAAAGAAATTGATGGTGCCGGTAACGGTGTTATTGTACCCGCTGAAATAAAACCAAAACTGGGTACAATCTGGAAATACGTTTATACCAGGTATTACTCTTCCGGGCCTGCAATATTCTCTTATTTTGTCACCTACAAAGCCGTTAGCGAAGAAGAATATGGAGGAGAAAAATGGCTTAATATAGTTGATACTGCAACCAACATAACAGTGTTTTTACTGAATGTAAAAGCCGATGGGTTATATCAATATACAAACAACGATGCATACATACTTTGCAAATACCCGGCTGCCATTAATGATACCTACAACACCTATAACGGAGGGCCGGAAGACTTTACGGTAAAAGGGGTGAATGACAGTATACCGACCGGGATCAATGGGTTGAAAGTAAATTTTTATGAAGGAATTATTGGGGGTGATATTATTGACCGAATCTGGTATAGCGATAAGGTATGGATTGCCCGAAAATACTTGTATAAGAGACAGGTACTTTCTCCTTTTATTTATTACAGATACGAAACATGGGTACTTCAGAAGATTATTTACTGATAATTATCCACTTTACATACCGTTAATATTAAACGTTTTTACCTGTATTTTGTTATTATATGCAAGCTTACTTATTTTTACACATTAATTTAACCGATGAAAGTAATTGACCACATAAACCAGGCAAATGACACCCTTATATCTTTTGAGATTCTTCCACCTCTAAAAGGAAAAGGAATACATTCTTTATACCAGCACCTCGATCCCCTGATGGAGTTTAAGCCGGCTTTTATAAATGTAACGTATCACCGCAGTGAACACGTTTTTAAAAAAACGCCAGACGGAAATTTTCAAAAGGTAGTAGTACGTAAACGGCCCGGTACCGAAAGTATTTGTGCAGCCATCATGAATAAATACAGTGTGGATACGGTGCCGCATTTAATTTGCGGAGGCTTTGGAATTAATGAAACAGAAGACGCATTAATTAATCTTAATTACCTGGGGATAGATAATGTACTTGTATTAAGGGGTGATGCCGCAAAAAATGAAACCGCATTTTTACCCGAGCCCGGCGGGCATGAATATGCCTGTGATCTGCTAAAACAGGTAACTGATCTTAATGCCGGAAAATACCTGGAAGAGGATCTAAAAAATACAAGCCAGACAAAATTTTGTATTGGTGTTGCAGGATATCCTGAAAAACATTTTGAAGCACCTAATATGGACAGTGACCTCCACTTTTTAAAACTAAAAGTTGATATGGGTGCGGACTACATAGTTACCCAAATGTTTTTTGATAACGAAAAATTTTATGCTTTTGTAAAAGCATGCAGGAATGCAGGAATTAATGTTCCCATTATACCGGGCTTAAAACCCATTTATACAAAAAAACAATTAACGGTTTTGCCTAAGATATTTCATATTGACCTGCCTTCTGCTTTAAGCAAAGAGATTTTCAAATGTAAAACTGATGAAGAAGTTGAACAGGTTGGAACAGAATGGTTACTGCATCAGTCTCAGGAATTAAAAAAATTCGGTGTACCGGTATTACATTATTATACACTGGGAAGGCCGCATATTGTAGGCAAAGTGGTAAAAAAGATCCTTTAAAAAATAAAGTGCACCAACGAAATCAATAAAAAGGATCTAAGATTGTAATTATTTTAATAAAGACTTAAATACGGAGTCATTTACTTTTACCGGGTATTTCTTTTTAAGATTATTTATCCAGCGCTCTTCAATAATATTCTGATAGTCATTTATCACCAATCCTTTTGCTTCCTCAAAACTGCGTTGAAGGCCTGCATCATATATTTTAATAATTTTTGCAAAACCTGCATTCTCGTCCTGGGTGTTAACCACGGTCTCTGTAATGGCCCCTGCTTTATTTTTTGGATCAATTACAAACGGAACCTGAGCCAGTTCAAACCTGCCGGAATCGGCCTGTATTTTATTATTACCTTCTTCTGTTAATGTTCTCCAGTTCTTACCATTCTTTAAAGCTTCCCTTGATTCATCTGCAGTTGATTTACCGGAACAGTTAAAGAGTATAATATCGGCACTGGCTGCCCACAGGTATTTATTTTTATTCTGGTTGTAATGTTTCAATAAACCAGCTGTATCGTTTGCTGCACTGCCCCACACATTTCTTTCCATTATTTCAAACAATACATTACCCTCTTTAAACTCTTCCATCTGGTACCGGAATTCCGGATTATATTCTTCCAGGTGTTTTTTATAATAGTCCAGTGCCGTAGCTGAAATAAATTTATCCTTTAAGGCGGTATTTGTTTCGCCCTGGTATAGTTCGCCACTGCCTTTATAGGCCCGTATAAAATCAAGCCATTCTTTGCCGGTAATTTTTGTTTTACCAAAAATGTATAAGACTTTACTGCTTAAGGGGTAAATAACTGTATTATCTGTTTTAGATGCAGGGTTTGCAATAACACTGTCTGCATAACGAAAAAGATCTGTGTCAGAAACGGCTCCGGTTTTTTTAAATCCCGTTTGGTTTAATATTTCTTTTACAAATAAATCTTTAGCCGCATTAACCCTGGAGTCCTGTTGTATTTTTTGTTTCAGGTCAAACTGATAAGCTGCATCATTTTTATCTGCCGGTACCGGGCTTTGTGATAATCTTTTTACTATGTGATATCCGTATTGAGTTAAAAAGGGTTTGCTTAGTTCGCCATTTCGGGTTAGTTTAATAACTTCATTTTCAAAAGCCGGGTCAAATTTTCCTGATCCAAATTCAGGCAGCTCACCACCGTTGCCATAAGATATTTTATCGTCACTGAATTGCCTGGCCATTGCCGTAAAATCAGCAGCATTTTGTAATATTTGATAAATGGAATCTGCTCTTTTTCCCAGAATTATTTTTTCTGCCGCCTGGTTCTGGGGAGGAATAGCCAATAGAATCTGGGCAATTTTCCATTTACCAATTGCTTTTCTGTCCCCAACTACTTTAAATATATGCCATCCGTTTTTCGAGCGGTGCGGTTTGTTTACCTGGCCCGTACGTAAATTGTAAATGATATTTTCATATTCATAGGGCAAAGTAAAAGCAGTGATAAAGCCAAGATCATTTTGCCTGATCTTTAGAGGATCTGCTTCTGTTAATTTATCATAGTCGGTTCTGCCAGCCGCAAGTAAATTGTATAATCCTGAAATGGCCTGGTACACCTTGAGCGTATCTTCAGGTTTTAAACCGGCTCCTGCCGGAGCAAAAAAATGTAAAACATGAAGGTCTTTCTGGCTGTGGTTAAAAGCCTCGTCAATTAAACTGTTAAGCGCTTTTTCGTTGTTTAAATAACTGTCTTCTATCTGGCTGCGAAAACTTTGTGCATCGTATTGAAGTTGAGGTAAGGTATCAAGCCGCAGGTCAAGTGCCGCATTAACTTTTAATTTGAATTTAATATACAGGTCAAGGTATTCCCGTATTGCTTTTTCTTTATCAACCTCGGGGGTTATGTTTTTATTGTAGGCCCTTATAAATTCAGCCTTGTCAACTGCCTTATTACCGTATGTGAATAAGGTTTGTGAAAAAACACCTGATGTACTAAAGGCAAAAATAAAAAATAAATAAAATTTTTTCATCGGTTGTCTTGTTTTAGTTTGACGGGGATGCATTCCATTTTACTTCAAGCAGATCATTCAACTGAAGCAGGGTTAGTTTTTTGCCAATAATCCGTTTGTCCTTATCCAGTAAATATAATGTGGGGGTTAAAGTAATATCGTATAACTGCCGGAAACTTGGTTTCTGAACGGCCAGGTCAGCAGCTTCTGATTCCTTTGTTTTATAAACATTGGCCCATTCCGAAAGGTTATGTGTTTTAATAAAATCTAACCATTCAGGTTTTACATTTTCTTTTCTATCGGGCGTAAGCACTGCATAAATTTTTACGTTATGGTTTTTCCAGCTTGCCCGGTAAATAGAATCCAGTCTTGGAACCTCTTCTTTACAATGTCCGCATTTGGGGTCCCAAAAACAAATGATCGTATAAGCTGCATCCAGTTTATACAAAGGAAATGGTTTATCCGCTGTATCCAGCATTTCAAGATCGGCGGCTTTTTCACCAATCAAATTTGCCATCAGCATATAAGCTCTGCGACTGATGGCTTCCATCTGTTTTTTATTAAGCCATTTAGTTAAACCCTTACTGTGGTATTTTTCAAAAAGATGAACAAAAACGGCATCTTGTCCCATGTATTTGGGATTGATGAATTCATCGGTTAACCAGTTTAATAAAAACTTATACATTTCCGGCGCTGACCTCGCCAGTAAAAGTTTATAATCCACATCTTTTATTATACTGTCCGATGCCGGTGTAATTACTTCCCGGTAATAGCGTTCCAGTTTTTTTAAAAAGAAAGGGGTTCGAATAATCCGGTCATCCATAAAACTAATTCCATCCCAATAATGATTTCTGTATTCATTATAATTATTGATGGAGTCTTCTCTTGTTTTTGGAATTTTAGAGGGATATACCGGTTCTCTCATGGCATTTAGTAATGCTGCCATCATGGATGTGGGTTGGTTTTTAATGATCCCTTCCCGGTAATCATTCATCTGCTTATTATAATTGTTATAATTTTTTTCGTGCAGTAGGGAGTCTTCTTTCGATCGGGAAGCTAAAAAAGCATTACGTTCCTGTTGTATCTGTTTACCCTTTATGGCAACAAACTTCTGATACTGATCATATAAAACATTTTCTTTTGAACCGGTTACCATTGTTTTATTCACTAAATCAGATGTATCTGCTGTAATGGATACGATCTGTTGTTTATCAATTAAAAACTCGATCCTTAAACGTTTGCCCGGAAAAAAAATGGCATAAATACCCGGCGGTAATTTAGACGCACCTTTAAAAACGGCAATACCTTTATTACTGAATGCGGCAGAATCAGCAACATTAAAGTTGTTGCCCATATAATAAGTCAGGTAGCCGATTCCGCTTTTAAAATCAGGTGCATTTAAGTTAACCTGGTAACCCTGTGAAAAAGTCTGCACAAAGGCGAATACGGTAAAAAAGAAAATAATATATTTTTTCATTGTAATTAAGGATAGCAAATGTATTCAAAATCGCCGGTTTTTTTTCAATTAGATCAATACCCGTTTTTTAACAATTACAATTCATTAACAAAATAAAATTGATGAGATAAACGGTATTTTTGCTGCTGTGGGTAAAAAAAACAAGAAAATAATACTGGAGAATTTATTGATCACCGATTATGCCGCAGAAGGGAAGGCCCTGGCTAGGCAGGACGGAAAAGTGATCTTTATTTCGGGGGCAGTACCCGGTGATGTGGCCGATGTAATGCTTATTAAGAATAAAAAAGACTGGTCCGAAGGCAGGGCAGTACAAATAAAAGAATATTCAAAAGAAAGGGTTTCCCCGTTTTGTAAACATTTTGGCGTTTGTGGTGGCTGTAAATGGCAGATGCTGCCTTACGCAAAGCAATTGCAATACAAACAACAGGAAGTGGAGCAAAACCTGCGGCGTATTGGAAAGGTAGTGCTGCCTGTAATATTACCCATTATTGGCGGAGACGATATTATACATTACAGAAACAAGCTGGAGTTTACGTTTAGTAACAAAAGATATTTATTACCTGAAGAGATAGCCTCCCCTAAATCCCCTTTCTTGGAGGGGACTTTTGAAGAGTCTGAAAAATTAAAAGAGGTTGAAATTATTGAAGTGCAAAAAGCCCCTCCACGGGAGGGGTTTGGGGAGGCCGGGGCTTTAGGTTTTCACGTTCCCCGCATCTTTGATAAAGTGATTGACATTAATGAATGTTATTTGATGGATGATGTAAATAACAGGATCAGAAATACCATACGCTCATTTGCACTGGAAAATAATTTTTTATTTTATGATATACGGGAACATACAGGCTGGCAGCGTAATATTATCATACGCCTGTGCACTACCGGCGAACTTATGGTAAACATCTGTTTAAATCATGATGAGGAAACGGACCGGAAAAAACTGTTTGATCATTTGTTACAGCAGGTACCGGAAATAACAACATTACTGTATACCATTAATCCAAAATGGAATGACAGTATTTATGATCTTACACCACAGGTTTATTTTGGTAAAGGATTTGTAACAGAAAAACTGGAAGAATTCAGTTTTAAAATTTCTGCCAAATCTTTTTTTCAAACCAATACCAGGCAGGCAGAAAAACTGTATGTTGTTACCCGGGATTTTGCTGCACTTACCGGTAACGAGATTGTTTATGATCTGTATTGCGGAACCGGAAGCATCGGTATTTTTGTAAGCAAGCTTGCTAAAAAAATAATCGGGGTTGAAGTAATAGAAGAGGCCATTGCTGATGCCAGGGAAAATGCAGCATTAAATAATATAGATCACGCTGAATTTTTCAGTGGCGACGTAATAAAAATTTGTAATGATGATTTTTTTAAGGAGCATGGAAGGCCCGATGTTATCATTACCGACCCGCCACGTGCCGGTATGCATGAAAAACTGGTGATCAAACTTTTGGAAATTGCCGCCCCGAAAATTATTTATGTAAGTTGTAATACAGCAACACAGGCAAGGGATCTGGGCCTGCTGGGTGAAAAATATTCGATAGAAAAGATTCAACCTGTAGACATGTTTCCGCATACCCATCATATAGAATGTGTGGTTTTACTCAAATTGAAATAAAGATTAATCAACTAAATTTGTGAAATGGCTTTTAATAATTACGGAAACAGATTTCAGCGGACTACACCGGTAGTTTTGAATTTAATAATCATTAATGCGCTGGTATATTTAGTACAGGCTATGTTTGATGGTGCTAACCCAACAACTATACTGGATCAGAAAATAACCGGAAAAATTGCACTTTTCCCTTATCAAACATCTTATTTTGAACCGTACCAGCTGGTAACACATATGTTTGCCCATGGCGGGTTCTTTCATTTGTTTTTTAACATGTTTGTATTGTGGATGTTTGGTACCATGCTGGAAAGATCATGGGGGCCTAAACGTTTTTTTATTTTTTATTTTCTTTGCGGCCTGGCAGCAGGAGTAGCACATTTGCTGTTAGAAAACTCGCCGGCAGTAGGAGCATCAGGAGCAATAATGGGACTTTTTGCAGCTTTTGCTTACCTTTTTCCCAATACCGAATTGATTATTTTTCCCATACCGCTTCCGGTAAAAGCCAAGTATGCTGTTGCCTTAATGGCTGCATTTGACCTGTTTGGCGGGGTTTACCCTTCTGGCAGCAATATTGCACATTTTGCCCATTTGGGAGGATTGGTCATGGGATTTATTCTGGTTATTTTCTGGAACAAATCGAATAAAAAAACTTTCTATTAATACTAACATTTGTTTGTTTAATCTGTTGGTAATTTTGCGTTAAGGCAATAATAATTATGGGAGAATCTGACCGTCATATTGATTATAAAATAAAAGGACGCCGCTTTACATTGGGGCAGCCTGATAATGCACTGATGTGGTTATTTGTGTTCAATGTTATTTTCTTTTTGATTTTACTTACTATTAAAGCAGCCATTTCGGTTAATAACAATTCCGATGCTGTATTTTATTCGCAGGTTGTAAACTGGTTTCAATTTCCCGCTGATATTTTTAAACTGAGTAACAGGCCCTGGACCTTATTAACCTATATGTTCAGTGATGTTGAACTGTTAAGGGTAATAAGTAATATGCTATGGTTATGGGCATTTGGATCTATCCTGCAAACATTAACAGGAAATAAAACAATTATTCCTGTTTATTTATACGGAGGATTTGCTGGGGCATTATTTTTTATGTTGGCTTGCTATTTAATCCCTGGCAACAGAACGGCAATTGATACAGCCGCTTTATTGGGGGGTAATGCCGCTGTAATGGCTGTAGCTGTGGCGGCTGCCATGTTAGCGCCCGGTTACAGGTTTTTCCGTCATATCAGGGGCGGTATTTCTATCTGGGTGCTAACCGTTGTATATATCGCAATTGACCTTGCTGCTGTTGCGGCAAAACCGGCAGCCATACCTATCGCACATATTGGTGGAGCAGTCGCAGGTTTTTTATTTGTTGTTTTATTACGACACAAAATAGATGGCAGCGTTTGGATGAATAATTTGTATAGCTGGTTTATTAACCTGTTTAATCCCAATAAAAACAAACAGAGAAATTCAGTAAAGGAAAAAGTTTTTTATAATACCGGTAACCGGAGACCTTACAACAAAACTTCCAATGTTACCGAACAAAGGGTTGATGAAATACTGGACAAGATAAGTCAGAAGGGCTATAGCTATCTTACTAAGGAAGAAAAAGATATCCTGAAAAGGGCCAGCGAAGATTAATATAGTTTCTTTCACATTCTTTTATATTACTTGGCATTATCTTTATGCTATGGCAAAAAGTTTTTTCCGCAGACTGACAAAACGTTTTTTTATCGCCGTAAATGTTGTTGCTGCCATACTTTTTTTATTGGGGTGCTATGGTTATTTATTGAATCCCCGGTATTTTTGGCCCATCGGGTTTCTTACCTTAACTTCTTTTTATTTTTTACTGATATTGCTGGCGTTTATTTTTTTCTGGTTGTTTGTAAAGCCACGCATGGTATTTATTTCAGGTATTACTTTATTGATTGCTTACAAACCCATCGTTACTGTTTTTCCGCTCCGTTTTCCCCATCCGTTCTCTAAAGTAAAAGAAGATAAGGCGCTGCGGGTAATTACATGGAATGTGGCGCAGTTTAATGTGATGGGTGATAAAAAACACCCCGAAGTAAAAAGGCAGATGTTTAATATTATAAATGAATACCAACCGGACATTGCCTGTTTTCAGGAAATGGTTGCTGAAGACAGCACGGTAAAAAATCACGGGCATGTTGATGAATTTTTAGAAAAACTCCAATTCCGGGATTATTATTATTCCTACAACAGCAAAGAAGATTTTTGGGGATATGCTCATTTTGGCATCATCATTTTTTCAAAATATCCCATAGTTAACAGGAAAACCTTAAGCTGGTATCCCAACGATTATAATTCCATTTTTCAGTATGCAGATATTGTAAAAGGAAATGATACGATCCGGGTTTTCAATATTCACCTCCAGACCTTAAGATTCAGCCGGGCCAATTTAAAATATATTGATAAGCCAACTGTTGAAGATAAAAATGACATTGCTGAATCTAAAAATATCATCAGTAAATTTAAAAAGGGTTTTTTAAAAAGGCAAATTCAGGCAGACAGGATTAGGGCAGAAATTGAAAAGAGCCCTTACCCGGTTATTATCAGTGGTGATTTTAATGATGTGCCCAACAGTTATGCATATCACCACATTGGTTATGATATGAAGAATGCATTTGTAGAAAAGGGAGCGGGTTTGGGCCGTACCTTTAGTGGTATATCGCCGGTTTTGCGGATAGATAATATTTTTGTTGATGAAAGAATGGATGTACAGCAATTTCAACTTATCAAAAGAAAACTAAGTGATCATTTTCCGGTTATTGCCGATGTACAAATGAGTAAAAAGTAATATCTTAGCGGTCATACATGAAAACAATCTCCACATACCAATATTTCTGTTGCCCTTGCGGCATAGCTTAATATCTTTGTAAAAAATAATAAAATATAAACTCCTCAATTTCCACCTCTGCGGCGGAGACAGGAGCATATCACATAATATCAAACTCAAGCATGCCTTTAAAAATATATAACACCCTTTCAAGAGAAAAAGAATTTTTCACAGCCCTTACACCCGATCATGTGGGCATGTATGTGTGTGGCCCTACAGTTTACAGCGATGTTCACCTGGGTAACTGCCGCACATTTATTTCTTTTGATATTATTTACCGTTACCTGGTTTACCTGGGTTATAAGGTTCGTTATGTGCGTAACATAACCGATGCGGGGCATTTGGAAGGCGACCGTGATGAAGGCGACGATAAATTCAGCAAACTGGCCAGGCTGCAAAAAGTGGAACCGATGGAGATCGTTCAGAAATATACACTGGGCTTTCATCATGTTATGCAGTTGCTGAACAACCTGCCACCATCCATTGAACCTACGGCTACCGGCCATATTGCCGAACAGATAGAAATAACCAAACAGATTATTGCTAATGGCTATGCCTATGAAGTAAACGGCACCATTTATTTTGATGTTGAAAAATATAATATCGAACAGCCTTACGGTATTCTTACCAACCGCAAAATGGATGATTTACTGGAAGGCACCAGGGAACTTAGCGGCCAGGATGAAAAACACGGACGCCTTGATTTTGCATTATGGATAAAAGCAAAGCCAGAACATTTAATGCAGTGGCCAAGTCCCTGGGGTATGGGTTTTCCGGGATGGCATATTGAATGCTCGGCCATGAGTGAAAAATATCTGGGCAAGAAATTCGACATACATGGCGGCGGAATGGACCTGGCTGCCACACACCACACCAATGAAATTGCACAGAGCCAGGCTTGCTATCATACAAGTCCCGCCAATTTCTGGATGCATACCAATATGCTTACCGTTAACGGAACAAGAATGAGTAAATCATTAGGCAATGGATTTTTACCGGAGGAATTATTTACCGGGAACCATCCTCTTTTAGAAAAAGCCTATGCCCCCATGGTGGTAAGGTTTTTTATGCTGCAGACTCATTACCGCAGTACGCTTGATTTCAGCAACGAAGCATTACAGGCATCGGAGAAAGGACTGAAAAGATTATGGGATGCTTATGAAGTGCTCAATAAGCTGCAGGCTGCAAGCCACAAGGAAGATGCCGGCGATCCGGAACTGGATGCTAAAGTGAACAAACTTGTAAATGAGTTTGATGAGTTTATGAATGATGATTTTAATACTGCAAAAGTATTAGGCAGTATGTTTGAGCTGGTGCCGGTAATTAATTCGATAAAAGATGGATTAATAAATATGGATGCGGTTTCTGCTGCAACGTTATTATTGCTGCAACAAAAGTTTAAAAGTTACCTGGAAGATGTTTTTGGTTTGCAAAACAGCTCCGCCAATAATGAACTGCTGAATGGCCTAATGGATCTGTTGATTGAGATAAGAAAAGAATCGAAAACAAAAAGAGATTTTGCAACCAGCGATAAAATCAGGAACCAGCTGGCTTCTATTGGAATTAATGTAAAAGATGAGAAAGGTGGTGAGATGAGCTGGGATATTGTTTAATAACTATAAATACCCGGGTTAATAAATGGCTGTTCTGTAAAGGAACAGCTTTTTAATTTTCACGCCGATTTTAATACCATTCACGCCGCTTTTATAACATTTTACACCAATCTGTGAACCAAGGTTGTTGTTTATTGTTATAGATGATATAAAAAATTAAAAAAAATGAAAAAAACTATTAAAAGTATTTTACTTGTAGCCATGTCTGGCTTAATTATCGGTCTATCATCCTGCGACAAAGATGACGACCCGATCGTAACCAATACCATTACCGATGTAGTGGTTAACTCAGCAAGTTTCAGTGTACTGAAAGAAGCTGTAGTAAAAGCCAATTTAGCCTCAACATTAAGTGGAGCAGGACCTTTTACCGTATTTGCGCCGGATAACACCGCATTTGCAAGTGCAGGTATAAATTCAGCCACTGTTGCATCATTAAGTCCAACACAGCTTAGTGATTTATTACTGTATCACACCATTGGTGCAAAAATTTTGGCAGCTGCAGTACCTGCAGGTCCTAATGCCAAAGTAGTAACAGCGGGTGGTGATTCAGTATTTGTTACCAAAAATGCATCTGGTGTTTATGTAAACGGTATCAAAGTTGCTGTGGCAGATATTGCCGCAGATAATGGTGTTATTCACCAGTTATCAAAAGCATTAAACAAACCATCTGGTAATATTGTAGCTACTGCACAGGCAGCCGGATCGGGACTTGATTCACTGGTAAAGGCAATTGTTAGAGCCAATAATGCCCCCGGTGGAGACCCTACCTTAATTGCCACATTAAGCTCGGCTACCCTTACCGTTTTTGCTCCAAGCAATGCTGCATTTACGCAACTTTTGGGTGTATTGAGTCTAACAGATATCAATAATATTCCTGTAGGAACCTTGCTGGCAGTATTAAGGTACCACGTTGTTGGCGGCAGAGCCTTTTCATCTGATTTGGCAAATGGCAACCTGGCCATGCTGGCAGGTGGAAACACTACGATCAATTTAACAAATGGTTCTGGTGGTGGCCCAACAATTAAAGGAAATGGCAATGGTACCAACCTTTCAAATATCATTGGTACTAACGTAATGTGCCGCAATGGTGTTGTACATGTTATAGACCGGGTTTTATTACCATAAATATATATTTGAAAAACCTGATTTACATCAACGGTGAACAATTTTTGATATTCACCGTTGATGTTTATTAATTATGCATGGTACCATGTTTACCCACAAATACAGATATCTGTTCATTCTAGGTTTAGCCGCTTACACGTACTTAAATACTCTGTTATGCGAAGTGTACAAATATTTTAATATTCAGATTGAATGGTACTATGCTTTTGCAACAATTGCACTGATATCTTTATGTACCTGGGAAGGCAGCCGATTGCTGGAACCATAGTTTAAAAAGCTGATTAACCTCCGGAAAAACAAAGTACAAACACTTTTTTTGTTTTTTTTAGCTGCGAATTTACTTACTACCATATTAACTTCAGGCATTGTATTTTTGGTAAGTATGGTCTTGCACAACAACACATTTAAAGAGACTGTAATACCACTAAAACTGAATTTAATTTATGCCTCACTGGTCAACCTGTTATTTCATTTATTAAATGCCATAAAGTTTTATTTTACCAAGTATAAAACCAAGTGGATGGAGGCCGAAGAATTAAAAAGGATGACGGCACAGGCTGAACTGCAACTCGTAAAAAGCCAGATCAACCCTCATTTTTTATTCAATAACCTTAATGTACTTTCTGCTTTAGTGATGAAAAATACGGGCGAAGCAAACCGTTTTATTGAAGAGTTCTCAAAAGTGTACCGTTATATTTTAGCAAATCATGATAAGGAACTGGTAGATATTAAAACAGAACTTAATTTTATTAAACCGTATATTTTTTTATTACAAAAAAGATTTACTGACGGCCTTGATATAGAAATTGAAGTGCCTGAAGCATACCAAAAATTATACATTATACCGGCATCCTTACAAATGCTTATTGAAAATGCCATCAAACATAATATTGTAAGTAAAAACCGGCCATTACAGATTGTTGTGCACATTAATGGCAATAACACGATTGTGGTATCAAACAACCTGCAACTGCGTGAATCGGTAGACAACTCTACCAAAATAGGATTGGCAAATATTGTAAAACGTTATTTGCTGGTTAGCGGCAGAACCGTAGAAGTTAAAAAAGAGGGCAATGCCTTTTCTGTTGCATTACCATTGCTTACCTTAAATTAAAATGTACCATGAATATTTTAATAATAGAAGATGAACAACTGGCACAGGAGCGGCTTCAGCTTTTAATTAAAGCTTATGATCCCTCCATACATATAGCTGGTTGCCTGGAGAGTGTGGAAGAAACCGTAAACTGGTTAAATACCAGGCCTCATCCTGATTTATTATTAATGGATATACATTTGAGCGATGGCCAGAGCTTCGAAATATTTAAACGTACTTCTACACAAAAACCGATCATTTTTACAACAGCCTACGAAAATTACGCCATTGATGCTTTTCAGTTATTCAGCATTGATTATATTTTAAAACCCATTACAGCCGAAGCTTTGGCCACCGGGTTAAATAAGTACAAAAATTTATCTGCCGCATTTGCCCCTAAGGATTACCAGCTGCTGATGGAGCAGGTAAAAGATAATTTTTCAATCAATTATAAAAACCGTTTCTTAGCAAAGGTAGGGCAAAGGTTATTTTTTATTCCGGCAAAGGAAGTAGCTTATTTTGCTGCAGATAATAAAATTGTTTTTTTAATTGACAAAGAAGGCAACCGTTTTGTGATCAACATCACTATGGAAAAACTGGAAACCGAACTGAACCCCAAAGATTTTTTCAGGCTGAGCCGAAAAATCATTATACATGCTGATGCCATTGACCAGGTAAAGCCATACCAGAGCAACCGTCTTAAACTTCAGTTAAAGGGGATTGCTGCACCGGAAGAAATTATCATCAGCCGCGAAAGGGTTGCTGAATTTAAACAATGGGCCGATACTTAAATACCACCAGGGGATATAAAATAAATTACAGACCTTAGGGTAAATTAATTGCAAATGCCTCATCTTGTCCATTTATCCAAAGACAAAAAATTAAAAAAAATACTTGAGCTGCAGGAGCCGTTTGTTTTGGTAAAAAAGAAAAATGTGTACCTGCATTTATGTTTCTCCATCATGAGCCAGCAACTGAGTACCAAAGTGGCTGATGTTTTTCACCGGCGCTTTTTAAATCTATACAGTACCAAAAATCCAACAGCTGTGCAAATTGCAGCAACTCCTTTCGAAACGTTAAGAAGTATTGGCCTCAGCAATGCCAAAGCAAATTATGTAATAAACGTTTGTAACTTTTTTATTGATGAAAAGATAACCGATGCCGTTTTACATAAGATGAGCAACGAAGAAGTGATCAGATATCTAACCCAAATAAAAGGCGTTGGCCAGTGGACCGTGGAAATGATCTTAATGTTTACCCTTGGCCGGGAAGATGTTTTTGCCCTTGATGACCTGGGTATTCAGCAGGCGACATGTAAACTATATCATATTGATGCCGCCGATAAAAAAGTGATGAAAGAAAATATGCTTTCCGTTTCGAAAAAGTGGAGCCCTTACCGAACCTATGCCTGCCGGTATTTGTGGGGATGGAAGGATAATACACCCGAGCCTAAAAAGAAATCAGAGAAATAATTTCCTCCAGGTATATTTTATCTGTTTCATCAAACAGGGCTAATGATTCACTATCTGCATCCAATACGCCAATCACTTCTTTATTGCGGATAATGGGTACCACGATCTCTGATCTGGACAAACTGCTGCAGGCAATATGGCCAGGGAATTTTTCTACATCTTCAACAATAAGTGTTGCTGCTTTCTGCCAGGCAGTTCCGCAAACACCCCTTCCTTTTTTTATTCGGGTACAGGCCACCGGTCCCTGGAAAGGACCGAGAACCAATTCAGTTTCTTCTCTGTTTTTCGAATCGGGTTTAACTAAATAAAATCCAACCCACAACCAGTTAAATTGCTCTTTTAATGCTGCACTAACATTGGCCAGGTTAGCAATAAGGTCGGGTTCGCCATCAAGCAGGGCTTTTATTTGTGGAATAAGAGACCTGTAAATTTCTTCTTTTGTTCCCTGTGCGATCGTTAAGTCTTCTGCCATGGAGTAAAGATAAGAAGGTTTATAACCACAGAGTACACAAAGAAGGATCACAAAGCACACGAAGTTCTTCTCTGTGTTCTTCGTGCAAACCTTTGTGCTCTTTGTGGTTAAGAATTTCAGGTGTTTTGTAAAACCATATCACTATAAGAAACCGAACAATAATCTTCGGGCATGATACCAAACAAAACCGCATATTGATCACACTGCGCCTGTAATTTTTCTTTGCCGATGCTGCCGTCTTTATCAATAGCTTCCACCTCTACAAAAGTTCCCAACCCCTCTACGGTATCAAAATGAAATTTTACGTTCTCAATGAAATAGATCTTTCTTCTCTTATCAACCAAGGCTTTTATGCCCAGGGTTTTGATGAGTATTTCTTTTAGAGCTTTATCGGGCTGGTGCCGGTACAACAAAACATGACTTGATTTAGCACCTGCAAAATCCTCCCGTTCATAATGGATCAGCGCATTTTCAATATTACCTTCTCTTAGTTTTAATCTTCCGGTTTGCACATTAAAGTAAGTATCCACCTGGTGGTCTTCGCCGATGAATAAAGGGTTGTGCAGCTGTAATAAAGTTTCCAGTGCTGCAAGGTTTTTTGTGGAGGCTTTGAATTCGATGTTGAGGATTGACATGGAGTGAAGGTATAAAAAAACAATCCCGCATGAGGCGGGACTGTTCAAATAAAATTTTATGATCTCTTACCTCACCAGCTTCAACTCATCAATAATATTCTTCGCTCCACCCAGTTTATCAATGCACCAAAGCACATAACGCACATCCACATTAATGGTACGGTTAAGGTCTTTGTCAAATGCAATCTTGTGGCTGAGCGCTTCGTAGTTACCGTCGAAAGCAAGGCCTAATAAATTACCATTGGCATCAATAACCGGTGAGCCGGAGTTTCCGCCGGTAATATCATTGGTAGTTATAAAACCAATCACGAGGTCATTGGTACGCTTGTCAATATACTGGCCAAAATCTCTTTTCTTTAACAATTCAATTTGTTTGGCAGGCAGGTCAAATTCATAATCACCTGCTTTATATTTTTCAAGTATGCCTTTGCTGGTAGTAACATAATCATAAAACACGGCATCTCTCGGGCGGTAACTTTTTACACTACCATAACTTACCCTCATGCTGAAATTAGCATCCGGATACATTTTATTTACGGCTGCAGGGTTCATCTCCATGATTCCTTTCATATAACTACGGCCCAGCTCATTGTTTTTATTTACAAAAGCAGTGTACAGGGAAGCATATTTACCGGTATAATTTTTTATAAACGCAGCGGCATAAGCAAAAGCAGGATCTTCCTGCAGGGTTACAGCATTTGGCTGTGCAACAAAGGCATTCCATTTGGCATCATCTATCAACATTGTCTTTGCAAAAACATCTTTGGCCCATATTTTAAATGTGGCTTCATCTTTCAGGTCGCCATAGCCAGCCTTTAGCCCTTCAAAAAAACCAATAGGGTGCTGGCTTTTATCTACATTATTATAAAACATCATGCAGGTAACAGCCAGAATCTTCTCATCACTGGGCAGGTCCTCGCTTTCTAAAAATGCTTTACGGTTTGCAGTAGCAGCATCTATTGCTTTTTTAAGTTCGGCAGCCGGGGTGTTGTTCTTTAAAAGCTTTTCTTCCAAAGATATTAAACCCGAAGCTGTACCAGCTAATGGTGAACCGGTAACTCCTTCATTGATATACTGGCGTTGTTTGCTGTATGGGGTCCATTCAGCATAATTTTTTGCATAACCGGTCATTATATTTTCATACTCCGGTTTACCTTTTGCCCAGGCTGAAAATTTATTTTCATATTCCTGCTTCTGGTCATACACTTTATACCTGATCAGTTGCTTGGTTTCACCGTCAAAGAATTTCCAATAGTTGGCAACACCGGCATAATTATTTGCGAGTTTTAATTTTACTGCGGGGTCTTTTATCATTTGCTCGTACATGAATTTTAAACGAACATCTCTTAAGCCGACCAGCGAAGGGTTTTCAATCTCGTTTTTCAATTTAATGCCGTAGCTGGTT
Organism: Chitinophagaceae bacterium; assembly: GCA_031413755.1. Classification (GTDB taxonomy): domain Bacteria; phylum Bacteroidota; class Bacteroidia; order Chitinophagales; family Chitinophagaceae; genus Ferruginibacter. The sequence goes on from JANOFR010000017.1 coordinate 23,907, forward strand.
TCGTAACGGTTGGTGCCGCCGGGGTAACCATAGATCATGGCAAAGTCGCCGTCTTTAAAACCCTTAATGCTTACCGGTAAAAAATGTTTTGGCTTCAAAGGCACATTGTCTTTGCTGTAATCGGCAGGCTTGCCGTCCTTTGTTGCATATACACGGAAAATAGAAAAATCACCGGTATGGCGCGGCCACTCCCAGTTATCGGTATCGCCGCCAAATTTACCTACACTTTCAGGCGGGGCGCCAACCAGGCGAATGTCGCGGTATGTTTTGTAAACATACATGATGTACTGGTTGCCTTTGAACATGCTGTAGATCCTTCCGGCTAAACCGTTTTCTATATCAGCTGCTTTATCTGTGATGGCTTTATAAACCTCAGGTAATTTTTTTACCCTGTCTGCCCAGCTTAATCCTTTTACAGCAGCTTCCACTTCTGCCGTAACATCAACGATCCTGTCCAGGAACTGCACCGTTAACTGGCTTTTAATTTCCTGGTCCTTATTCATGGCATAAAAACCATCCTGTAAATAATTGTGTTCAATGGTACTGGCTCCCGAAATAGCACCGTAACCACAATGGTGGTTGGTAAATATCAAACCCTGGCTGCTTACAATCTCGCCTGTACATCCTCCACCAAAAATCAGAATGGCATCCTTTAATGATGACTTGTTGATGGAATACAATTGTTCTTTGGTAAGTTTTAAACCTTTTTTTACCATATCATTATATACCTGTTGGCCCAGTAACATGGGTAACCACATGCCTTCATCGGCACTGGCTCTTAATAAGGAAAGCGATAAAATAACCACAACAAAAATCTTCTTCATATAACTTTATTTTTAGGAGACAAATTTAATGATTATAAATGGTTAGCCAAAACCGGCCCCCTCTATCTCCCCCCGAAGGGGGAGGAAATCTAGAAGATTGAAGCGAAGATTATGTTTTGCTGAAGAAAGCAAATGCTGATTGGATAATTGCTGAATAAAAAACTAATGATGATGTGAAAGATAAAATGTTTGGATATGTTTGATGCACCGCCTCCTCTCTTTTGGAGAGGTTACTGAGCAAAAGCGAAATTAAGGAACGAAGTTCGGGGAGGTGAGGCCTCCTGGCCTCATTCCTCCGGTTCCCTCTCCCTGGGAGAGGGGTTGGGGTGAGGCCGAAGGCCGTTTTTTTCTTTATCTTCGTTTCTTTAACCCCATAACTGCAAATGCCCCTATTTGATATTAAGCTACCAAAATCTATTGCCAGGGCTCTTAATATTCCTATAAGTAACCCCAGAAGCCAGCAGGTTAAAGTGCTGAAAAAACTTTTGAAAAAAGCCAGGTTTACCGAATTTGGCCAGCGTTACCGTTTTGATGATGTATTATTAAGCAGCAACCCCGGGAAAAAATTTCAGCAAATTGTTCCGGCCTTTGACTATAATAAGATTTATGACGCCTGGTGGTATAAAGCCAAAGAGGGAATTCCTGATGTATGCTGGCCCGGGGTAATAAAATATTTTGCACTCAGCAGCGGTACCAGCGATGCAACGAGTAAATTTATACCTATTACCAAAGATTTAATCAGAAGCAATACCGTAACAAGTTTTAATCAGTTACTGAGTTTAACCCGGTACGAAAATATTCCACGAAGTTCTGTAGGAAAAGGCTGGCTGATCTTAGGGGGCAGTACACAACTGCAAAAGGGGCCTACCTATTTTGCCGGCGACCTTAGTGGTATACAGCAAAGAAATATCCCCTTTTGGTTTCTGGGCCTTGGTTTATATAAGCCCGGGAAAAAAATTGCGAGAGAAAAAAACTGGACCAAAAAATTAGAAGAGGTTGTAAACAATGCACCAAACTGGGATATTGGTTTTATAGTAGGAGTACCTGCCTGGCTGCAATTGTGTATGGAGAAGATCGTTGAAAAGTATGCGTTAAAAAATATACATGAGATCTGGCCCAACCTTGCGTTTTATGTTCATGGTGGCGTTGCGATGGAACCCTATAAAAGAGGGTTTGAAAAATTATTGGGCAGACCCATAACTTATATTGAAACCTACCTGGCCAGCGAAGGTTTTTTGGCTTATCAAAACAGGCCAGATGCCTGTGGAATGCATCTTGCCCTTAACAATAACATGTTTTTTGAATTTGTTCCATTTGACCATAAGAATTTTGATACAGAAGGTAATATGGTGGAAGAGCCGGAAGCATACATGATTCATGAGATAGAAGAGCATAAAGATTATTCCATTCTCATCAGCACCAACGCAGGCGCATGGCGCTATGCTATTGGTGATACCGTAAGACTGGTTGACCGGGAAAGAAGTGAAATTGTTATTACCGGCCGCACCAGGCATTTTTTGAGTATGGTTGGTGAACACCTGAGTGTAGATAATATGAATAAAGCCATTGAAATGGTGAGTACCGATCTGAATATTTCTATTCCGGAGTTTACGGTTGCCGGGGTACCGCACGGAACTTTTTTTGCACACCAGTGGTATGTTGCAACAAAAGATGTTGTTAATGAAGAAGACCTGAAACTACGAATTGATACCAGGCTTAAAGAACTGAATGATGATTATGAAGTTGAACGGCGATATGCCTTAAAAGATATAATGGTTAAAGTTTTATCTGAAGATACTTTCATGGAATTTATGGTAGCCAAAGGAAAAGTTGGCGGCCAGCATAAATTTCCACGTGTGTTAAAAGGGAAAATGCTTGATGACTGGCATAATTTTTTAAATGGAGCTAAGATCTCTTAATTTATATTTCAGCCAAAACAATATATCCTAAAGTTTTACAACCGGGCAACCAATATCTTTTATTTTCTTCCCAAATTTATAGATCAATCCTGCTGAAGTGCTGTGATAATGATCCTTGTATTTCGGACTGGCTGATTGGCTGAAACCATCCAGGTAATCTGTAAAAATAAACCGGTAAGAAGCTTCTACGTTTACAGAAAATCTTTCCGAAAGCGGATATTCAGCACCCACACCAAGGGGCACAGAGACCAGCCCGCGGGGTGTACCTTTAGCATTATCAATAACAAGCCCTGTTAAAACGTCTGAGTTTTCACCAAAAACTGTGGGGTCCATCCTGCTGTAATCTTTTCTGATATTAACCAATGCAATACCGGCACCTGAAAATATATAAGGCATTATGCCCCTGTCTTCATAATTCCTGCCTAAAATATTCCATACCAACTGCCCCGAAAATTCGAAAACGGGAGTGGTAAAAGAAAAATTTCGCTGTTGTCTGTATGCCGGTTTTGCATATTTACTTTCATCAGCTTTAAGTTTTGCAAAACTCAGGTGTACACGAACAGCTAAAAAGTGATTAATTGGTTTTTTTACAAACAGCGAAAACCCCGGTTGAATGGTTTTGAAAGAGCCAAACCTTTCGGGTGTAAGATCACCCTGGTAAACATAGGCTCCGGCATTCAAACCTGCACTCATATCACTATAAAACTGTGCATGGCCTTTACTTACAATAAATAAAAAGGGTACTAATACAATGGCTGTTGTTCTTCTTAATGCTTTCAATCAATTATTTTTAAATATTTAGATAATGAAAGCAGCGTTGCGGTAATAAACTGTTACTTTACAAAAACGGTACAGTAATCAGAATGTAGCCTTGTATTCATGTAAAAAGTATTTATTTTCCTGTTCATGAACGTGATATTGTAACTTAGATTGTAACTGAAAATGTTAAAAGAATCTTAATAAAAATGCTTTCTTAAATTTAGTACATGGTTGATGCTTTTCTAAAGGGGCTGGCAATTAGTTTACTGCTGATATTTTCTGTGGGCCCGGTAATATTTACCACCATCAAACAAAGTATTAACCATGGCAGGCGTGGTGGTTTTAGTTTTATTGTTGGAGTTTGGGTAAGCGATATTGTTTGGGTTGTGCTGAGTAATGGATTCAGCGAGGTCATAAAAACAGTACTCCATTTTAAGATCCCGATTGGTATTGCAGGCTGCTTTTTTTTGATCGGTATGGGTGTTTATTTTGCATTTATTAAAAAGATAAAACCACGCAAATTGCAGGAGCCTGTTGAAATTGCCGGTGATGAAATAACCCCTTCCGGTAAAAAGACAAACTATTTTGCCATATTTAGTTCGGGGTTTATCGTTAATACTTTAAACCCGGCTGTAATTTCTTTTTGGGTTATTATGGCGGCTTCTTTTGCTTCTGTATATTCATTATATCACCGGGTCATTATTTTTTCTACCTGCCTGGGGGTAACCATGCTGGCCGATGTAGGTAAGGTTTTGTGGGCGGGTTATATAGGTAAAAAATTAAGTGACCGGGTAATTTTGCTTATCAACCGTATATCAGGTATTTTATACCTTGTTTTTGGCGTTACCATTTTAACCGGAATTATTTATACATTGATAAAAGATTAACAGTATGTATTAGGACCTGAATATTTACCTTTTTATTTTGTTCAATGAAATTATTTCTGCCAATTCTGTTTTTTATATCTACAGCTTCTTTTGCACAATCTGCAGACTTTTTAATTCTGAAAAAGAAAAATAAAACCATAAAAACATTTTATAGCGGTTCAGAAATAGCTTTCACTTTAAATAGCGGCGCATTTATTAATGCAAGTATACAGGGTATTAAAAATGACAGTTTGTATTTACAGGAGTTTATTATCCGTTACCTGCCTACAACAATTGGCACTTATATAATAGATACTGCCGGCAGTTACCGATATATATTTCATTATAACCAGATCAAGGCAATAGGCCAGCGTGAAAAAACCAACTTTAACAGAAAAGGGAGCGGCGCTGCTTTATTTGGAGGCGGGGTATTGTTAACATTGGCCAGTGCTGTGGTTTATGTAGCAGACAGGGAAAAATTCAGTGCGCCGTTATTAATTGCATCAGCTGGTTTGGGTACCCTGGGTTATTTTATGGCAAAAGGGAAAAAGTATGGCGGAGGAATGCTCATCGGGAAAAAATACAAATTGGTTTATATGAATATGAGTAATTAAAAAGGGATTGACTATACTTGTACTTTGTTGCTTTGATGAAAAAAAATATTGCAGCTAATCCTAAACAGGCAGGGATGACAAAATTATGGACGTTTTTAAAAAAGATCTTTTTCTGGATCTTTCTATTGCATATTAGCTGGTTTCTATTTTTCATTTTACAAAAATTTTCCGTTGCCGGATTTCCGGTTGCCAACTTACAAACTAAAATGCTGATCATTTTTGCTGTGGTTCTTGTAACGGGGTTAATTTATTATTTCTGGCTCCGTCATATTGCGTTTGTAAAAAAGGCGGCAATTATTTTAAAAGAAGCTTTTTTTATTGTTTATATATCATCAACGTTATATTTATTCCTGGGTATAATTCTCAATCCAGTAATTACTTTAACCCAGGTGGGCAGTATTTTACAGGGTAATGGTTTAAGCAGGGATTATATCAGCTACGATGATATGGGACCCAATATAAAACTGGCTGTAATTGCCAGTGAAGACCAACTCTTTCCCGATCATGATGGGTTTGATTTAAAAGCAATAAAAGTTGCCATAAAGTATAATAAACGGCATCCAAATAAAGTTCGTGGCGCCAGTACCATCAGTCAGCAGGTGGCAAAAAATATTTTTCTGTACCAGGGTGGCGGGTTTTTAAGAAAAGGAATTGAAGTATTTTTTACGTTTTCTATTGAAGGGCTTTGGACCAAACGAACCATTCTTGAGCGTTATTTAAATGTAGCCGAAATGGGACGTGGTGTTTTTGGTGTGCAGGCAGCAGCAAAAAAATATTTTAATAAAGATGCTGAAAATTTAACCACGGCTGAAGCAGCACAGATTGCAGCCTGTTTACCCAACCCCAGGCGGTTTACTGTAAAACCTTTAAGTGGTTATGTTGCCAGCCGTTATGATAATATCATGCGGCAGATGAGAAATTTAGCGGGAGATACAGATGTACAGGCTGTAATAAGATAGGTAGCCTAACCCCAACCCCCGGATGACCTTGTAGGACAGGGAGCGAAATGGATTATTGAAAATAAGGTTATGATTCATTGATGAAAATAATTTATGATTATGTGGCAGCTTGAATGATTGGGTATACCGCTCTCTCTACCGGAGCAGGAGATATTGGGTGAGGCTTTCAATTGCTTTCTCCAGGCGCTTTTCATAACTCCCGCTGATATCAACCCAGGGCACGTTCTGATTAATCATGATGTCTTTATAATGATAATATAATTTTTGCCGGCTTATCAGATCCGGATATTCCCTCAGCTCATCTTTAACCCAGGGTAGGTCAATATTACAGAGCAAATACAGGTCATATTTTCTTTCTGCAATACGGTTCAATATCCAGTGATGGCATTTTTCAAAAACAAATTCGCACCATACTTTCATTACATACATATCGGTATCAATAAAGAGAAGTTGTTCATCCGCAGGACCCTGTGGGTTGAACGTTGTTCGTTGTTTGCCAGAGTCCGATTGGGTCAACGAGCAACGAGCAACGAGCAACTCTTCCCCGGCAATCTGTCCTTTGGCAATATCCAGGAGATTTTCATACGTATAATCTGTACCGTTTTTTAAAAGATATTTCCTGGCATATTCTTCAACCCAAATGGTATGGTAATGTGCAGCAAGTTGTTTACACAAGGTGCTTTTACCGGTTGATTCGGGTCCTATGATGACAATTTTTTTAAACATTATTCTTTTTGTAACGGATCAGATCATTGATAAAACTAACTATAAAAACAACCAGCATAATAAATCGCAGCCATTTTCGGAAGTTATCTGCTGTAGGCATTGCAAAAATTACAATAGTTAATAACAGGATCAGTGACCCTTTAATAAATAACCACAGTTTTTTATTTTTCATTCCACATGGGTTTTGCTTTTAATACTTTTTTGTAAACAATACAATTTATATCATGTGCACCAGGTATGAAACCTGTACTCATGATAAACTCATTAACAATTTCTCCGCCGGTAAACTTTAATGTTTTTTTAAAGAGTTTTGCCCACTCTTCTTTTGTTTTGGGATGATGATGGGCCAGCCACTTTTTAAAAGAACCAAATTCTTTTTGCAGGGTAAGAATGGTTTTGGCATTTTCAATAGCTGCATTTATTTTTAACCGGTTTCGGATGATGCCTGCATCATTCATCAGCCTTTGAAAATCTTTTTCTTTATATGCGGCCACTTTTTTTATATCGAAATGCTGATAGGCTTTGCGGAAACCTTCCTGTTTGTTCAGGATGGTGGTCCAGCTGAGGCCAGCCTGGTTTATCTCCAGTATCAACCGGCAAAACAATTCATTATCATCAATAATGGGAAAACCATATTGGGTATCATGATAAATTTTATGAACAGTTTGCTCGCCTGGTTTAAGCGTACTGATATATTTACAATAACTCATGCTTTATATTTTGCCTGCCCGTTCGGCTGACGTGCTTTTTTGGTCCATTCCACTAAGCCAAACACAGCCATTATTAACAGTACTACATAATAAACACTTGTAAATACATAATGTTTTACAAAGTATAAGGGAATGGAAGCGATGTTGGTTGCGATCCACCAGTACCAGCTTTCCACTTTCTTTTTTGTCATCAGCCACATACCTGTAAATGCAGTTGCAGAGGCAAAGGCATCGGCCCAGGGAATAACGCCATCAAAAAATGCACCTTTAAAATAAGTGAGTGCCATAAAAATGCTGATATAAAAAAACAGGAAGAATGCAATCTGCTTCATCCATTCTTTTTTATCAGAATAAGTAATGTGCAGCATAATTTCCTTTCGCTGGTCTTTCCTGGTCCACATATACCAGCCTGATATGCTCATAATGGTATAATAAAAATTTACAGAGGCTTCACCCAGCAGGTGTCCTTCAAAACTTATATAGATGTAGATGATGGTATTGATCAGCCCTACCGGGTACACCAAAATGTTTTCAGCACGGGAGTACCAAACGCTGGCAATGCCTGCAAATACAGCTACATATTCATACCAGGATGTATGTTGCATATCAGCAATAAACTGTTGGTAAATTTCGGCTAAGCTCACTTGCGTTAATTGCTTATTGTTTTATTTCGATAAGATCTGAAAGGCCGAAGATAACGGATTCCTTTTTTGGTTTGAAACCGGGTTCCAATTTGTGTCCAATTTCCATTTTTATCAAACCTCCAGACAATAAAATGTAGATGCGGGAAATAGGTATAACCTGTTTTACCACTCAGGCCGATTACCTGTCCCTTCGTTACCGTATCTCCAACATGCACGGGCACGCTGTTAAATTGTAAATGCCAATACCCTGTTCTGGAGCTGTCTTCATGCTGTATAATTATAAAATTTCCGAAGGGCCGGTTTTTAATATTGCTTCCACCTTTTTTCCCGTCTTCCTTAACTCTTACAACAACCCCGCCTCTTGCAGCACAAACTTTAGTCCCCTTCCTCATTTTAAAATCAAGTGCGGCACGGGTTTTATGTGTGTACCTGCTGAAGTAACCCTGTACCAGTAAATGGGATTTGTTTTCTTCAAAGGGGAGCTGATATACAAAACTGCTGTCGTCTTTAATAACACCCTTTTGAAGCATTTTGATTTCATGGTGCATTGGATTTTGACTGACTGAGCAACCGGTAAAAAATAAAAAGAAAATAATAATAATGTTATGTAAGGCTGAAATATATTTCATTTTGAAAAGTACAAATGCTATTTAACTATAATTCGAAGTAAAAAAAAAGCATCCGGTAATAGATGCTTAAATTATTTTACACTAAAACCGCTGAATGGGTTTTTTGAAGTTTACTCTGACTCTGCCACCACTTCTTTCACTTCCGGGATCATGCGTTTCATCATACCTTCAATACCGGCCTTTAAAGTGATCATGCTTGATGGGCAACCACTGCAGCTTCCCTGCATCATTAAATTAACTTTACCGTCTTCGTAACTTTTAAACTGGATAGCACCACCATCCATTTCAACGGCAGGCTTTACATAATTTTCAAGCAATTCTTTAATGCGTTTTACCACATCATCATCATCGGCACTAACCGTGTTAGTGCTTTCGGTTTTCATGGCTGCAACCTCTTCATCATTCACCACCACTTTTCCATCTTCGAGGTATTCTTTTAAAAACTGTTTGATTGACGGGATCACATCCTGCCAGTCTTCGGTTTCTGGTGTTTTTGTAAGGGTTATAAAATTGCTGGCAATAAAAACTGCTTTAATAAAAGGAAACGTAAACAACTCCTGCGCCAATGGCGATGGCTTTGCACTTGCTTCATCTGCAAAGTCGATACTCTTGCCCGGGTATAATAGTTTGTTCGCCACAAACTTCATGGTTTCCGGGTTGGGGGTCATTTCAGTGTAAATACTGATTACCGGGTTTCCTGTCTTTATCATACATTCATTTTTTAAAATACCAGGTACAAATTTAGCAAGAATTCACCAGCCAAAAAGTCAAATGCCCCGGCCATTACAATAATTTTCGGCTTTCGAAAACGATAGATAACAGCCATTTGCGGCCATATACATTGAAAAACAATATTTTAATGCCAAAACACAGAGCCCACCACTATTATTTGTAAATTTGGTTTATGCCAAAACAGCTGTTATGAAATATACATATGGTTTACTGGCCCTGCTCTTTTTTGCAAATGGGATAATGGCTCAGCAACAACAGCCGGTACGCAGTTATTCAAAAAACTCACGCAATGTAAAAAAGGGGAAATACAGCATGGACCAGTTCATTGGGAGCTGGCAGGAAACGGCGAGGATGCAAAGCAGGACCAATGAAAAGGTGGCGGTAACTGATACACTGTTTATTCAATTTTACAAAGAAGGGATAGCCGATGTTAAAGATGGCAGCAACTCTATGGTGATCACCGGAACAACAGAACTTTATACAGATGACTATATTACCACTTCGTCCAATGATTTTAAGATCATATCGGTTACCCCGGATTTGATTGTACTGGATGATCTGCTCGGCTTTCTGCGCAGTATGTCAAGAATAAAAGTCATTCCCAGGGAGGTAAGCAAGAGTACTCCTGTAGTGAATACTGATACGGTGATATCGGATAAAATAGACCTTTCAGAAAAGGCATTTATAAAAGACTGGTTCAGTTATAGAACTGCCGCCCTTCCCGGCACTGTTAAATCAGAAACAGCTTTGATAAAGAACCTGAAAATTCTGGATAAACCTGCAGAAAACAGTTTTAATGGAGAGATAAAATTTACCCGCTATGGTAAAGCAATGATGCAGGCCTGCACCTTAACTTTTACCGGTAAAATGGTAACTATAGTTACTGAAGGTTATACCTGGAATATAGAAGTGTATAAAGCAGATGGGCAGGAAATGATACTGGGTAAAAAAGGGGAGCTGGTTTATTATTTTAAGAACATGGATTAAGGGGATGCCAACGATAAAAACTATTCTACGATCCTCAGCTTCGCATAATTCAGCATTATTTTCTTTTCTCCATTCAATTCAAAATTTACGGTTGCAATAGGATTATGTGCAGCGCCTTCCATTTTCATTACTTCACCAAAGCCAAATTTCATATGTTCTACTTTATTGCCCACCTGTAAATTTCGGGTATCGCTTGGCTCAAAATTTTCTGTAGGGGTATGTTCAGCTATTTTGTTTGTTGCAGGTTTTGAAGTGAAAGTTTCAGTAACTTTTTTTGTTGGAGCTGTACCATATTGTTTTTCGGCACGTTGGGCAGCGTTCCATCCCTCATTGCCAAAATTCCGCTGCATCCTTTCTTTGGCACCACCCTGGTTCCATCCACTACCACTATTAACAGCAGCACCACCGGCATAACTTTTATCTACATAGTTTTCCGGGATCTCATCAATGAAACGGCTGGGATCATTTTGTTGTAACTGACCAAAGCGGTAACGGGCATTGGCATAACTCATCCATAACCTATGCTTGGCCCTGGTAATGGCCACATAAAATAAACGTCGCTCTTCTTCCAGTTCCTCTCTTGTATTTATTGACATAGCGTTTGGGAAAAGAGTTTCTTCCAGTCCGCCAACAAATACCACCGGAAACTCCAAACCCTTCGCCGCATGTATCGTCATCAGTTTTACAACATCGTTGTTTCCTTTATCATCATCTGCATCTGTTAGCAAAACAATTTGTTGTAAATATCCACCTAAACTTTTATCACCTACTTCGCCATCCTCTTCATTCATGGGAGTTTCGGTAAACTCTTTAATGGAGTTTAATAATTCCTGAACGTTTTCATAACGGGCTAAGCCTTCTGTGGTTTTATCATTAAATAATTCTTTAACGATGTTGGTGCTTTTACCAACAATTACAGCCAGATCATAAGCATTCTTTTTTTGTAACTCACTCTGAAACATTTTTATCATGGTTACAAAGTTGTCAATGCTTTCCAGCGTTCCGCTTTTATAACCATATTTAGCTGCATTGCTGATGATCTCCCACATGCTCAGGTTGTTCTCATTGGCATATAAAACGGCTTTATCAACAGTTGTTTTACCAATACCCCGTGCGGGAAAATTGATGATACGTTTCAATGCTTCTTCATCTTTTGGATTTACAACCAATCGTAAGTAGGCAATAAAATCCTTTACTTCTTTGCGCTGGTAAAAACTCATCCCGCCAAAAATTCGATAGGCAATACCCATGCGCCGCAGGGCTTCTTCAAAACTGCGGCTCTGTGCATTGGTACGGTACAAAATGGCAAAATCCCTGTTGTAATAATGATTACGCAGCTTTTGTTCCTGTATGGTATCTGCAACCATTTTACCTTCATCATTATCTGTCATGGTACGCACCAAAGAAATTTTTTCTCCCACTTCATTAATGGTAAATAATTTTTTTTCTATCTGCCCTTTGTTGTTACCGATCACTTCATTGGCAACGTGTAAAATATTTTGTGTGCTTCGGTAATTCTGTTCCAGCTTTACCAATTTCACTTCATCATAATCTTTTTGAAACTGTAAAATATTTTCAATGGTTGCTCCACGGAAGCTATAGATACTTTGTGCATCATCACCCACCACGCAAACATTTTCATGCATGGCACCCAGCAGTTTTATGATTTCATATTGTGCTGAATTGGTATCCTGGTACTCGTCAATCATAATGTATTTAAACTTACGCTGGTACTTACTCAGGGCTTCAGGAAAATTTTTAAGGAGGAGGTACATTTTAAATAACAGGTCATCAAAATCAAGGGCACCGTTTTTAAAACACCGTTTTACATAGGCATCATAAATCTGCCCGATGGCCGGGCGGTTGGCACGGTTGTCTTCCTGCTGCAATGCCCAGTCATTCATGTATTCTGCGGCGCCTATCAATGAATTTTTTGCAGCGGAGATCCTGTTATAGACCACGTTGGGTTTATAATGTTTATCATCCAAAGCAAGTTCGTTAATAACTGTTTTTACTACACTCTTTGCATCATCTGTATCATATATTGTAAAGTTCGACGGGTAGCCCAGTTTTGGTGCTTCGGCCCTCAGTATTCTTGCAAATACGCTGTGAAAAGTACCGATATATAAATTCCTGGCTTCGGAACCTGCCTGTCCGGTAGGCAGGTTCCCTAAAATTCTTTCCACCCTTTCTTTCATTTCGGCGGCCGCTTTGTTGGTAAATGTAAGTGCGAGTATATTAAAGCTGTCAATTTTATGTGCTGCCATTAAGTGCGTAATTCTTGTTGTAAGCACTTTTGTTTTGCCGCTTCCTGCTCCGGCAATGATCATGATGGGTCCGTTTACATACATTACTGCCTCCCGCTGGGGTTCGTTCAATTCGTCTAAATAATTCATAGTACGAAGGTACGAAAGCAGCTTACAGATTTGTATGTTTTTATCTTAGTGTATACTAATTAATGAAATCCTTTGATACAAAAGAACACCTCTTGCTACAGGCACTGCTTTTATTAAATTAAAAATTTATTCATTTATTTCAGCCATATCCAAAACAGGTAAAATAGTATTATGTGCATTCACAAACCGTCACGATCAATAAATCACTCTTTCTTATCTTAGTTACCAGCCGTTAATTTTTTAAATACAGCTTTAGATACAATAATAATTAACTGTAAAAAATGAAAACTGAAGGATGTTGTAATAAATTATCTGGCAGAATTATGCTTTATTTTAAGTAAATGACCGAACGTATAAAGCTAATAGTAATATAGCTACAAGAGATAGCTGAACTTTTCTACAATGTATCAATGTTTCAATATAGATATTTACACTTCCAATTATCCAATATAAAACCTAAAATCTGTTTATGAAAAATCATGTTACCCTAACTGACCATCAGTTAATACTATTATTTAATGATGGGGAACTGTATGCAATGGAAATACTCATCAACCGGCATAAGACCCGGATTTTCACTTCTATTTATTTAATGGTAAAAGATAAGTATCTGGCAGAAGATATTTTTCAGGATCTCTTTATTAAAATAATTGAAACCTTAAGAGCAGGGAAGTACAAAGACGAAAATAAGTTTGTACAATGGGCCATGCGAATAGGCCACAATCTATGTGTAGACCATTTCAGAAAGATTAAAAGTAAACCCGTTATCAGAACCAGCGGTGGATCAGATGTTTTTGATGTAATTCATTTTGAAGATTCAAATGCAGAAGAAAATATTATTAAACTGGAAAGAAACGAGCAGATCATGAAACTTGTTTGCAAACTTCCGGATGAACAAAGAGAAATTATTATTCTCCGTCATTTTGCCGATCTCAAATTCAGGGAAATTTCAAAAATCCTGAATTGCAGTGTTAATACCGCTTTAGGCCGCATGCGATATGCCCTTTTTAATCTCAGGAAACTGATCGAGGAAAAACAAATAGCCTTATAGGGGTACTAATTTTACATATCAATAATTAGGCTGCAACCCCAATTTCTAAAAATCTTTCACCCGGCGGTTGTTTAGTAATTGATTTTTAAAAAAGGATTTTTACTTTATTTAAACTAAACCTGAACGACCAGTATATTTATCTCTTTTAATTCCAAAACATAATGAGTATATTTAATATCATTAAAACATACCATTATGCCATTCTTCGATTTTCATTGCCACCCGGGGTTAAAACCTCAATTCTCTGATCCCGAAACAAAAGTAACCCCCTGGGATTATATTGATGCCAAGTTATCTATAAGCCGGAACATTAAATTACGTATCAATAAACTGTTTAATGAAGTACTTAACTCCCAATCAAATCTTACACAGTTAATAGAAGCCGATGTAAAACTTATTGGATTAATACTGCATGCGCCTGAACAAAAAATAGGTAAGGCTCTCGGCGAAAAAAGCATTGTAAATAAAGGGAGTGTAAATCTTATAAATAATAAGCAATTGGCATACCTGGCTACAGGAGTACACAGTTATGATTTAATAAAAGAAGAACTTAATTGGTTAATAACATCAAATTCACCCATACCCGGTGCAAAACTTAAAATATTAAATTCGCCCTCTGACTTTGTTGAAAATGATCCCAATACAGTATTTGGGGCCATTATAATTGAAGGGCTTCATTGTTTTTTTGATGATCCAAATGATCCGAATGCGAAGGAGATTTACCTGAAAAACTTTCATGAGTTTACTAATGAAAATTCGGTTCTATCTATCAACCTTTGCCATATGCAGCAAAATCAATTTTGTAATCATGCACACGGCATTCAGTTTTTTAACCCCTCTTATTTTTATCCAACCCGTAAAGGTATTACCACCTGGGGTTTGGAGATGATCGGGCTCATGGCAAATAAAAATATACTCGTTGATATTAAACACATGAGTTTAAAAGCCCGTTGGGAATTATATACACACTATAATCCCAATGGCGATAACCAATTTATACAACCCTTAATTTGTACCCATGCAGGTACAACAGGACTATCCATCCGCGACAGGGTAAAATATTTATTAAATAAGCCTGTTGATAAAGGGCTTGTATATGAAGTGGTTTATCTTAAACCACTAAGCCGGCATTTTGCAGATACCTATCACAACTGCTGCAGTATTAATTTGTATGATGAGGATATTGAAAATATATTTTTATCCGGCGGCATCATTGGCCTTTCATTTGATCAGCGCATTTTGGGTTTTGCAGATGAAAGTGTGATACCCAATTTAACGGTTCCCCATGATCAGGAATATATCAGTCACCAGGAAGCTGATTTCTTTTTAGGTCCCCAGCCAACTGCATTGCCGGTTTGGCCTGATGATACCAATGTTTGGACAGCCGAAGATTTTGAAAACCTTGACCAATCGCTGTATAATGAAACGCACCGCAGATTTTTAGTTAATAATATTATCCATATTTTATGGGTTGCCAATAAAAATATTTCTATCAATTTACAGGATGCTGTAAAACAAATATGCATAGGAACCGATTTTGACGGACTGATAAATTCTATTGACTGCTGTAAAGAAACAACAGGTATGCAACAGCTAAAAAAAGATATGCGAAGTGATATTGTCAAAGGGCTGTCAAAAGTTATGGGTAATTCAAATGCAATTGATGCAGATGAATTACTGGACAATATCTTTTATAACAATGGAACAAATTTTATGCTGAACAGGTTGAGAGTAATGAAAGATTTATAGGCTGATTTTATATTATAAATAAATAACACTTCATTAATAAATCCCCTTTTATTAAGATAATAAAATATATACTCACCTAAAAGGGTACAATTCGCCCCCAAAACTACCCACTTTGTGGTATTGTTAAGTTCGCAAAACTGTCTTCTATTTGTTTATTCGTTTAATCATAAACCTTACTGCAAACCATAAAATTTATTTGGCCCGTTTAATAAAGCCTAACCTTTTTGAGAACTAAGATCATTCTTAGTGGATTTTTCTCATGCTTGAACACATCCCCGTCCCGATTCCTCGGGATGGGTCTTTTTTTTGTAATTAAAACGGGCAACTAAATAAATTATCAAAAAAATACTAAAATAATTAGTGTTAATAAAATAAAACGATTATCTTTGGTTCCCCAATTACATTTACAACGTAAAACAAAACCTGATAATTATCGGGACAATTAAAATCAAAGAAAATGAGCAAGACAGAAAATTTAGAAAGAACAGAAAAATTTAAGGCCCTAAAATTAACGATGGACAAAATCGATAAAGATTTTGGCAAAGGTTCGGTAATGATGATGAGCGATAAGGGAATTATAGAACAGGAAGTTATTTCAACCGGTTCAATTGGCCTGGATATGGCACTGGGAATAGGCGGCTTACCCAAAGGAAGGGTTGTAGAAATATACGGGCCCGAAAGTTCCGGTAAAACAACATTGGCCATTCATGTAATTGCTGAAGCTCAAAAAAAGGGCGGTATGTGTGCCTTTATTGATGCGGAACATGCATTTGATAGTGTGTATGCAAAAAAACTGGGCGTAGATATTGATAATTTATTGATCTCACAACCTGATTATGGAGAACAAGCCCTGGAAATAGCCGACCGGTTAATACTTTCAGGGGCTTTAGATGTGGTAGTTATAGATTCTGTAGCTGCGTTAGTACCAAAAAGTGAATTAGAGGGTGAAATGGGTGATAGTAAAATGGGATTACAGGCCAGGTTGATGAGCCAGGCATTAAGAAAATTAACGGCTACTATTCATAAAACGAACAGTTGCTGTATTTTTATCAATCAGTTGCGTGAAAAGATCGGTGTCATGTTTGGTAACCCGGAAACAACAACCGGAGGTAATGCCTTAAAATTCTATGCATCTGTCCGCCTGGATATACGCCGAATGGCACAGATAAAAGATGGCGATGAGGCTATTGGTAACCATGTAAAAGTAAAAGTGGTAAAAAATAAAGTAGCTCCTCCTTTTCGCCTGGCAGAATTTGATATTATTTACGGAGAAGGGATTTCTAAAGCTGGTGAAATAATTGATATGGGTGTTGAACTTGGTATTGTACAAAAAAGCGGAAGCTGGTTTAGTTACAATAATGATAAACTTGGGCAGGGAAGAGAATCTGTAAAACAGTTAATGCTTGACAATCCTGAAATGGCCAATGAAATTGAAGCTAAGATCAGGGAAAAAATTAAAGAATCACAGTCGACTTAAAGGCGGATAAAGAAATTACTTATTGGGTTAGCAAGTATAAAGCCATTGTGTGTAAAAATGCAATGGTTTTTTTATTAACTTACTTTCTTTTTAAAAATAGTAATTGAATACAAAGTTCATAGCTCATCTGGCCTTAGTTTTTGCCAATCTGTTTTTTGCCATAAACCTTACTGCTGTAAAGCATCTTACCAATTTACAATTGGCAAAGCCTTTTGGTATAAACTTGGTACGTATTGGTGTAAGTGTTTTATTGTTTTGGGCCTTGTATTTTTTAAAACCAGTAAATATTAAAATTGAAAAAGCAGACAGAAAGCGACTTTTGCTTTGTGCGGTTACCGGAGTAGCCATTAATCAATTGTTTTTTTTAAAGGGGCTTTCTTTAACTTATCCCATTCACGCAGCCTTATTATTACTCATCACTCCCATACTTATTGTATTTATTGCAGCATGGGTATTAAGAGAAAGGCTGGGTATTTTAAAAGTCAGTGGCCTGGTATTGGGCATAACGGGCGCACTGGTATTAATTCTGGCAAAAGACAGTTCAGAAAAAGGTAATAATGCTGCACTTGGTGATGTATTTATAATCATCAATGCAATAGCGTACACTATTTATTTTATTCAGGTAAAACCTTTAATGCGTAAATATGACCCCATCGTTATATTAAGATGGGTTTTTACCATTGGCCTTGTTTTAGTGTTCCCTTTTTGTTGGATAGAGTTTATTCAAATACCCTGGCAAAAATTTACAGCCATTGATTACACCAGTATGGGATTAATAGTTTTTACGGGAACTTTTTTAGCGTACCTGTTTACTTTGTATGGCATAAAATCACTTGGCGCCTCCATTGCGGGCTTTTATATTTATACCCAACCTGTTTTTGCGGCACTGATCGCTATGATCTTCTTAAAGGAAGAATTAGGCCTTTATAAAATTGTTGCGGCTGGGCTTATATTTACAGGGGTTTATCTGGCTAATAAGCAAATAAAAAATGATTGAGTATATAAAAGCGTGGTCAAATAAAGAATTTGCAATGGCAACAACCATGTTCAAAGTATATGGTTATTACAAAATTCCAGCGTATTATCATAACCCTATTAGAACAGGAAAAACAAATCTGGTCAGAAAAGACAATATAATTACTTACACTTTTTATTGTATCGCTTTATAAATGTTTTGAAGCTCGACTCCCTATAGTCAAGCGTTCTCAAATTCCCTGCTGTAATATATTCACAATCTCCGGTCATATCATACAATTGGTTTTCAAAGATTCTATGGTGCGTTATATAACTCACATATAAATACCTGGATAAACTACCCCATGATGATTTTTCGGGCATATTACCTCCAACAGAATAAAGAAGTTGAACATGGATGCTGTCCTCCTGCCGCTGAACAAAGAAATAAATGACTTTTCTTTTATCTTTTCCTGAGAACAAATTCAGTTTTTCCCCGTTTATAATTGAAGTTAATAAAATGGTAGTATCATACACGGGATCTCTGTATCTGGTCGATTGCGCTTCTTCAATATTATCAGTATATCCATACAGCATTAAACGTAAAACAGTTTTGGAGGTATTGTTTTTTACAAAAAACCGTACTTCTTCCGAGTTGATAATTATCGTATCAGTAAGACTTATAACGCTGATTTGTTTGGCAAATATTTTAACAGCCCCTGTTACCGTATCTCCATCCTGCTTTACAATATATTCTTTTGATTGGGCAAAGGCGTTTATAGAAAACAATAATGTAAGGACTAAAATTGTAGTTTTCATTTGAATGGAATATTTTTATACTTATTCATGAAATACCGGTTTACTTTTAACGAGAGGATACTTTCAACTGTTTTTTGGATAATCAAAAAATAAAAGCTCTTTTTTGGCTTTGATAAATTCTGTCCAGCGGTTAGTATTTACCTGTACAGCAAAAATGGAGCAGGTAGGCATATTGTCTAGTTTAAATCCGGGTACCAAACTATTTGCAAAATAAGTAATACCCGGATTATGGGAGAAGAGGGCTACATTTATTAAATTATCCGGAAGTGCTGATATTACTTCATAAAATACCTCCGGTGAAGCATGGTATAATGCGGAAATAAAAATAATTTCATTGCCTGCTATTTTTAAATTTTCTGCAAAAAGCTCAGCTGTTTTTTTTGCTCTTTTAGCCGGGCTTGAAATCAGAGCATCAATACTGTCTTGTTTTTCCATTAATCTTAATGCCATTAACTGAACATCAGCCTTACCCCGTTCGTTGAGTGGCCGCTCAAAGTCGTTACCAAAAAAACTTTGATCACTTTTAGCATGTCGTATAATAAATATTTTTTTCACCAACCTGATTTTACCTGGTACATTTTTGTTCAGTATATTTAAGATGAATATGAAAATAATATAAGCACTGCAGTATAAAAGTATAAATTTTTTATACAAACTTGTAATTGTATTTAGTTTCTTTACCATCTTCACAAATCAGGACAGGTTATGCAAAAATCAACTTTTCAATACTTACTATTATTTTCAGTTATTTTATTTACTCTTTCCTGTACTACTGCCAGGCTTACCATGCAGCCTTCAGCCAACATCAGCAGTTTAAAGTTTTTAGGCGGTTATGATATTCCACATAACCTAAAATATAACAATACAACTGTCGGCGGTTTATCAGGTATCGATTATGATGTAAAGCATGATTTATATTATTTAATATCTGATGACAGAAGTGAGAAAGATCCGGCACGCTTTTATACAGCCCGGATATTTTTAACACAAACGGGGATAGACAGTGTAGCATTAACAGGAGTAAAAACCCTGCTGCAACCTGATGGTATGGCTTATCCAAGCAGTAAACTAAGCCCACATTATTCTCCAGATCCCGAAGCAATTCGCTATAATCCAAAAAGCAAACAATTAATATGGACCAGTGAAGGTGAAAGAATTGTGCGTATTAATGATACCGTTCTAAAAAACCCCTCCTTAATACTGATTAATTCCAACGGAAGTTATATTGACAGTTTTGTTTTGCCAGGTAATCTAATTATGCAGGCAACAGAAAAAGGACCCAGGAAAAATGCTGTACTTGAGGGAATGTGTTTTGCTGATAATTTTAAAACACTATTTGTAAATGTAGAAGAGCCTTTATATGAAGATGGCCCCAGGGCGGATATTGAAGATAATAATGCATACATCCGTATTTATAAATTTGATATAACCGGAAAACATAACACAGCACAATTTGCTTATAAATTATCACCGGTAGCCTTTCCTGCTGTTCCTGTAAACGAGTTTAAAGTAAACGGCGTTCCGGATATACTGAGTATCGGGTATAATAAATTGCTGGTCATTGAACGTTCCTTTTCAACCGGCAGGCTTCCCTGTACAATAAAAATATTTATTGCTGATCTTAACACAGCTTCAGAAATCAGCAGGATAAAACTGCTGAATAATAAGGAATTTATTCCGGCTTCTAAAAAGCTGTTACTGAATATGGATGACCTGGGTATTTATATCGATAATATTGAAGGGGTTACTTTTGGGCCACGTTTGCCCAATGGCCATAAAACATTAATATTTGTTGCAGATAATAATTTTAATGTGGAAGAAAAAACACAGTTACTCTTGTTTGAAGTTGTGGAATAAAAGTATAAATAATTTTGTAAACGGCATCCTGATTAATTTGTATTGAGTTAGCTTTGAATAAATTTTTTAATAATGAAAATAAAGCAGATTATAAAAATAGCAATACTTGGATTCTTTTTTTATTTGCCTTTGAGTAGTTTTGCCTGGGGCGTTTTAGGTCATCGTATTGTAGGACAGATAGCAGATAGTTATATAACCAAGCAAACCAAAAAAGAAATTTATAAGATATTAGGCACAGAGTCTATAGCGATGGCCAGTAACTGGCCCGATTTTATAAAATCAGATCCGGCCTTTTCTTACCTGAGCCCATGGCATTATATTAATTTAAAGGCCGGCCTTAAAGAAGAGCAGGTAAAAAAATATTTAGATGCTGATACAGTTACCGATGCCTTTACCAAAACAAACTGGCTGGTTGGGCAATTAAAAAATATCAATTTAGAACCAGGGAATAAAGTGCTGTATTTACGGCTGCTGATACATATTGTTGGCGACATTCATCAGCCTATGCACACGGGCCGTTTTGAAGATCTTGGCGGAAATAAGATAAAAGTCTTGTGGTTTAATAATCCTTTTAACCTGCACCAGATCTGGGATGAAAGACTTATAGATTTTCAACAGCTTAGTTATACAGAATATGCACAAGCCATTAACCATACAACAAAAACACAGCGAAAAGAATGGCAGGCTGAAACGGTAAGTGAGTGGATTTGGCAGTCGTATAAACATGCAGAAAAAATTTACGCAGATATTAAGCCTGATGAAAAACTAGGCTTCCAGTATAATTTTAAATTTGTTGAAACACTTAACCAGCAACTATTAAAAGGAGGGGTACATTTAGCAGGGTTGTTGAATAACATATTTGGGTAAAAAAATTTCTATTTTGATAAACTTTATATAGCTTTAATATAACTGAATAGTAAAAGCCCACAACCAATTCCGGGGTTCCATCACTTTTAATACCCCCTGACATTCTTCCCTTCCATATAATTAATGAAGGCTTTATTACAAACACGATTGCCGCCGGGTGTAGGGTAATTGCCGGTAAAATACCAATCACCGGTATTGGTAGGGCAAGCCTGGTGCAGGCTTTCAATAGTTTGGTAAATTACCTGAACAGGAATATCCAGATCTTTCGGAGTAATTAATTCAGCAATCTTTTTACTCATTTCCTTTAGTGCAAAAGGATTGTAAATTTGCTGTACCACGTTTTGAGTATGCAGTTGATTATTACGTTGCAGTTCTTTACACTTTTTTAAAGCATCTGCTAAAATATGTTCCTGGTTTGTATCGTGCAGTAATTCAATAGCCGCTTTAAAAGCAATAAAATCCCCCAGTTTGCTCATATCAATACCATAGCAATCGGGGTAGCGTATCTGGGGTGCAGAGGATACTATAATAATTTTTTTTGGTTGCAGGCGTGCAAGCATACGTATGATGCTTTCTTTAAGGGTGGTACCCCTTACAATGCTATCGTCTATAACCACCAGGGTGTCTTCATTTTTACGCACGGTGCCATAAGTAATATCATACACATGCTGTACCATTTCATTCCGGCTGGCATCCTCTGTAATAAACGTACGCAGTTTTACATCTTTAATAGCGATTTTTTCAAACCGTACTTTCCGGTTAATCATTTCAGTTAATTTTTCCTCGTCAAAATCCTTTCCCCAGCTTGTTATACGCTCTATTTTTATTTTATTTAAATAATGTTCGGCACCTTTTAATAAACCATAAAAAGCGGTTTCTGCGGTATTGGGGATAAAAGAAAAAATTGTGTTTTTTAAATCATACTTAATAACTTTTAAAATAATATCACTCAGGTTGTAGCCTAAAGCGATCCTTTCCCGGTAAATTTTTTCATCGCTTCCGCGACTGAAATAGATGCGTTCAAAGCTACAGGCTTTTCTTTCTTTAGGTTCAACGATCTGTTCAACAACATAGTTTCCGTCTGCTTTAACAACCAGGGCATTCCCGGGCATTAATTCCATAACTTCATTTTCGCCCACATTAAAAGCAGTTCGTATGGCCGCTCTTTCACTGGCTGCAACAATCACTTCCTCATTAATATAATAGTATGAGGGGCGTATCCCATGTGCATCTCTTATTACAAAAGCATCGCCATTTCCCAGCATACCACTAAAATTGAATCCACCATCAAATAAAGGGATCGCTTTTTTTAAAACTTTTATAATATCCATTTGCCCCGGAAAAGCTTCATCTGCTTTTACCACGAAATGATAAAGTACTTCCATCATGGCAGCCAGGTCACTTTGCCGTTGAAATTCACCGGGATCAATATTCACCAGGCCGAACAATTCTTCCGTATTAACAAGGTTAAAATTTCCGGCCAATGCCAGGTTGCGGGAAGGGATAGTGTGCCTTTTAATAAAAGGGTGGCAAAACTCTGCATTATTCTTTCCCTGTGTGCCATAGCGAAGATGACCCAGTAAAACCTCTCCTAAAAAATTTATATGGCCTTTCATCAGGCCCGGATGATTTTTAATATCAGG
>JANOFR010000018.1:0-3377 GCA_031413755.1 Chitinophagaceae bacterium
CAAATAGTGAAATACCGATATAGCCTCTCAGTTTTAATGTCTTTGCGGTAAAAAAAACAAACCGCAAATGGCGCAAAGTTTTTCTCTGCGACCTTTGCGGTTCTTCCCTCTGTGTGCTTTGCGGTAAAAAAAACAAACCGCAAAAGGCGCAAAATTTTTCTCTGCGACCTTTGCAGTTCTTCCCTCTGTGTGCTTTGTGGTAAAAAAAACAAACCGCAAAGTGCGCAAAGTTTTTCTTGCGACCTTAGCGTTTCTTCCCTCTGTGTGCTTTGCGGTAAAAAAAACAAACCGCAAATGGCGCAAAGTTTTTCTCTGCGACCTTAGCGTTTCTTCCCTCTGTGTGCTTTGCGGTAAAAAAAACAAACCGCAAATAGCGCAAAGTTTTTCTCTGCGACCTTTGCGGTTCTTCCCTCTGTGTGCTTTGCGGTAAAAAAACAAACCGCAAATGGCGCAAAGTTTTTCGCAATGGACGCCAGGTAATTATAATCCATTTACGACCCTCTTAATTCCGTCTTTTAGTTTTGCAACATTAAAATTTAAAAGCAGTCCTAATTTGTAATTCCCCAACTTCATATAAGTAAGAGTCTGCGCTAAGTGAACATCGTTCAATGCCTCAACACTTTTGATCTCAATAACCAGTCTTTTCTCTACAAGCAAATCAATTCTGTAGCCACACTCCAATTTCACTTCTTCAAATATCAAGGGCATAGGTTTTTCTTTTTCAATATTCAATCCTGACTTAGCAATTTTATAATATAAACATTCTTTGTATGCACTTTCCAATAAGCCAGGCCCCAGTGCAATGTGAACCTCAATAGCCAGTCCGATCACTTGGTTTGATAATTCATTTTCTGTCATGGTTATCTATCATTTTTTGAAAGAAAATTTTATTGTACCACAAAACGCAAAACCTTAGATCTTTCATGGGCAGTAATACCATAAATCTGGTAAGTACCCGCAGCTAGCTTTGTAACATTTATGGGTATGCTGTTAAACCCTGCAATCGTACTGACCGTTCTTTGCTGCAGTACCCTGCCCTGCATATCAGTGATGATGATTTGTAACTGTGTATTTTTAGCAGTGCTTACTTTAAGATCAAAACTACCACCAACAACCGGGTTGGGTGAAATGTTTACGAATTCAAATCCATTGTTCGCATGTATCAAAACAACAACGGTACTGTACAATACCTTCCCATCAGCATCTGTCATTTTAAGCCGGTAATAATTTGTTCCGGTGGCAGGACCTGCATCGGTATAACTGAATGGCTGCTGACATCGTAATGCCGTTGCATTAATACCCGTTATGCTTTTATAATTTCTGCCATCAGTGCTGCGTTCCAATTCTGTATTCACAAACGGGGAACTGCTGCAGGTGAGTTTCCAGTTTAATACATGATCATTGTTTTGTTTGATACCGGAAAAATAATCAACCAAAACCGAATTGCTGTTTGCCAATATGGCCCCCAAATTTGCAATAACCAATGGAGCATCCGTATTGGCCGCAAATAATGTATTTACAGTTCCTAAAACTTCGAAATTACCAGTCTGTGTCAGGCCTGTATTAATAACATTCCACACACCTGTATTAAACCCAAGTTCTACTGTTGCAGGAAAATAAGCGAACAGTGCATTACCATCACCGTTTATATAAAAGAAATTTACATTTACAGTTCCGGCTGGTGTAGCCGAGGGCCTCACCACCCATGTGCGGTTTACAGCACTTACCGGAAATGCAATACCCGGGTTTAGTCCAATCTCCACTCTTGCTCCATAATTTAATCCATCTCCATTAAAAATTGCCAATGGATTTATCGTTGTTGTGTTTGCCCCTATCGGAAATATTCTGGGTGTAGCCCCTGCAATATTATTGATCTCCAATTTACCGGTACTGTTGGTTACAATATGAGAAGTAGCTGATCCACCATTTATATTTCCGGTTATGGTTAAATTATTAGTACCCAGAATGACCAATGCATTTGACAGCAAAGCAATATTACCAATTATTGATTTATTTGAAAGCATGGTTATGGTAGTGGTTGTTCCAATATCCATCCCATCAGTTATTGGCAGCGTTAATAAACCACTGCCTCCAAAACTTGCAGTAGCTCCATTGATAATAAATTTTCCGGATGTTGCCCCGTTAACATTTCCTGTTCCTATAATACCATTTCGGAATATTTTAGTACCTGCATTTTGAAAAGTAATATTGCCATTGGCTTCAAATAAACCATTTATTGTCGTAGTACTTAGTGCTCCAACAATTCCAATATTATCGGTAATTCTGAAAACAGGTATGGTAGTAGCATTAGCATTTGGAAAAAAAGTAACACCATCTGTCGAGAAAATCAAATTAAGTGTGTATTCAAGTATGGATACATTCTGATAAATATAATTTGATGCATGAACACCAGTACCAGCTGCTGTTAATCCACTTGCAGATAACCTCAGCATACCTCCAGTATTTATATTTGCTGTGGCAGTTACTGGAGAAAACTGTGGCCCATTACTATTAGAAGCCAAAGTAAAAATTCCCCCACTTTGCACAATGATATCATCCCCAATTCCATCATTTACCGTTAATGTGTTTGCAATGTGTAATAATAAACCGCCATTTTCAATGATCACCTGGTCCATATTTTCATTGGTATTTACGGTTACAGTATGCCCATTTCTGATTTGAATTATATTGGCTGCAGAGGTGGGTGTTAAGGTGGCTGCGGTCCAGGGGGTAATACCACCATCAGGCGATGTCTCCCATGTGGTAATGGCGCCCCAGTCGCCGGTTTGTACCGAACGGAAATGATCTGTTGCCCCTGAAAAAATTGTTGCTGTTTTTTTTACGTTGAAAAAAGCAGGGGAATTAAAAGCAGCTGAATTCAGTAAAACATGATCAGCAGCTTTATCATTTGATAGATCAGAAATACCGTCAGGCTGATAATCGTTAGATGAAACCTGTGCTTTACTGAAACAGGTGAACATAAAAAAAAGAACTACGGATAAAAAACATACCTTTTTCATAATTACATATTTATTAATAAAAGGCTATTCCAGGGTATTGTATTTTACGGCATAATAAAAGTAAATATAAAAAAAACCTTTTGCAAGGGTCCGGGTTTTTTCTTTGCGTCCTTTGCGAAAAATTTTGCGCCTTTGTGGTAAAAAAATATAAACCGCAAAGAAAAAACGCAAAGGAAGCAAAGGAGTAAATCACAAAAAAAAGTCCCCCGATAAAACCGAGGGCACTGAAAAAGCTCTCTTTTTAGAATAGAACTTGTAAAGCGATTAAGTTAAAATCAATTTTTAGCTTAATCGCTTTTTTATTTTCACCTTTTTTGTGAGGAGCAATAGGGTCGGCTATTGGGCTTTATATGTCTT
>JANOFR010000019.1:0-18970 GCA_031413755.1 Chitinophagaceae bacterium
CTGAGAAAAATCTTCGTGGATTAGACTATGCCAACATCAATCCATTAGGCTGGACAAGTGATGCAAAAGTGGACGATCAGATTAATACTTTGTTACACAACTATAACATCAAGTTCAACGAAGAATTAGGTCGTTATAAAAGGGAAAAATTCAACATCAGTATTGGTGATGAATTGCCTGCAGGGGTATTGAAACTGGCTAAAGTTTACCTCGCTGTTAAACGTAAGTTGAAAGTGGGTGATAAGATGGCGGGCCGTCACGGTAACAAAGGTATTGTTGCCAAGATCGTTCGCCAGGAAGATATGCCTTTCCTCGAAGATGGAACTCCTGTTGACATCGTGTTAAACCCATTGGGTGTACCAAGTCGTATGAACCTGGGACAGATCTATGAAACTGTTCTTGGCTGGGCCGGTGAAAAATTAGGCGTTCGTTTTGCAACACCAATTTTTGATGGTGCAAGCGTTGCTGAAATTGATGAAGAGATCACCAAAGCAGGCTTACCTAAATTCGGTCATACTTATTTATATGATGGTGAAACAGGCGACCGTTTTGATCAGAAAGCAACGGTTGGTATCATCTACATCATTAAGTTGCACCACATGGTTGATGATAAAATGCATGCCCGTTCGATCGGACCATACAGTTTAATTACGCAGCAACCATTGGGTGGTAAGGCTCAGTTTGGTGGACAACGTTTTGGTGAGATGGAGGTTTGGGCACTGGAGGCTTATGGCGCTTCTAACATATTGCAGGAGTTGTTGACGCTTAAATCTGATGATATCATCGGAAGGGCTAAAACATACGAAGCCATAGTAAAAGGCGATAACATTCCAAGAGCCGGTATTCCAGAATCATTCAACGTATTGGTTCATGAGTTAAGGGGATTGGGACTGGATCTGAAATTTGACTAAGAAAGCTACGAGCCACAAGCTACGAGTTATGAGCTTCGGCTCACAATTAAAACATTCTAAAATTTATAGCCTAGAGCTCAAAGCTCGAAGCTAACAGCTAAAAGCTAATAAAATATGGCATTCAAAAAAGAAAACCGTCCAAGGCCAACATTTTCTCAAATCACAATTGGTTTGGCTTCTCCAGACAGCATTTTGGAAAAAAGCTATGGTGAAGTTTTAAAGCCGGAAACCATTAACTACCGTACGTACAAGCCTGAACGGGATGGTTTGTTTTGCGAAAGGATCTTTGGGCCGGTAAAGGATTACGAATGTGCCTGCGGTAAATACAAGCGTATCCGATATAAAGGTATTGTTTGCGACCGTTGCGGTGTGGAAGTAACCGAGAAAAAAGTACGTCGTGAAAGAATGGGACACATCAAACTGGTGGTTCCCGTTGTTCATATCTGGTACTTTAAATCGTTGCCTAACAAAATTGGTTACCTGTTGGGAACCAGTTCTAAAAAATTAGAGAGTATTGTTTATTACGAACGTTATGTAGTTATTCAACCCGGTATCCGTACTGATAAAGGACAAAATTATGCTGATCTTTTAACAGAAGAAGAATACCTGGATATTTTAGATACACTGCCAAAAGATAACCAGCATTTACCGGATGAAGATCCAAACAAATTCATCGCCAAAATGGGCGCTGAAGCGGTGCATGATATGTTACAGCGCATTGACCTGGATCAGCTGAGTTTTGACCTGCGTAATGCAGCAGCAAATGAAACCTCTCAACAACGTAAAGCCGATGCTTTAAAAAGATTGAGTGTTGTAGAAAGCTTCCGTGATGCCAATACAAGAATTAATAACCGTCCCGAGTGGATGGTCATGCAATATATTCCGGTTATACCACCGGAATTACGCCCATTGGTTCCTTTGGATGGAGGCCGTTTTGCATCATCAGATCTTAATGACTTGTACCGCCGGGTTATTATCCGTAACAACCGGTTAAAAAGATTATTGGAAATTAAAGCGCCTGAAGTAATTCTTCGCAATGAAAAAAGAATGCTGCAGGAAGCGATTGATTCATTGTTTGATAACAGCCGTAAATCAAATGCTGTAAAAGCAGAAGGTGGACGTGCATTGAAATCATTGAGTGATGTATTGAAAGGTAAGCAGGGACGTTTCCGTCAGAACCTGTTGGGTAAGCGTGTTGACTATTCCGGCCGTTCAGTTATTGTGGTAGGTCCTGAGTTGAAAATGCATGAGTGTGGTTTACCAAAAGATATGGCGGCTGAATTATTTAAGCCGTTTATTATCCGTAAACTGATCGAAAGAGGTATTGTAAAAACGGTAAAGAGTGCCCGTAAACTGGTTGATAAAAAAGAAGCCATCATCTGGGATATTCTGGAAAATATTTTAAAGGGTCACCCGGTTATGTTGAACAGGGCCCCAACGCTTCACCGGTTGTCAATACAGGCCTTTCAGCCAAAATTGATCGAAGGTAAAGCGATACAATTACATCCATTGGTAACCACGGCCTTTAACGCCGATTTCGATGGTGACCAGATGGCGGTTCACGTGCCGTTGAGCAGTGCTGCTGTACTGGAAGCCCAGTTACTGATGCTTTCTTCGCACAACATTTTAAATCCGCAGAATGGTACACCAATCACCCTTCCTTCACAGGACATGGTACTTGGTTTGTATTATATCACCAAGGGTAAAAAATCAACAAAAGAAGAGATCGTAAAAGGTGAGGGCAAATCTTTTTATTCTGCTGAAGAAGTGATCATTGCTTACAATGAAAAAGTGATTGACCTGCATGCAAACATTAAAGTAAAAGCCGACTTCCGTAACCCGGATGGAAGTTTAACCAATAAATTAATTGAAACAACTGTTGGTCGTGTGATCTTTAATCAACACGTTCCAAAAACAGTTGGTTTTATTAATGCTTTATTAACCAAGAAGGCATTAAGAGAAATTATCGGTGATATTATTAAATGGACGAGTGTTCCCATCACTGCTAAATTTTTAGATGATATTAAAACCCTGGGGTACCGTATGGCATTCCGTGGCGGGTTATCGTTCAACATTAATGATCTGATCATTCCGGAAATTAAGCAACTGCTGATTGAGAATGCGCAGACAGAGGTTGACGAAGTTTGGGATAATTACAACATGGGGTTAATCACCAACAACGAGCGTTATAACCAGATCATTGATATCTGGAGCCGTGTGGATACTAAAGTAACAGAAACATTAATACAGGAACTGGCAGCAAATAAACAGGGTTTCAATTCTGTTTACATGATGCTTGATAGCGGGGCCCGTGGTAGTAAGCAGCAGATCAAGCAGCTTGCAGGATTAAGAGGTTTGATGGCTAAGCCACGTAAATCAGGTTCATCAGGCAGTGAGATCATTGAGAACCCGATCCTTGCCAACTTTAAAGATGGGTTAAGTGTATTGGAGTATTTTATCTCTACGCATGGTGCCCGTAAAGGTTTGGCTGATACGGCCCTTAAAACAGCCGATGCCGGTTACTTAACCCGTCGTTTGGTGGACGTTAGCCAGGATGTGGTTATAAACGAAGAAGATTGCGGAACATTACGTGGAATTGCTACATCTGCATTAAAAGATAATGAGGATATTATAGAAGCATTGAGCGACAGGATAGAAGGACGTATGTCATTGCATGATGTTTTTCATCCGCTGACTGAAGAATTATTAATAAGTGGCGGAGAAGAGATCAGTGCAGAAATGGCAAAACTGATTGATGAAAGCGGAATTGAAACCGTTGAAATACGTTCGGTATTAACCTGCGAAAGCAAGCGTGGTGTTTGTGTAAGATGTTATGGTAAAAACCTGGCATCGGGAATGCTGGCACAGCGTGGCGATGCAGTGGGTATCATTGCAGCACAGTCAATTGGTGAGCCGGGTACACAGTTAACACTTCGTACTTTCCACGTAGGTGGTGTTGCGGGTTCTGCTTCTGTTGAATCTACATTGCCGGCCAAGTTTGACGGTACCATACAGTTTGATGGTTTACGTACGGTTCATACCGAAGATAATAATGGTAAGAAGATACATGTAGTTATAGGCCGTACCGGTGAGATCAGAAATATTGATGTTAAGAGTGACCGTTTATTGAACACATCTCATATTCCTTATGGATCTGTATTGAATGTTAAAGACGGACAAAAAGTTGCCAAAGGCGACATTATCTGTACCTGGGATCCGTTCAACAATGTAATTGTTGCAGAAGTAAACGGTAAGATCCATTTCGAAAGTTTGATTGAAGGTATTACTTACCGTGATGAAGCTGATGAGCAAACGGGTCACCGTGAAAAAGTGGTTATTGAAACAAAAGATAAAACCAAACTTCCTTCAATTCTTGTAGAAGGTAAGGAGAAGAAAATTTATAACTTACCTGTAGGATCTCATATCGTGGTTGAAGAAGGAAGTGATGTAAGAAGCGGACAGGTTTTGGTTAAAATTCCAAGGGTGCTGAGCAAGCTGAAGGATATTACCGGTGGTCTTCCCCGGGTAACAGAATTGTTTGAGGCACGTAACCCAAGTAATCCTGCAGTGGTTTGCGAGATAGATGGTGTGGTTGCTTTTGGTAACATCAAACGGGGTAACCGCGAGATCATTGTAGAAGCAAAAGACGGGGTGGTTAAAAAATATCTAGTTCCATTAAGCCGCCAGATTTTGGTGCAGGACGGTGATTTTGTAAAAGCCGGTGCCGCATTAAGTGACGGGCAAACTGCTCCTATCGATATCCTGGCCATTAAAGGACCATTTGCGGTTCAGGAATATGTGGTTAATGAAATACAGGAAGTTTACCGCCTGCAGGGTGTGAAGATCAATGACAAACACGTTGAAGTTATTGTTCGCCAGATGATGCGTAAGATAAGAATTGAAGATGCCGGTGATACTAAATTCCTGGAAGGAGATACAGAAGACCGTTTAGACTTTAATACGGAGAATGATTATATCTACGATAAGAAAGTGGTAACCGATCCCGGTGAGAGTACTAAATTAAAATCAGGACAAATTGTTACCCTGCGTGATATCCGTGAAGAAAATTCAGTTTTAAGAAGAGCAGATAAAAAACTGGCCGATTTCCGTGATGCTTCGCCTGCAACTTCATCACCTTTGTTGCTGGGTATTACCAAAGCATCACTGGGTACCCATAGCTGGATATCTGCGGCATCGTTCCAGGAAACAACCAAGGTATTGAGTTCTGCTGCCATTCAGGGTAAAACAGATGAAATGCTTGGACTGAAAGAGAACGTGATCACCGGGCATCATATCCCGGCCGGTACCGGCTTACGTGAGTTTGAAAACATGATCGTAGGAAGCAAGGAAGAATACGAATTGTTGATGACCACCAAGGAAGCCATGAGTTTTGATGAGGAAGAGTAGGCCCCCTAAACCTGCCTGCCGGCAGGCAAGTCCCCCGAAGGGGGACTTTTGAGAGCGTTAAATATTTTAAGGAGTAAGATTGATTTCTTGCTCCTTTTTTATGAAGTACTTTGTCAAAGTTTTAATCTTTGGCAAAGTTGTTATAATGAAAACATGGCTATACTGATATAACTGCTGCAGTATTTACCTATTCAGGCCTTCCGGAAGAGGTTGGATAACCGGGTATATTTCTGCCCAGGTAAATATTTCTTTCTCCTGTTAAAATGCCATTTTCATTTTTAAGCTTAATCAGCCCATTACCCCCACGTTGTTTTTGAGGCTGCTTCCTTCTTTCAGCTGTAAGAAAGGGGTCATCATCAAAAATAAATTCATCAATATAATATTCACTTTTACCCGGCTCTTTAATGGTAGGATGAATATGTTTTATCGCTGTTGAGTTTGGGTATGAAGCCGGCATTAATGTATAAAATCTGTACTGCCCTTTTTCATTGGTCTTCACCCAACCCCGGATATAGCCATGCTGTACAGTCCATCCCTTTTCATTATTCTTATTGTTATAAACCCCATTTTGGTTGGTATGATAAATATACAGCACCACATCTTTAGCCGGTGTTTTGCCATCAGCCTGGTAAATAACTCCGCTGATCATGAGTTTAGGCCCGGGCTCATTAAAGTCAGGTAAGGTATCTGTCCAGCTGAGTTTATCAAAGGATACAGGGCTTTCAAATACAGCCTCACAGCCTTCGCAGGGTCCGCCAATTTGTTGTTTGGGAGCAGGTTGAGTTTTATTGTTTTGCGAACAGGCACTGCATGAGAACAGGTTGATCAACATATACAAGATGGCAATTAATTTCATGAGTTTGATTTTAATTTTACAAATTTGCATAGGTCCATTGGCATATTAAAATCATTTACACCAATGGGTAATTGTACTTGACAAGCCGAAAAATGTATTTCGTCCGGTAAATACTACCGGTGCTGTAATCAATATTGCCGGATGAAATTTGTACATTTATTTTGACATATGCACAACGCCGCTTTCTTTATTAAGTATAAACTGCATCATCTCATTATCTGGATGCTGGTATTTGGTTTATGGTTTTTTTTACGCTACCAGGATTATGCATTGGAATCAACGGCTTTTAAAGTTACGTTGGTTAAAGTAGCCGACCTGGCCCTGATGGTTTATATAACTAACTATTTGCTGATACCCAAACTGCTGTATAAAAGAAGGTATTTTTTATTTGGATTATCATTTATTGCAATGATACTTATAAGCAGTATTATTAAAATGAACATTCTTGGCCATGTTACCAATAATCCAGCATTGCTGAGTTTATCGGGTAATGTAAAAGCAAGGATCTATGATAATGTAATTCCCCATTTCTTTTTGGTGCTGTCAGGTGCCGCTTTTAAATTAATGATGGATTATACAAAAATGCAGCAGCACATGGTGGAAATGGCAAAGGAAAAAGCCGAAGCGGAATTGAATTTTTTAAAGTCGCAGATCAACCCTCATTTTCTTTTTAATTCGCTTAATTCTATTTACTTTCTTATTGAAAAAAATAATGTGGAGGCCAGGGGAGCCCTGCACAAATTTTCGGATATGCTGCGATACCAGTTGTATGAAATGAATGGTGACCAAATTCCGGTTGAGAAAGAAATAAATTATCTTAAAGATTATGTTGACCTGCAAAAACTCCGCAGGGATGAAAATTATACCGTGCAATTTAACTGTTCGCCTGAAGTAAAAGGGTTTTCCATTGAGCCGTTGCTACTGATACCCTTTGTTGAAAATGCCTTCAAACACATTTCACATCATAAAAATCAGCTTAATTTTATAAAGCTTTATCTAAGCATGAACAACGGGGTATTTCATTTTATGGTTAAAAATTCAAAAGAAGCAATAGAAAAAACTACCGAAAAACATGCAGGCATTGGATTGAATAATGTAAAGAGGAGACTGGAATTATTATACCCGGGTAAACATTCTTTGGAAATAAAAAATTCATTTGACAATTTTAAAGTGGAGCTGGAGTTAAAAATAATAAACTAAATGTTTTGTAATATTAAAAGCACTTAACTATTTAGATTCTTCATTTCAGGGAACCACTGTTGAAGCTACAGTAGTATAAAAGCTTGATCATGGTTTCTTCCCGAAATCGGGCTGTAATCGATTTCGGGGCTCATTTTTTGTTACTTTTTTGGAGAAGCAAAAAAGTAAAAGATAAAATGCTAAAAGAACTTCAAAGTTGCAGTACTGATATTGAATTAATTAATTAATTGCACAACACGTTAAACTAAAAATCATGAATAACCAAAATTCCCCCTTTTCAAAGAACCCTGCGGGTAAGGGGTTGGGGGGTATCAATTGCATCATTATAGACGATGAACCTTTATCAAGAAAAGGTCTGAAGGAATATATCGCAGATATTGATTTCCTCATCCTGTTGGGAGAATTTGATAATCCGCTGGCTGCCACCAACATGCTTGGCAGCGGAGAAGTGCAATTACTTTTCCTCGATATACAAATGCCTAAAATAACCGGACTCGATTTTTTTAAAACACTTACAAATCCCCCGGCTGTTATATTTACAACGGCCTACCCCCAGTATGCACTGGATGGATTTGAAGTGAATGCACTGGATTACCTGGTAAAGCCCATATCTTTTGACCGGTTTTTAAAGTCCGCCATGAAGGCAAAAGAATTTTATGAAGTAAGACAAAAAAATAATACGGAAATAATAACAGGCAATACACCGGATTATTTCTTTATTAAGGCCGATAACAAACTGGTGAAAATAGTATTTGCGGATATTTTATTTGTAGAGGCCCTGCAGAATTATGTGACCATTCATACCACTGAAAAAAAATACATCAGCTACCTCACTTTTAAATCGGTTGAAGATTATTTACCGGCCGGCCGTTTCATTAAGGTGCATAAATCGTATATTATTTCCGCTGCAAAAGTTAACAGTATTGATGGTAATGAGATACGTATGGGTGAACACCGCATCCCCATCAGCCGCAGTTTAAAGGATGAGGTGACGGATAAGTTGTTGAAGGGAAAGTTTTTGAAAAGGTAATTATAAACTTTCAGAGATGGCATCTTTTTAAAAGATGTCATCTCTGAAAAATAATGCTTAATTAAACTTACCTCACCAATACCCACGCTGCCCATTTATAAGGCTCGGCCCGGTATTTATTCTTCATTACCTGTTGTGCATTGTTAAACGCATTGCTGATGGTTTGTTTGGCAAAAAGATTTTTGTAGAAGATTTGCATGAACTCTGCCGTTTCTGCATCGGGCACTTTCCAGAGGCTCATGACCAGGTTTTGCACACCGGCCATTTTAAAAGCTCGCTGCAATCCATAAACACCTTCACTGCCCTGTATATCGCCTAATGCAGTTTCACAGGCGGAGAGCACCACTAATTTTGTGTTTGGGAGGTATAGGTTAGACACTTCATAAGCAGTCAATATCCCGTCCTCGATACCATCAATGGGTTTTCCCTGCCAGGCATTATTGGCACCTGCAAAAAGAAGACCTGATCGGAACAAAGGATTATCAGATTGTTTAAATGCTTTGCCACTGCTTTCAAACTTTCGTTGAATACTGTCTCTTTTATCTTCCTTCGGGTCTGGAAAGAAAAAACCATGGGTAGCAATATGCAGAACTGATGGAGAATTTTTTCCCGTTAAAGCTTTCACAGATTCTTCGGTAGCATTAACACCTGATAAAAGAGTAACAGAAGTATTGATATATCCAGCTTGCTCTCTAATTTCTTCTGCTTCTTGTAGAGTACCAGGAAGATATTTAAAAATTTCACCTCTTTCAAGATCATTGGGCAGCGAACGGGAACTTTCAGTATTTGATTGATACAAAGCTGCAGCTTGTTTTAATGTTGCAGAATCAGCATCATATTTGATGCCTCCAAATAATTGTATTTTATCAAAAGCAGTTATAAAGCTTTGGGTTTTATCTGTTACAGTTGCCGTGGTATTTAGTTTAATTAAATGATATTTATCACTCAACATCAGGTTGTCATTAACCGGCAATGCAGCAAAAGATAATTTAAACAGATCTCCGGCAGAAGCAAAGTAAATTTTTGAAATCCCATTAAGGTGTTTTTCTAATGGTCTCCATACAAGGTTGTAGAGCGATTGTTTGTTATAAAGAGAGTTAGTTCTGTGTTCGACAATTTGACCCTCTGTTTTACTCAATAATGTATCTAACTGCTTTTTTTCAAATAACCTGATCAGGACTGGATCGGGGTAGTTCTTTCTCAGCAACAAAGCAATATAGTAAATGCTGTCAGTTATTCTCTTACCATTGTAATAGCTAAAGCTGACAAACTCAATAGCGGCTTCTTCAACCTGAAGTCCTTGCTGAATATTTCTCCAGATGATATCATTTTGTTCATTATCCTTTCGAAATGCAGACGACAGCCGTATGAGTTCTTTTTCAAGACTATTAGCACTTTCTTCGAGATTTTTTGATTGTTCAGCTTCTTCTACAGGTTGTCTTGTTCGCAGAAATGAGATTTCCTCTTTTAAGTTAATCCAATTATTGTATTTATTTATGAGTACAGTATCATTTCCTGAAAAAATTGTGTTACGAAGTTGCAGAGAAGAACTCAATATCAAGTTGCGGCCTGAAATAGAAATATTATACAACGCTTTCCGATTAAATGGAGAGTTTATCTGCACATTAAATGACAATATCCTTTTTTCAAAATTGGCATTTGTTTTACTATATAACCATTTATCAGATTCCGAAGTAAATTGAAATACTTTTCTTATTGCCATGTATTGTGTTGTGTATGCCTCAGTAAAAAAAGTGTTTGCTTGTTGCAATTCGTTAAGATTCCAGTATAAATCGGCCAGGTTATGACAACTGGCAATGTATTCAATTCGCTCCCTGCCAACAGTTTTGTGGAATATTTCCCTAGCTTCCATAAAAAGCGGCTTCGCCTTTGCATATTGGTTCGTATTTACGTAAAGAGTTCCGAGGTTATTGCAGCTTGTGGCATAATGAGGATTATTCTTGTCGGAAATTTCTTCTATAATTTGCTTGGCTTCTAAATAAAGCGATTCGGCCTGGTCATAATGCCCGGTTTTAAAATATAAATTGGCAAGATTGTCGCAACAAGTGGCGTACTGAAGATGATTTTTAGTGAATATATCTTCACTCAGACGTTTCGATTCTAAATAAAAAGATTCGGCTTTTTCATAATCTTCCATATTACTGTATACGTTCCCAAGATTACCCAAAATGCCAGCATAAAATGGATCCTTCTTATTTCCTTCTTTTTCATTTATTCTTTTAGCTTCCAGGAAAAGCAATTCTGCTCTTTTATATTGACCAAGATCATTGTATAATCCCGCAAGATTGTTACAACTTGTACCATAGTCAGAATGATCTACAGGCAAAACGTCCTCTCTAATTTGTTTAGCTTCTAAAAAAAATGATTCGGCATTCTCGTATTGACCTAAATAAGTGCATATAATACCCAGGTTATCACAAGTTCTTGCATACGACGCATTATTTTTCCCAATAGTCTTTTCCTTTACTCTTTTGGCTTCAAGGAAAAGAGGCTTCGCTTTTTCATATTTTCCCATAAGTATGTACAATGCTCCCAGGTTATTACAACTTTCGGCATAGTCAGGATGATCTACTCCCGGAGTCTCTTGGCGGATATTTTTTGCCTCATTATAAAAATATTCTGCTTTTGCAAATAGTCCTATTTCCATGTATAAAATTCCAAGATTATTACAAACAGCAACATATGCGGGATCCGATTTGCCATAAATCTCTTCGCGTATTCGCTTAGCTTCTAAAAACAGCATTTCTGAAGTGTCATACTGACCCATCAAACGATATAAAATGGCAAGGTTATAACAGCTCGTTGCATATTCAGGGTTGCTTTTACTAAGAATTCTTTCTCTTATTTGCTTTGATTCTATAAAAAGAAGTTCTGCCTTTTTAAACTGATTAGTCAGTCGGTACAAGCGGCCGAGGTTGAAGCAACTTGCTGCATAATCTGTGTTTTCTTTGCCATAAAAATTTTCTCTTATTTGCTTAGCCTCTATGTAAAGAGATTCCGCTTTTTCGTATTGGCGCTGATCGGTATATAGAACCCCAAGATCGTTACAAATCTTTGCGTAGGTAACCGTACCAGAAGAGTCTTTGATCAAAATATTCTTTGCATTGACAAAATACTCAACTGCCCTATCAATTTTATTTTGGATGCTATAAACTTTTGCACTATCGGAATATTCCTTCCAAAGCTGACTGTATGCATTTATAGAAAGTGAATGAATAAAAAGCAGTACAATTAAAATTTTGATACTTTTCATATCAGTTATTTTAAGTTTCTAATTACTAAGAGTAGTAGGCACTTAATTTATTTTACCTCACCAGCACCCACGCTGCCCATTTATAAGGCTCGGCCCTGTATTTATTCTTCATTACCTGTTGTGCATTGTAAAACGCTTTGCTGATGGTTTGTTTTGCAAAAAGATTTTTGTAGAACAATTGCATGAACTCTGCAGTCTCTGCATCTGGTACTTTCCAAAGGCTCATGACCAGGTTTTGTATGCCGGCCATTTTAAAAGCCCGCTGTAATCCATACACACCCTCACTGCCCTGGATATCACCCAACGCAGTTTCGCAGGCGGAGAGGACAACTAATTTTGTATTGGGCAAATACAGGTTGGATACTTCATAAGCGGTCAATATACCATCTTCAATACCTTCAACAGGCTTTCCCTGCCAGGCATTATTGGCGCCGGCAAAAAGCAATCCTGACCTGAATAAAGGATTATCTGATTGTTTAAAAGCTTTACCGCTTGTTTCAAATTTTCGCTGAATACTATCTCTTTTATCATCTTTCGGATCGGGAAAGAAAAAACCATGCGTGGCAATATGCAAAACTGAAGGAGAATTTTTCCCGGTTAATGCTTTAACTGATTCTTCTGTAGCATTTGTACCTGATAAAATGGTTAGAGTAATACTTGTATTACCAATTTCTTTTTTAATTGCCTCTGTTTCCTTATGCGTGCCGGGTAAATATTGAAAACCTGCACCTCTTTCCAGATCAGCTGGGAGTGAACGGGTACTTTCAGTATTTGATTGATACAAAGTAACAGCCTGCTTTAATGTTGCAGAGTCTGCATCGTACCTGATGCCTCCGTATAATTGAATTTTATCAGCCGCAGTTAAAATACTTTGTTCATTATCAGTAACAGTTGATGTGGTATTCAGTTGAATTAACTGGTATTTATCCCCCAGCACCTGTTTATCAGTAACAGGTAAAGCAGCAAAAGAAATTTTAAACAGATTTCCCGCTGAAGCGAAATATACTTTAGATATTCCGGTCAAATGTTTTTCCAAAGGTTTCCATGTAAGGTTATAGAGTGATTTGTTTCCTGCGTAAAGTGTTTTTATCCTGTTATCAGTAGACAGGTTTTCAAAGTTTTGAAGTAAATTATCCAATTGCTTTTTTTCAAATAATTCGACTAGCAATGGCTTTGGCTTGTCTTTTCTTAAAACCGAAGCAATATAATAGGTGCTGTCAGTCCATCGCTTGCCATCATAATAATTGAATTCTATAAATTCAATGGCAACCTCATTTGTTTTCAATCTTTGCTGAATAGTTTTCCAGTCAAATTCATTATTCCCTTGTTCTTTTTTAAATGCATTTGAAATAACGGTAAGTTCTTTTTCTAATGTATTGGCTTGTTCTTCCAGATCTTTTACATACGCTGGCCGGTCGGCAATTGGTTTTGCTTGCCAGAAAGATATTTGTTCTCTTGAACTGATCCAGTTATTATATATTTTTTTGATACTGGTATCATTAGTATTGTAAATAGCATGACGTAATTTTTGTGAAGAAGATAGAATCAAATTGCGGTTAGCAAGAGAAGCATCATAAATAAAACCCTGTCTGGCTGGTGAATATGCCATTTTATTGAAGGAAAGAAAATATTTTTCAAGTTCTTTAATTGTTTTTATGTACGATTGTTTCTCAGTCTCAGAAGTGAATTGGAAAATGTTTTTTGCCAGGTCATTCTGAAAAGTAAATGCTTCTATATAAAACTCATATGCTTTTTCAAATTTCTTAAGATCCGAATATAAGAAAGCAAGGTTACGGCAACTCTGAATATAAGCCGGATGCGGTTTGCCCAATACAACCTCATTTGTTTTTTTTGCATCCAAAAGGAGTGGTTCTGCCTTTTCATATTGCCCCATTCTTAAATATAATATAGCAAGGTTATCACAATCTAAAGCATAATCGGGGTGTGTTTTTCCAAGCACTTTTTTATGTATATTCATTGCTTCTAAAAATAGAGGTTCTGCCTTTTCATATAAATTCATATTCATGTATAAAAGAGCCAGGTTATTGCAATTATTACCAAAAATGTCATGCTCTTTGCCATGGTTCTTTTCTAATATTTTCCGTGCTTCTAAATAAAGGGGCTCAGCTTTTTCATATTGTCTTGTTTTGTTGTATAAGGCAGCAAGATTGTTACAACTTTGGGCATATTCTGGATGATGGTTGTCCCAAACTTTTTCCCTTATCTGTTTTGCTTCTAAATGGAGCGCTTCTGCTTTTTCATATTGACCCATGTAGTAGTATAATGTTGCCAGGTTATTACAACTACCCGCATAATAAGAATTCTCTTTGCCTATTTTTTGTTCCCTTATCTGTTTTGCTTTTAAATAAAGTGATTCCGCTTTTTCATATTCCCCGGTTGCATCGTATAATGAAGCAAGGTTATTACAGCATTTAGCGTATTCAAGATCTTTATTTCCATATACAGTTTCTATTATTTTTTTGGATTCTAAATAAAGAAGTTCTGCCTTTTTGTATAGCCCCATATCCTTATATAAACCTGCAAGGCCATTACATGTTCCTGCATAATCGGGATGTTTTTTGCCTGGCGCTATTTCTCTGATATTTAATGCTTCTAAATAAAGTTGTTCAGCTTTTGGATAATCCCCTGTAACATTGTATAAACCAGCAAGACTATTGCAAATCAGGGCATAGGAAGGATTTTGTTTGTTGCCAAAGACCTTTTCACAAATTTGTTTTGCTTCAATATAAAGTGGCTCAGCCTTATCATACTGGGCTAAAGCCATGTATAAATTAGCAAGATTATTACAACTTCCGATATAAACAGGGTGCTCTTTGCCTGGATTCTTTTCCCGTATTTTTTTTGCTACCAAATAAAGAGGCTCTGCCTTTTCATATTGCCCCATATCTACATACATCACTGCCAGGTTACTACAGGTTGAAGCAAATTGCGGATCTTCTTTACCAGTATTTATTTCCTGAATTTTTAAGGTTTCTAAATAGAGTGGTTCTGCTTTATCAAATTGTCCCAAAGCCTTATAAAAATTAGCAAGATTACCACAGGTAGATGCATACGCTGGCTTATCCTTTCCGAGCACTTTCCCCATAATCTCTTTTGCTTCTAAAAAAAGTGGCTCTGCTTTTTCAAATTGCCCCATTTCTGTATATAAACTGGCTAGATTATCACAACTTGAGCTGTATAGTAGATTGTCTTTACCAACTGTTTTTTCTCTGATATTCTTTACTTCTAAAAAAAGCGGTTCCGCCATTTCGAATTGCTCCATATTGATATACACAATTGCAAGATTTCTGCAGATTCCTGCATAGCTATTCGTCCCTGCAGAATCTTTTTGCAATTTTTCTTTTGCTTTAATGTAATATTCTATGGCCTTATTTAAATTTCTCTGGTCATTAAATATTTTTGCACTATCGCTATATTGCTTCCAAAGCTGACTGTATGCAGTATTGGAAAAAGAAATAAAAATAATTACCAGAGTTACTAACTTAATACTTT
Source organism: Chitinophagaceae bacterium (assembly GCA_031413755.1). Classification (GTDB taxonomy): domain Bacteria; phylum Bacteroidota; class Bacteroidia; order Chitinophagales; family Chitinophagaceae; genus Ferruginibacter. The sequence goes on from JANOFR010000019.1 coordinate 15,192, forward strand.
TCATAATTGTTATATTTTGAGTTAATGAAACTTTCTGAACCGGATAAATTATCTCCAGGCTGATGCAGCTTCTTTCTCAAAACCATATTTCAGCAAAAACGATACATAGCTTTTTAGTAAAGCGCCATTACCCGGGTTGACTTTTACCAGGGCTGAGTAACGGGCAGATGCAACATTGATAAAGGCATTCTTTTCAAGCTTATCAATTTGCTGCAACTGCTTTTCTAGGTTTTCACTACCTGTTTCAACGACTAGTTTATCTGACAGTTTCTTTTCATTTTCTATTGTCAGGATATCAAAATAAGTCGGAACTTCATCTTCGCATGTGCCATCATTACTCGTTACCCGCCATAAATATTTACCTGAATTGCCCTGAAGTATTTCAGCGATATTAAATGGCAGCAAAGTATCTTTCACATTCATCTTAACAAGTTCTTTCCCATCAACGTCATAAATGACAAAAATATAATTGGATGATGGACTTGTTTTATGCCACCTGAAAATAATAGAGGAAACGGAGGTTTTTAAACCGTTTACAGGGAATATCCTGTTACCACAGCCATCACCCCGGGATACCCCACCCCAAACTCCGGCTATATTTTCATTTTTAAATTTTTCAAAATCATGATTGGGATCTAATAATTCATGAAACAATAATTTCAGGTATTTGCCTGTTACTCCATCATTATTTTTTTTAGTAGCTTTTTTAACCAGGTCAATTGTTTTGTAAGTTCCGGCAGTATTTAATACAAAGAAACCGGCATCTTTATCAACCAAAGTAATTTCAGTCCCCTTTTTAAGAATTAGGATATCGTTTTTATAAACGAGTTGGTTTTGTTTTGCAGCAATGGGTTTTGCTCCCGGTTTTGAAATACTGGCATCACCACTAACCAGGTACACATAGTAATCAGGTATCTGGGCCTGGCCCTGCAGGCAAAACGCAAAGAGGAAAATAACCATTAAACATTTCATATAAATTATTTATAAGTAAAGACTGTTTTATACCGGTACTTCTTATGTAACCGCAGGGCTATCATTTTGTATATATCTAATAATTCCACACTGAGCGCCAGGGCTATCATTATGGGCAATAAAGGAACCTTTACCTGGAACCAGTTGAATACCTGGAGAAATACATACAATACAAAAAGTACTACAGCAAATTGAGCTAACAGAAGCCAGTAGTGTTTAGGATGTTTGTGTTTTTTGTAACGCCACAAAATAAAAAGCAGGAATAAAAAAGTGATCACTCCTGCCAGCAGGTAAGAGACAAAGCCTGAAGCCTGGGTTACATAGTTTCCGTTCAGGATCATAGAAAGGATATTGGCGTGTATCACTACACCATACATATCGGGGTAATTTTTACCGGCAACCTCTTCATTCAACGGTGAAAAATGCAGATCATCAATTACCAGGTGTTTATCTTTAACAAAATAACCCAACAACACTATTTTTTGGGAAAGTAAACTCCCAAGCTGTCCTGTTGTATCTGCATTCACAAGTTCTTTATTGGTCAGTGAGGTATAGCTTTCAAGATTTCCTTTATAGTTAATGACCTCTAATTTTCTATTTCGTTTTTTTAATTTATTGAATCTATCAGGTGAAAACATTTTAGCGATCGCAGAAGTAAAAGCAGGATAAAGTGAATCAGCGGCTTTAAGAAAAGGCGGATAATTTCTGATCACCGAAAACTGGCTCCCAATTAAATTGAAATAGCCCGACTGGTAATGTTCGTCTTTCTCTTCAAAAAAATTATGTATAAAGACCGGTTTCCCTGTGATCGGGTCAGTTTGATATTTGGATGCAAAAATAATATTGTCTGACTGGCTGATGGCCTGGAGTAATTTGATATTCTCTAACGGTTCTTCATCTTTTTCTTTTTCAAATATGGCATCAATGCCTATAACCGCAGGGGAGTATTTTTGGATCAGGCTGATCTGGTCTGCAATGGTTGCACGGTCACTACCGATCTCAACGATCACTATATTGGTATCTCTTTTTGGATTCAAATGCCTGCCGGAATAATAAAGATCATATATATCAAAACCCAGGAATCCCTGGCGGATGGGTTTGGTGAATTCAAATTTCATAGGAATATAGCTGACGCTGAATGTAATGATCAGTATCATTACAGTAGCCAAAAAGCTTTCTATAAAAAGATAAAATCCTTTCATATTTGTATTGTATAATTCCGATAAAGGACGAATCAATACAAAGCTCACTGATCAATGAGTAATGTAATTCAGGATTAATAGGGGAGATCGGCAATTTAAGTATTGCATAAATTGTATTTCCAAAGTACACATTTTTAATAAGATTCCTATTTATTAATAAATTAGCATATATTAAGGTTCCACCTTTAAAAACTGAAATAAGGGTTTACATTATGATCAATAAAAGTGATAAAAAAATTCCTTCGGCCTGGACTTAGTATAATAAAAATATTTAGTTTCTATCAATCCAGTTAATCATGTTTTTACTTTAATATCAATTAAAAATATATTCTTTGCGTAAACCTGTTTCTTTTTAATATAAGCAGTTTACATCATATATTTTATCATTACTGTATGTTTTCAGGCGGACTTTCAACCTTAAAAATAAGATTATCGGAATCTAATTGAACTTCAGAAGTCTTATGGTATTATCACGGGCCAGTAGTAAGAAAAAAATTAAACACTAAAATAGTTGCAGATTTTAAAAAAAAGAATTACTATTATACTCATACTATTTTATTTAATATTTACAAGTATTAAATATTGCTTGACTCTAGCTGCATAATCTTAATCTGTCCATTCTGAAACCTTTTCCGGTTTATAGTACCAATTCTGGCGAGGAAAAAAAGTTTTTGTAATAATTAATACAGCATCTCAAAATTTATCTTAAATATTAACTTTATGAGAAGATATTCATTTTTAACGTTACTACTGTTTGTAATAAGTTTACAGTCTATAAATTGTAAGAAGGAAAATGAAAGTTCAGCAGCTCCAAATTATGACGGAACCTGGACCGGTACAACTTCGCAAAGCAAGGCGTTATCTTTCACTGTAAGTGGAAATAAGATAACAAGTATCACTATCGCATACAGCCTCTCGGGCAATTGTTCCCCCAACCCAACAGGAGCAACCGTCACGTTAAACAGTGGGAATTCAATAAGCGGGAATTCATTCACCATCACAGGCGGTACTGCCGTTTCAGGTGCGTTTAGTTCAGCAAACGCTGCATCGGGATCTTTTTCGATAAACTTTACAGGCAATCCGCCGGGCTGTAGTTCTACAGCAAGTGGTACCTGGACGGCAACAAAGTAGCTAAAACTGTTGTGTACACTATAATCCGGTCAAATAATTTGCTATTTGATTTAATATGATATATTTTGATTTCGAGTAGTCAAGAATTTTCTTCAGCTTGACTAATTTAAATATAATTATTTCCAAATACACGATGCGTTTAGGCTGCATCATTCTGGTATCCACTTCGACCCTTCTTTTTGATCATACCTTATTCATATACTGATTAACGAAGGCATTGCCTTAAACATAATATTTTACGACGATGCCCTCGCCGGGGCTCGGCACCTCGGTGTCGACCTTGTCGGTCGAGATCTCGAGCAGCGACTCGTCGCGCGCGATCGGCTCGCCCTCCTGCTTGAGCCACTTCGTAACCGTCCCCTCCGAGACGGACACGCCCATCTGCGGCATCACGACCTCGACCTGCGTTTCCGTAGCCATCGTGTCTCCTAATACTCCGCGATCTCTCTGAGTCCCGCCACGACGTCCTCGACC
>JANOFR010000020.1:0-17045 GCA_031413755.1 Chitinophagaceae bacterium
ATCAACAAGCTTCTGCTATTTACCACCGTGACGTTCCGGGCTATTCTCCCGGTGGAAATTTTGTTTCCATTTTAGTTCAAACCCTCAGCAAGGCAAAGCCTATGCTTGATGTAGCTGCATTGGCCTATGCAAAAATCGGGATAGCTCAGAGTGACGCAACCATTATATGCTTCATCGATAAATACATCTTTAACCTGGTTCGCCCTGTTACCTACATTAAACAATACATAAACCCTGCCTGGACCACATTTATTGCTGTACCTAACCACCCTGAGTTTCCATCGGGCCATGCCACCATCAATGCAGCAGCAACGACCATGCTTGCTGATGTGTTTGGCGCTAATTTTCAACTCACCCTTCATACTTACGATTATCTTGGCTATCCTGCCCGCAATTATAATTCATGGGAGGAGATGAGTATAGAAATGTCGGACAGCAGGGTATTTGGCGGGCTTCATTACCAGGCCACCCAGGATAAAAGCAGGGTGCAGGGCAAAAAAATTGCACAAAATATTTTGAGCAAGGTAAAATTTTAAAAAATAAAAAAATAAAGAGGTTGGCCTAAAACTGCCTGGCAATAATGTGTCGGGCAGTTTGTTTATTATTCAATTATAATACTGCCCATTCAGTATCCAACTTTGTACTTTCAACTTTGCACTTTTAGTGCCGTTGTTGGTCGCATGACCAACAACTTTTCATTTGATCAACCACTGCTGCCATGCTCATAAAGAAAATGCAGAGTATTGTTCTTAGTTTCCTTAGAAAAGTTAATAAACTTGCCAGGCAAATTTTTAATTTTTAATTTTTAATTCCCTGCCCTACCTTTGCCTATGGCAACAATAAATAACTCCCCCACCACTGGTAAATCCAAAAAATTTTTCGGCGAAGGCTTAACGTTCGATGACGTTTTACTTATGCCGGCTTATTCCCAAATCCTTCCACGTGAAGTGAATATCAGCACACAGCTCACCAAAACGATAACCCTGCATGTGCCCCTGCTTAGTGCAGCCATGGATACGGTTACAGAAGCAGCACTGGCCATTGCACTGGCGAGGGAAGGCGGCCTGGGCATTTTACACAAAAACATGAGCATTGATCAGCAGGCCGACCAGGTGCGTAAAGTAAAACGAAGTGAAAGCGGTTTGATACTGGACCCGTTAACCTTGCGCCCCGATGCAACCATTGGAGAAGCCATACGTTTAATGAAAGAAAATAAGATCGGTGGTATTCCCATAGTTGATGCCAACCATAAATTAGTGGGCATCTTAACCAACCGCGACCTGCGTTTTGAAACAAATTACAAAGACAAAGTGAGTACCGTAATGACAAAGGATAACCTCATTACCGCACCAGAAGGTACCGACCTGAAAAAAGCTGAACTCATTTTCAAGAAAAATAAAATTGAAAAATTACCGGTGGTAAACAGAGCCGGTAAATTAATTGGACTGGTAACCTTCAGCGATATTTTAAAATTAAAATCGCATCCGCATGCAGTTAAAGATGCATTCGGCAGGTTGTTGGTTGGTGCAGGTGTTGGCATAACCGGCGATATCATGCAAAGAGTAGATGCTTTATATAAAGTGGGTGTTGATGTGATTTGCCTGGATAGTGCACACGGGCATACAAAAGGGGTGATCAATGCATTAAAGAATATTAAAAGGTCCTATAAAAATATACAGGTAATTGCAGGCAATGTGGGTACTGCCGCCGGAGCAAAAGCTTTAGCCGATGCCGGAGCCGATGCCATAAAAGTTGGTATTGGACCAGGGTCTATTTGTACTACCCGGATCGTTGCCGGTACAGGTGTACCTCAAATTACTGCTGTGATGGAAGCTGCTGCTGTATTAAAAAATAAGAATGTCGGTATCATCAGCGATGGCGGAATAAGATACACCGGTGACATGGTAAAAGCCCTGGCTGCCGGAGCCAGTTGTGTGATGATGGGAAATATTTTTGCAGGTACTGAAGAAAGTCCGGGCGAAACCATTATTTATGAAGGCAGAAAATTCAAACAATACCGCGGCATGGGTTCCTTAGGTGCCATGGCCCAGGGCAGCAGCGACCGTTATTTCCAGGACGTTGAAGATGATATCAAAAAATTTGTACCCGAAGGCATTGAGGGACGGGTTGCTTTTAAAGGAAATTTAAAGGAAGTGGTACAGCAGTTTACCGGTGGCTTACGTGCAGGTATGGGCTATTGCGGTGCAAAAAATATCAGCGAATTACAAAAAGCAATATTTGTAAAAATTACCAATGCCGGCATGAGAGAAAGTCATGCACATGATATTGATATCACCAGGGAGGCACCCAATTACTCAAGGTAAAAGAACGGCCCCGGTTTACAACGGGGTGAAGATTGATTGAAAATTTTCCGGAATTTTAAAATGCCATTCCGGTCTCTCTGCCTTAAAAAAAAATGACCCGGTATCATCGCGGGATCTTGCTATGACTTTCAACTAGAACAGTTTGGTATAATTATTCCATATCTTTATTCCCATTAATTATAAACTGCCGAATTTATTAATCCCGCTATTTAAACAGGATGAAACACTTTTTTCTTTTACCCTTTGCTTTTCTTTTTTTAAAAGCCAGTTTTTCACAAACCGCAATCAATCCTGCGCAGATAGATATTGTACGGGACTCATTTGGGGTACCTCATATTTTTGCCAAAACAGATGCAGCAGTTGCCTATGGCCTTGCCTGGGCCGAGGCAGAAGATGATTTTAAAAGTATGCAGGAAGTGATCTTACCGGCAAAAAACCTGATGGCTTCTGTAAAGGGAAAAAGCGGGGCAGCCGGAGATTATGCATTCGCCCTATTTCGCTGCAGGGAAATAACAGAAGAAAAATGGCATACCCTCACCCCTGCATTTTTAAAATTAATTGACGGCTATATACAGGGTTTAAATGACTATGCCAAAATTCATCCCGGAGAAGTACTGCACAAAAAAATATTCCCTGTTACTGCAAAGGAATATATTTCATCCTCGGTTTTTGCACTAACCATATTTAATGGAGCCGACCAGGCACTGATCAGGATCTTTAACAATACTGAATGGGAAGCACCTGAGTTTAATAAAAAAGGAAGTAATTCAGCGGCCATCAGCCAATCAAAGACAAGTTCCGGCGAAACTTTTCTTTTAATAAATGCACACCAGCCAAACACAGGACCACAGGCATTTTACGAAGCACATCTCTGCAGTGAAGAGGGATTAAATATAACCGGTGGATTACTCGCTGGCGGCCCTTGTATCCTGCATGGTGTAAATGAATATTTAGGCTGGGCACACACCGTAAATTATTGCGACAGGTTAGATGAATTTCAGTTAGAGATGAATCCGGACAATCCTTTACAATATAAGTTTGACGGGCAGTGGTTTGACCTTGAAGTAAAAACCATCAGGCTGAAAATAAAAGGTATCCCTGTAAAAGTAAAAAGAAAACTTTACTGGAGTAAATATGGTGCCACTATGAAAAACAAACAGGGGTTTTTCTCCATGAGGCTGGGTGCCAATATGAAAATTGCTGTACTTGATCAATGGTATCAAATGAACAAAGCAAGAAACTTTACTGAATTTTACAGGGCACTTAACAGGCAGGAGCTGAGCATGTTCAATATCATGTATGCTGATAAGTATGATACAGTTTTCTATCTTAATAATGCCCTGATGCCTGCAAGAAATATAGCCGAAGCCTATAACTGGAAAAAAACAGTACCTGGCAATACTTCCAATACGTTATGGACAAATTTCAGGTCCGTAAATGAATTACCACAATATATAAATCCAAAAAGTGGATTTTTATTCAATACCAATCATTCGCCCTTCCTGGCAACTGCTGCTGCCGATAACCTGAAACCTTCGGCTTTTGCAAAAACAGATGGATGGGAGCAATATCATCTTAACCGCAGTGTACGTTTCCTGGAATTATTTCCACAACATGAAAAACTGAGTTTTGAAGAATTTAAACAGATAAAATTTGATAAACAGCTGCCGGCTGTTATGCAATATCCGTACAGGCTCGATACCATGTTTATATTAAATGAAAACCGGTATCCGGTTTTTGCATCATTAATAACAACATTTAAAAACTGGGATAAACGTGGTGATGCTGACAGTAAAGGCGCAGCCATTTTTTTATTAACCTATGAGTATTTAAAAAAACGGTTATCCGGCCAGATGCCCAGGCCAATCACTGAACAGGAAGCTGCAGAAACTTTTAAATATGTGCATGATTATATGCAAAATCATTTTGGCAGAACAGATCTTAGCTTAGGCGATATTCAAAAATTAGTAAGGGGTGATAAAGAATGGCCGCTGGGCGGTTTCCCCGATCTGTTATCGCCGCAATGGACAGAATCATATGCCAACGGAAAACTTAAATCAGTTGGCGGCGACGGGCTGATCATGTTTGTACGTTTTCCCAAAGAAGGATTGCCCTTAATAGAATCGATAAATATGTATGGTGCCAGTGCAAAACCGGGTAATAAACATTATGACGACCAGGTGGACATGTATTTAAAACAACAGACTAAAAAAATGACTTTGGATAAAACAACAGTTTATAAAAATGCCGAAAGGATCTATCATCCGGGTACACACTAAATATTAAATTGAATTTAATGTATCTGTAATTTTTTTAGAAGCAACCACAATCTCTTCATTACATATTGTAAGTGGGGGTACAATACGCAAACAGTTTGAAGCAAACAGGAACCAATCAGTAAATACCCCTGCAGCACTTGCTGAAGAAGTGTCAATCAACGTGTCTATTACTTTCTTATTCATTTCAAAACTCTCAAACTCAACGGCAATCATTAACCCACGGCTTCGCAGTGCAGTTATTTTTGGATGCTGTAATAACGAAATAAATAACGCTTCTTTCTCTGTAACTCCATTAATAATATCTTCATCCAGCAACACCTTAAATGCTGCCAACCCGGCTGCACAACAAACAGGGTGACCACCAAAAGTGTTAATATGGCCCAATACCGGGTCATGGGTTAAGGAATCCATAATATTTTTATCGGCAATAAATGCACCAAGGGGCATACCGCCACCCAATGCCTTACCCAATAATAAAATATCGGGTATAACATTAAACTGCTCAAAGGCCCAAAGCGTACCATTTCGTCCAAAGCCACATTGTATCTCATCCAGAATTAAAAGTGTGCCTGTTTCATCACATTTTTTACGCAATGCTTTTAACCAGCCCTGCAGCGGAACCAAAACGCCTGCTTCTGCCTGTATAGTTTCGGCAATAACACAAGCCGTTCTTTTTGTGATATTCTCAAGATCTTCAAATGAATTATAATTCAATTGTATCACATCGGGTAACAATGGCCGGAAAGCCTGTTGCCAGTATTCGCTGCCCATAACGCTTAATGCACCCTGTGTACTGCCATGATAAGAATTTTTAAAAGAGATGATCTGTGTTCTGTTGGAATATCTTTTGGCCAGCTTCATTGCACCTTCAGTTGCCTCACTTCCTGAAGCAGTAAAAAAAACAGAATTCAGGGATGAGGGTAAATGATCGGTTAATAATTTGGCATAGTGTACCTGCGGGCTTTGTACCAGTTCCCCATACACCATGATGTGCAGATAATCATCCAGTTGCTTTTTAATGGCTTCAATTACTTTTGGATGACGGTGTCCTACACTGCAAACACTGATGCCGCTGATCAGGTCTATATATTCCTTTCCCTCAACATCATACAGCTTACATCCGGTTGCTTTTACAATTTCCAGGCACAGCGGTGCAGTTGATGTTTGGCCTATATGATTTAGAAAAAGTTGCCGGTTGGTCATGATCACTTATTATTAGTGCAAAATAAAGGTATCTGTATATAAAAAATAAAAAGCTTTAGTTTGTAAAAATTCCCCGGTTTCGACTTTCATTACAGGAAATAATTAACTTTTCCGGGAAAATATAAAAGCAGTTGGTTCGTAATTTGTACAATGATTAACTTCGGGGCACAATTATTTAATTAATTATTTAATGAGATTTTTTCTTACCCTTTTTTGTTGTTTCAGTTTTATTTTGTTACTGCCGGCACAGGAAAATACCTTGAGGCCCAAAATCGGACTTACACTGAGTGGTGGCGGTGCAAAAGGCCTTGCGCATATTGGTATTTTAAAAGCATTAGACAGTGCCGGACTAAAAGTAGACTATATTACCGGCACCAGTATGGGAGGTATTATTGGTGCCTTGTATGCTGTTGGCTACAGCGGTGCAGCAATAGAAAACATCATGAAGAAAATAGATTGGGAGCTGTTGTTTTCCAATAACATTCCCTTGCAATCGCTTTCTATGGAAGAGAAGGATCAGTACAGCCGGTTCGCTATTGAATTACCCTTTATCAATAAAAAGATCCGTTTGCAAACGGGCGTCATTAAGGGACAGGAACTTAATTCGAAATTTTCTGAACTGTTTTTTCATGTGTCAGATATCCGCGACTTCAGCCGGTTTAAAATACCTTTTAAATGTATGGCCACCGACCTGGAAACAGGCGCTCTGGTAGTTTTGGATACAGGCAATATTACAATTGCCCTTAGTGCTACAATGGCTATCCCTTCTGTTTTTTCGGCAGTAGCCATCGGTAATAAAAAATTAGTGGATGGCGGCGTGGTAAGAAATTTTCCGGTTAAAAATGTAAAAGAGATGGGAGCCGATCTCATAATTGGCAGTAATGTTAGCGGTGGCCTTGCAACAAAAGAAAAAATACTCAACCCCATTGATGTAATTCTGCAAATGGCATTTTTTAAAGAAGCTGAAGATTTTAAAGAAGAAATTCCTTTAACGGATGTATATATTTATATGCCGCTTCAAAATTACAGCATGAGCAGTTTTGGCAGCAGTGATCTAATAATGAAAAAGGGTAATGAAACAGGGCTTTCGTATTACCCGCTTTTTAAAAAACTTGCTGACAGTATCAATGCATTGGGAACCGTAACTGAAGAAAAAGCGTATTCCATCGAAAAGCATTCAGTTTATATTACAGACTATCAGGTAACCGGGCTTCGGAAAACAACTGCAATTTTTCTCAGTCACCTGATGAATTTTTATGATAACCGGAATTATACAGCTGAGCAAATCAATAAAAAAATAATCCGTGCCTATGGCTCCCGTTATTATAACCGTATTACGTATTCACTGGATTATATAAAAAAAGATACTGCCAGAATTATTTTTAACGTAGAAGAAAATCCGGGCACTTTTTTAAAAGCTGGTTTGTATTATACCAGGTTCAGGGGCATTAATGTAAACCTCAATATTGCTACACGTGATTTTATTATTCCAAACTCAAAAAGTATGGTCTCCCTATCATTAGGCGAGAGTATACAGGTGGAGGCAGAACATTTACAATATATGGGCCGGATTAAAAACTGGGCCTTTATTACGGGCTTCCGGCTTGATAACCAGGAAATCAGCACTTACCAGAATTTTAAACTGGATGGCTCTTATAAACAAAATTATTCCAGGATCTTTCTCAACTTTCAAAACAGTGGTAATAATAAAATTGCAGCAGGCATTGGATCAGCATTTGAATATATCCGCTTTAACCCTGCTATTAGTTCTGTTTCTGAAACCAAAGGTAGAATGACTGCATTAAGAAGTTATTGCTATATAAAATACAATACCGTAAACCAGATATTTTATCCTACCAAAGGCATTAAATTAAATACGGAGTTCGGATTTGTTTATGATCAAAGGTCAAACATAACCCAATTTCAAAATGGATTACCTGTAATTCCTTCAGATTTGAATTTTGATAATTACAGCCGGTTTACTTTCGACGGCACTGTATATACATCTTTAAATAAAAAAATTACATTTTATGCTGAGCTTCAGGCCGGCATCAATTTTACCGGAAACCCAAATGTGCTCAATAATTTTTTAATAGGTGGCATTAACGGGTATTTTCGTAACCAGATAAGATTTGCCGGTATACAGGAGGCTACCATTAATTCATCAAGTGTTGTTGCCTCACAACTGGGCCTGAGATTTAATTTGCTTAACAATTTTTACCTGATTGGAAGAATTAATGGATTATTGAAAGATTTTGTAACAAATAATAATGCGACTTCAGGCATTGATGTACTGAGTGGTTATGCAGTAACATTTGCCTATAAAACACCTATTGGCCCATTGGAATTAAGTGCCATGTATTCTGATCAGGGTAAAAAATTACAATCATATGTTATGTTTGGAATTACCTTTTAAATAAAAAAACTGTTTTAATTTAGTTTGTTTCTTTGATGAATAAAATGTAAACAAATCTGCTTTGTATCTGGTTTCTCTGAAATTAGCAGAGGCAGAGGGGATAAAATCAATATTATGCCTGTTATTCTTCCGGTTAAAGGAGTATTACCAATCTTTGGAAAAAACTGTTATATAGCTCCAAATGCCACTATTGTTGGGGATTTGGTTACAGGTGATGATTGCAGTATCTGGTTTAATGCCGTAGTAAGGGCTGATGTGAATATGATCCGGATAGGCAACAAAGTAAATGTACAGGATGGGGCAATAATTCATTGCACCTATCAGAAAGCCGGCACTATAATTGGAAATAATGTTAGTATTGGACACAATGCGATCGTACATGGATGCGTTATAAAGGATAATGTACTCATAGGAATGGGTGCTATTGTGATGGATAATGTGGTAGTAGGCAGTAACAGTATAATTGCAGCAGGTGCTGTTGTACTTGAAAATACCAAAATTGAAGCCGGAAGCATTTATGCCGGAATACCTGCCAAAAAAGTTAAAGATATCAGCCAGGAGATGATCAGCGGGGAAATTAACAGGATAGCTGAAAATTATGTGATGTACAGTGAATGGTTTAAGTCCCCTGCAATTACCCCGGAAGGAGGAGGAAATGTAAAAGGTTAAAGCAATGGCTGGGTCTTGATTTTATTTGTGTGCAGATTTAGTAAACTATTAAAAATTATCTTTACATAATGAAAAAGATTCTGTTACTTATTATTTGTGCTTCGTTCTTATTGAGCGGATGTTTTATCAGCAGGATATTTACTAAAAAAGAAAAGTATGGTTGCCCTACAAATGGCAGAAATGTAGGCGCAGAAAAAATATTAAGCGGAGATGCCAAGGCCATTAAAGCAGAAAAAAAAGCTAAGTTCAAAGGCGGAAGATAAAGCGATAAAGCAGTGCGGTAAAAGCTTTTAAAGAAAAAGACAATAACCAATATATTATTTCATAAACCCTACACCTATGTGCTACGAACTAAAAACCAATAATGGCTGTACCGAAGCTGTTATTGATGACAATTGCGGTATCTCCAAATTTTACGCTATTGCCAATACCCTGGCAACAGATTTAAAAGTTAAATTTATCAACCAGGTTGATGATGCGGAAACACTGGATTGGGATTTTCAATACCGTGGACAATTTTTAACGCTTCACTATAATATCTTTAATGGCGTAAGTATTTATCCCCAGCAGAAAAAAAATATAGCTAAAAATAACAATGTGGTTATGGAAGTTGCTTATTTTTTAGAGACCCGGGCCTATTGATCAATAGCTTTTTTCATTAATTGATTCAAGAATATTACAATAACTGATATACCTGTACATATGAATAGTGCCGTTTTCAACTGCACTTTTTACAGCACAGGAAGGTTCATTCAGGTGCATACAATTATTAAACTGGCAGTCATTAATTAAAACACTCATTTCGGGGAAATAATGGGACAACTCTTTTTTTGAAATATCTACCAACCCCAGTTCCCTTATTCCCGGAGTATCAATAATTTTACCTCCTTCAGGCAGATCAAACATTTCGGCAAATGTGGTTGTATGTAAACCCTTGCCGCTCCATCCACTCACATCCTGGGTCTTTAAATTCATATCCGGAAAAATGGCATTTATAAAAGTTGATTTACCCACTCCTGAATGTCCGCTTAACAAAGTCACTTTGTTTTTCAATAAAGCTTTTACTGCTGCTACTCCTTCGCCCGTTGTTAAACTCATGGATAAAACTTTATAACCAATGGCCTCATAAATATTTTTAACCGCTGCAAATTTATCTTCCTCTTTTTTTTGGTACAGGTCAGATTTATTAAAAACAATGATGGAAGGCACATGATAAGCTTCTGAGGTTATTAAAAACCGGTCAATAAAACCCAGCGATGTTTTGGGGTCTTTAAGGGTGGCAAACAAAAGCGATTGGTCTAAATTAGAAGCAACAATATGATGCTGGTGTTTATTTGCCGGAGAAGTACGGGTGATATAATTTTTACGGTCTTCAATTTCGGTAATTGTTACCGATCCTTCCAGCTCATTCTCCATTTCAATAGTAACCAGGTCGCCAACTGCGATCGGGTTGGTACTGGTAAGTCCGTCAATTTTAAATTTGCCGAGTAGCCGGGCATTAAAGGGGTTGCCGCTATCATCTTTTACCATGTACCAGTTTCCGGTGCTTTTATATACGGTTGCTTTCATCAGGGACAAATTTCACTAATTAAAACGACTTACACTAATTATTGAAATTTAGGAAAATAATTCTAAAACCCATCCGGTTTAATAACTCATTTAAAAATAGTTAAAACTTATTTTATCAATTAGATCACCCAAAATAAAACCCGTATAAACTTTACGGGTTCATCAAGGGAATTTACGGAATAGGGTAAATTTCAACAGCAGTTCCATGATCAGAAATGCCAATGCAGCAATAATAAAGGGAAAGAATTTTTCGGTGTACCGGGTTCGGGTTGAAATCTCAACCTTTGATTTTTCAAGGTTGTTTATTTCAGCATAAATACCGGTAAGCCCGGCATTATCCTTTGCCCTGAAATATTTGCCGCCGGTTTGAAATGCAATTTCTTTCAACAGCTTTTCATCAATTGAAACTTTGCCCTTTTGCATAACTACACCCATTGGCGTATTTACCGGCTGGGGAGCATAGCCATCGGTTCCAACACCAATGGTATATACTTTTACCTGAAATGCTTTCGCTATTTCTTTAGCAGTTTCAGGATCAATAAGCCCCCCGTTATTTTCTCCGTCGGTTAATAAAATAACTACTTTGCTTTTAGATTTACTGCTGCGCAAACGGTCAACACTGGTTCCTAAACCTGAACCAATGGCTGTACCATCTTCCAGTAAACCATTACGTATGTTTTCAATGGCCGATACCAAAACCCGGTAATCAGTGGTAAGCGGGCATTGTGTAAAACTTTCACCCGAAAAAATTACAATACCGATCCTGTCCGTAACCCTTTTGTTCACAAAATCAATAGCCACGTTCTTTGCTGCTTCCAGCCTGTTGGGCGTTAGATCCTGCGCCGTCATACTTCCGCTAACATCAATACATAAAACAATATCAACCCCCTCTCCTTCTGCATTTTGCTCTTCATAAATAGTTTGGGGCCTTGCCAATGCAGTTATAATACATAATACAGCCATCAATCGTAAAAAAAACGGGAAATGCCGTAAAGACGATTTCCAGGAGCCTAAACCCTTTGCCGAAGAATCTGAAATTATTATTGCACCCTGTTGATTGTCATTTTTTAATACGTACCAAATAATAAGCACCGGTACCAATACCAGTAACATAAAAAACCAGGGCTGGCCAAAGATGATATTTTTAAAATAGTTGAAAAGCAAGGTTATTAAAAAGGTTTAGGAGATTCTAATAAATTTATAGTCTCTGTTATTTTTTGTTTACAATCTTCACTTTCATCCGGCAAAGGCAAATACTTTGCAAATTTTACCACATCTGAACAACGCAGAACAGTAGCTAAGTTAGAAAGGTTACCTGCTGACATATTTTTTTCTGACATGATGATTAAAAGATCACCGGTAGTTTTGTTCAACAGATTTTTATTTTGTTTACGGCCAGCATATCTTTTAAAAATTTCAGCAATTTTTGAATGATACATTTTAACTGCTGCTGCATCCTGTAAATTGAATTTTGCAAGCCTGTTTATTTCCTGCATAGCCTCCTGGTAAGGTGAAAGTTTAGCCAGGGAATCTCCCGGAATTAATTTTCGCTTCTTTTTCCAATACCGGTACAGCAAAATAAGTATAAGCAGCAACACGATAATACCGGCAGTTATATAAACCCAGTTATAATCTGTTACTGAAACCAGGATAATTGGTTTAATATCGCGAAGCTGATCGGTACTGTCCGCGGGAGAATAGGAAACATGAATAACTATTGAATCGGTTTTAAATCTTGTAACAGGCTGCCCTGCCAGATTAACAAATGATATGGGTAATGACGGGAATACCCATTTACCGGAGTCGAAGCTTGTAAACACGATGGTTTGTTCAATCACTTTTGAATTGTCTTTATTAAGGAGGGTATCTGTTTTACCGGTTTCAACAATTTCAAAATGCGGAATAGAATCAGGTAATGAAAACCAATTTTTTAAACTATATGAACCTGCCGGTAAAATAGCTTTTATTTTAAGTCTTACCTGTTCGCCAATTAAGATCTCTTTTTTATCAGCAACAGTTTGAACTGCCTGGCAAAAACACAAATGCACACATAAAGAAAAACAGGTTGTTAATCCAATACCTAATCCTTTCCGGCTTTTTTTTCTTTTCACCATTATCTTATCTGGGTCATATTCTTTTTATAAAAAACTTCTGAAGTATTTTTACATAGTCATCATCTGTCCGTATATGTAATAATTCAGCACCTGCTTTCCTGAAATAGTTTTTACTCAATTCGCTTTGCTGCATAAAATGCTGCTGGTAATTGTACCGTACCATTTCATCGCTGCTGTCTATCCATTTACTTTTATCAGTTTCTGCATCCTGCACCTGCAATAATCCTGCATCGGGTAACTGCATATCCATTTTATCATATACCCTTATTCCAATTACATCGTGCTTATTGCCAATCACTTTAAGGTCGTCGTCATAACCGGTAACTAAAAAATCACTTAATAAAAAAGCGATACTTCTTTGTTTTACCGAGCGGCTGAAAAATTTTATCGCAGTATCCAGGTCAGTCCCTTTCTGAGTTGCTTCTACAGTCAATAATTCACGAACGATATACAGGGCATGTTTCCTTCCCGTTTTAGGTGCAATGTATTTATCAATTTTATCGCTGAAAAAAATTACCCCTACTTTATCATTATTGCTGATGGCGCTGAAAGTTAATACAGCAGCTAATTCAATGATAAGATCTTTCTTTTGCATGGCTACTGTTCCAAACATATTACTTGCACTGGTATCAATTAATAGCATTACAATAAGTTCCCTTTCCTCTTCAAAAACTTTGGTAAAGGGGTGACTGAACCTTGCACTCACATTCCAGTCAATAAAACGTACATCATCGCCTGCATAATATTCCCTTACTTCCCTGAAACTCATTCCCTTTCCCTTAAAAGCAGAATGATACTCGCCGGTAAATAAATGCGTGGTTATCTTTTTGCTCTTGATCTCAAGCTCACGGACTTTCTTTAGTATTTCCTCTGTTGTTAACATCAATTGTTTCTTGTTTCTTGTTACCCGTTTCTTGTTGTTCCGTTTCCCGTTTCTGAAAATTGAAGGAGTCATCAAAAATTATACGCCCAACCAGAAACAAGAAACGGGAAACGGAACAACTGTTTTAGGGTACATTCACCACTCTTAAAATCTCATTTATGATCTGTTCTACATTTACATTCTCCGCTTCAGCTTCATATGTTAATCCAATACGATGGCGTAAAACATCTTTACAAATGTTTCTTACATCTTCCGGGATAACATAGGCCCGGTTATTTAAAAAAGCATAGGCTTTTGCAGCAAGTGCCAGGTTAATACTTGCTCTTGGTGAGCCTCCAAATCCTATCAAAGCGGTCAACTTTGGCAGGTTGTATTTATCCGGAAAGCGGGTGGCAAAAACAATATCTAAAATATAATTCTCAATTTTTTCATCAAGGTAAACCTGGCGTACCAGTTCTTTTGCAGTCAGAATTTCACTGGCAGAAGCTACAGGGTTTAATGCAGGGAAACTCATCCCCAATGTATTTTGACGAATAATAAGTTGTTCTTCTGATTTACTGGGGTAATCAATAACCACTTTCAACATAAACCTGTCTACCTGTGCTTCAGGCAAAGGATAGGTCCCTTCCTGTTCAATCGGGTTTTGAGTTGCCAGCACTAAAAAAGGTTCTACAAGTTTATAAGTTGTATCGCCGATCGTTACCTGCCGTTCCTGCATGGCTTCCAATAAAGCACTTTGAACTTTTGCCGGGGCCCGGTTAATTTCATCTGCCAAAATAAAATTTGAAAAAATGGGGCCTTTACGAACCATAAATTCATTTTTTGCCTGGTTGTAGATCATGGTACCAACAACATCTGCCGGTAGCAGATCCGGTGTAAACTGAATACGGCTGAAATGGGCATGCACCGTCTGCGCCAACGATTTAATCGCCAAAGTTTTAGCCAGGCCGGGTACGCCTTCCAATAATATATGTCCATTACTTAAAAGGCCAATTAATAACCTTTCGATCATGGATTGCTGCCCTACGATCACTTTACTTAACTCATCATTAATACGTGTTATAAATCCGGATGCATGATTAATTTTTTCATTAAGCAAACGAATGTCTTCAGAAGTTTGAACCATAGATTTTTATTTTTATCCCCTCCATCCCCCAAAAAGGGCAACTGTTTATGGAGAAGGTTTTGTCATACTTTTTTATCAGTCAATGTTGATATAATACAATTTCGGTCTTTAATTATTTCTTCCGGTCCACACTACTTTGGTCCCGCTGGCTATCGGAAGGAGTGAGGCCGCAAAATACGAACTATGCCGTACAAAAATTTGACCGTTTTTATGAACAGCGCAAAACTTTGTTAAAATCAATCTAACTTTAATAAAATATTTTATTATGATTGATCAACAATTAATAACTACATCAAACACGTTGGAAGGTTACCGCATTACCAAACACCTGGGTCTTATAAGAGGGATTACGGTCAGGAGCAGGAGTATATTTGGCAATATTGCCGGTGGTTTTCAAACGTTGATAGGCGGTAAAATTTCAATTTATGCAGAATTATGCGAAAAAACCAGGGAAGAGGCTTACCAGTTAATGATACAAAATGGCAATGAACGTGGTGCAAATGCTATTATTAATATGCGTTACGATGCCAATGAAGTAATGAATGGTGTTACAGAAGTCCTTTCTTATGGAACAGCCGTAGTGGTGGAGAAAATATAATAGCTGATGAAGAGAATATTATCGATGTCCCTGATATGGTTTTTCTAGCTTAGGTATTTTCCTACTATCGGAATCCTTCTGCCCACCCCGAATGCCTTGGGGGAAATGCGGATGATGGGGCAAAACTGGTTCCGTTTATATTCGTTGATATTTACCATCTTCAGGATCCTGTCAACCAGTGATGCATCAAAACCCTGTGCTTTAATTTCCTTAGGCCCTTGTGTACGCTCAATGTATTGATATAAGATTTTATCAAGAATATCATAATCAGGCAGCGAATCAGCATCTTTTTGTCCATGCCTTAATTCTGCACTTGGTGGTTTTATAATAATGTTGTTTGGAATTATCGCCTTATCCCTGTTGATATAATTTGCAAGTGCATATACCTGTAATTTATAGCAATCGCCTAAAACGGCAAGCCCGCCGGCCATATCGCCATATAAGGTTCCATAGCCGGTTGCCAATTCACTTTTATTTGATGTATTCAATAAAATATAGCCAAACTTGTTGGCAATTGCCATTAATAAATTTCCCCGGCTCCGGCTTTGTATATTTTCTTCAGCAATATCAAATGGCAGGTTATTAAATATGGGTTTCAATTCTTCTAAAAAACTTTTATAAATATTTTCTATGGGAATAATGTCGTATAAATTTCCGAGGTTTAAACTTAACTGTTCAGCATCATTTACAGAATGTGCAGTAGAATATGGTGAAGGCATTAATATAGCCCTTACATTTTCAGTTCCCAAAGCACTGCAGGCCAGTGTTAAAGTAACAGCACTGTCAATACCTCCGCTGCTGCCGATGATGGCTTTTGTAAATCCCATTTTAGAAAAATAATCACGTATCCCCAATACAATTGCATCATGTACCTGCTTAATGTTCAAATGCGCTTCCAAACTTATTGGTTCAAGTTCTTTTTCGGGCATGCGGCCGGCGGGATCTATTACCGGTGCTTCAATGCTGCCATCATCTTTTAAAGTAAAGGATTGTATAGATTCTTCAAACATCGGTAACTGGCCACAAAGATTGCCTGCTGCATCAAATACCAGTGAAGCCCCGTCAAATACAATTTCTGTCTGGCTGCCTATTGCATTACAATAAAATAAAGGCAATTTGTATTTTGTTACATTCGATTTTATTGTTGCTTTCCGGTCTTCATCATGTGTGTAATCAAAAGGCGATGCTGATAAATTGATCATCAGGTCAGGATACTGTTTCATCATCTCATCCATCGGGCAATTGCGGTATAATGGATTATCACCCAGGTTCCAGATATCTTCACATATGGTTACGGCCAGTTTTTTTCCTTTGAATTCCATAACACTCCATTCATAGGCCGGTTCAAAATAACGGTACTCATCAAAAACATCATAATTGGGCAGGCAGGTTTTATGTGCAATGGCTTTTATTTCTTTTTCATACAACAGGTAAGCCGCATTAAATAAATCTTTCCCTTCCCTAACAGGATTCCTGTCCGGTGCCCCAACCAACACACCTATTGTATCAGCATGTTGTTTTATTATGTCAATTGCTTCATAACTTTTATTGATAAAATCTTCAAACTCCAGGAAATCACGGGGAGCGTAGCCGCAAACACTCAGCTCACTGAATACGATCAGATCGCCACCCTGTTGTTTTGCTGTTTCTATTGCATGGATAATTTTTTGGGTATTGCTTTCAAAATTGCCGATGTGATAGTTTTGCTGTGCCAGGAAAATTTTCATGATACAAAAATACGCCACGAATGGCACGAATTAACACGAATAAATACAAAAAAATACATGAAAGACAGATATTTGCAAAAACTTCCTGCACATTTCAGTAGGCGTATTAATCATTTAACATTCGTGTAAATTAGTGT